>NZ_QTPZ01000038.1:0-76607 GCF_003853505.1 Burkholderia sp. Bp9015
TTTAAAGAGCATTTCTGCGAGGACCCGGAGGTTTTCTCAGCAGCGCTGCGTTTTCAGCAGCAGAGAAGCGAGATTATGAACCGCTTTTTTCAGTTCGTCAACAACTTTTTAACTGCTTCGTTGCGACGGCTGGGGTTCAACTTCCTGCACCGCCGAGGCCGCTACGACCCGCCCGACAGCACCGCTTCCCTTCTTCCCCCGCGCTGCGTTTCCGTTAGCGCGAAAGAGGCGTGATTCTAAGCACCCGCCCCGCTCTCCGCAACCCCTTTGTGAAAATATTTTGAAAAAGCCCCGTGCGCTGCCGCGCTCGGGGCTTGGGGTGTCACGCTCAAAATACTGCAGCGCGAGAAGTCCACGGCGGATCAGGAGCGCCGCCTTCTTTCCTCCTATATATAGACGGTCGACGACATCCTCTGGTCCACCGCGCTCCGTATTGGCGTCGCGCTCTCGTCATCCTGCTGCGGAACAAACGAGGGGGCGCACGCCGTCGAGTATCATGCCGCGATCGAACAACGCACTCACACCGACGATGGACAGCACCACACAATGCGGCGACGCCGATCTCCGCGATGAATACGCCGCGCTGCGCGAGCGCGCCGTCATGCTCGAAGAACAGGTCCCGCCGCTCCTGCAACGCATCTCGGATGTACTGCCGCGCATCAGCGGCGATTCCGAACTAGCGGACGAGCATCGTGAACGGCTCGTCGGCGCGCGCAACGCAGCGATGGTCTCGATCGAAAACTATCAACAGGCGATCCCGTTCCTGCAGACCGCCGACTCGATCATCGAGCAGCTCGACAAGACGCCCGAGCGCGACGAGGACATCGAGTGGCGCGAATCGCTGCTGCAGCGGCTCGACGAACTGATCGACGTCGCGGTCGTGATGATCGACGATGCGCAAGGCTACTTCGAGCAGGCAGATGCCTGCGATCTCTCCAGCGTACCGAAGTCCATTCTCGAAGACTGAGCATCACGGCCGTGAGGCATACGGTGCGTCGACTGCCTATGTCGATGCGCACGCCACCTGCTGCGCACATGCCGAACGGCCGTCCCTGCTCGACACCGTGACGTCGGCAGTCCGATGCGCCTCCCGAAAAAGCTCACCCCGCTGCCACGGGTTCACCGGTATCAGCGAGCCGCGGCCCGTGACTGGAGCGTATCGAGAACGATAGTCTCGCCGACGACCGGTACACGGATATACCCGCCCTCCGCATCGCCATACGCGTGTGCGCTGCCGTCGATCACGTATTGCGCGGTCAATGCGCACAGCGTGGCGTCCCGCGCGTCGACCGATCGCAGCGTCGAAACATCGATTCCGAGTTGCGCGAGCAATTGCCGCCGCTGGTTGCGTTTCTGCTTCGCCGACGCAATCGCCTTGCCGAGCATCGCACAGGTAATCGCGTACGGATAAGTCTCGAAGCTCACGCGCCCGCCGGCATACCGTGCGTCGGTCAGCAGCGGATAGGCGCCGGCCAGCGCGCGGTAGACGCGCTCCCCCATGAACATCCAGTCGAAAAAGCCCGACGTGCTGGCCACGGCCTGCTCGCGCGACGGCGTCGGGAAACATGAGATCCGTTCACGCGCGAGCGCCTGCTCGGCCGCCCGGCGCCCGCTTCCGGTCCACCACAGGCTCGGCGCGTCGACGCCGACCGCCACCACGTCATGCTCGATACACAGCGAAGGCAGCGCTTCGGGCGCGATCCGCGCCTCGCGCCGGACGATCGTCGAGCCGCGCAGGATCACGAGGTCGCACTGCTTCCTGTCGCCACCCACGTCGACGCCCGCCACCGCAGGCAGTGACCGCGCGACGGATCGGGATCGGGCCGCCCGCATGGCCGCGCGTCAGTCGGCCGGCCGCGCGTCGTACGCGGCGTCGAAGATCCCTTCCAGACCCGGATGTACGCCGCGCATACGGTCGACGACCGACTTCGCCCAGTCGAAGTACGCCTGTTTGCGCTCGAGCGGCCAGTCCGCGGGCGGATGCCGGGCGATGTCGCGCAGGTTGCAGATCTTGTCCGCGAGCTTCACGAGCTTCGCGCGGCGGCTGATCGTCGCCGCATGCTCGACCTGCAGGCGCTTGCGCTCGTCCTTCGGCAACGACTTGTCGTCGGTGACTTCCATCACGATGTCCGCGACGTCCTTGCCGAACAGCCGCAGCAGTTCCTGCTCGGTGGTCTCCGTGTCCTCGATCGTGTCGTGCAACACCGCGGCGACGATCACGCGCTCGTCCTCGATGCCGGCTTCGTTGGCCAGCACCGCGGCCAGCGCAATCGGATGATTGATGTATGGCGACGCCTCGTCGTCCTTGCGCCGCTGATTGCGATGCTTGTCCGCCGCGAACGCAATCGCAGCTACCAGCTTGTTCATGTCGATCCCTCGTGTGGCTGGACCCGTGACCGGCAGAACCGGTCGCGTGCGTTTCGGAACCGCACATACTACCTGTACGCGATGACCATTCCCACGTATCGGGACATCGGGCCGCCCGGCGTCATGCGCCGGCTGCCTCGCGCTGCAGCGCGACCACGTTGACCTGCGCGCCGAACACGTCCCGCACGAGCGGCAGCAGGTGATCGTGGTGCGTCAGGAACAGCACCTGGGTTCGCGTCGACAGATCGCGCAGCGCCTCGAGCCCCGCCTTCGCACGTGCATCGTCGAAGTTGATGAACAGGTCGTCGGCAACGAACGGCAGCGCGGTCCTGCTGGCGAGCTGCAGTTCGAGCGCCGCGATCCGCAGCGCGAGGAACAACTGGTCGCGCGTCCCTTCGCTCAGGCCGGCGACCTCGACCGACGCGCCCTTCGTGCGCCGCGCATACAGCGCGGGCGGCGTCCGTTCGGTGTCGACGGTCAGCCGCGCGAATTCGCCCAGCGTGAGTCCCGCGAAAATCTCGCCCGCCCGGCGCAGCATCGGCCCCTGCTTCTGGTCGCGATAACGATCGGTCGCCCACTTCAGCAAGCGACTAGCGGTCGCCGCTTCCAGATACTGTTCCGCTGCATCGCCCATCGCCGCGAGCGCTTCCTGCCGCTTTGCTTCGGCCACGGCCGCATTCGCCTGGCCGTCGATCGCGCCGAATGCCTGCCGGGCCACCACCTGCTGCTGCGCGAGCGCGTTCAGGCGCGTGCCGACGTCGCCCAGCGACTGCTTCACCGCTTCGAGATGCGCGGGCACGTCGGCGATGTCCTGTTCAGCGACCTCGGCCTCGACGGCCGGCTGGGACAAGCCGTCGCCGTCGCGCACCAGCGCCTCCTTCGCGGCATCGACGGCCTGTCGAAGCTGGCGCTGCCGATCCGATTGCTCGGCCAGTGGCAGCGCCGCGTCGATCGATGCGACGCCGGCCAGTTGCAGCAACGGCTGAATGCGCGCATCCGCGCCTGCCACCGCGGCGGCGGCATCGGCGACCTTGCCGTCAGCCTGCCGCACCGCGTCGTCGGCACGACCGATCGCACGCGCGGTTTCCCGTGCGGCCGCAACGCGCATCGTCAACCGGCGCGCAACGTCCAGCCAGTCGCCGCTCGCCAGCCACGCGGGCTCGAGCGCTTCGGCCAGCCGCCGTGCGCCGGCCTCGAGCGCGGCCAGCTCCGCGCGGATCGCGGTCATCCGATTGCGCGGCGCATCGGCGTCGGCCAGTTCGGCGGTCACCGTATTCGCGAGCGCGAGCGCACCTTCCGCGGCAGCCAGCGTCACCGCATGGGCGGACAGCTTCGCGTCGGCAAGCGCGTCGCGCCATTGCGCGTGCCACGCATCGTAGGCGGTCTGGGCCTGGTCGGCGCGCGAACGAGCCGTCGCGCATCCGCGTTCGGCTTCGCGCGCGCGGTCCTCCAGGCTGTCCTTTTGCGCGAGCGTCTTTTCCGCCGACTGCACGAACGTCCCGGCGATCGCGATGAGTGCCGTCAGGCCGTCGGCGTCGCCGCCGCGCGATACCATGCGCAGCGCCGAACGCAACGCGGCTTCCGCACCGGCCCGCGCATCGCGGATCGTCGCGAATTCGCGGCGCAGGCGGTCGAGCTCGAGCTGCGCGGCAAACACCGTGTCGCGCTTGGCGAGCCAGTCGCCCATCGCCGCCAGCGGCATGCCGGGCACGCCGGCCGTCGTCGCCAGTTCGGCCCACGCGTCGCGATGTGCCGCCAGCTCGCGTTCGCGCTCGTCCACGGTCGCCTGTCGGCGCGTCAACACGACGCGCGCGGATTCGACCTGCTGACGCAGCGATTGCAGTGTCGCCGCCGCTTGCGTGGCGCCGAGCTGCGCATCGACGAGTTCGTCGGCAAGGCGAATTGCATCGTCGACGGCCGGCGCGCCGGTTGCCAGATCCACCGCGCCGCTGCGAACGTCGCCCCAGGCGCCATCGCGGCGAGCGCGCGCCGCCAGCACCTCGGCGGTCGTGACGACCTTGTGGGTCTGAGCGAAATGCTTCTCCTGCAGTTCGAGCCGCTCGTATTCTTCCTGCGCGCCGTCCCGTGCATCGCGTGCGGCGGCGGCCGCGCTCGCGCGTTCGCTCGCTTCGGTCAGCAGCACACCGAGCCGAGCCGCCGACGGCACGTCGAGCGCACGCAGCGCGTCGACCGGCTTGCGCCACTGGCCGAGCGCATCGAGCGCGTCGGACAGCGTCTGCTCGGCGGCCGCGATGTCGCGTTCGAGTGCCTGTTCACGCTGCCCGCTATTGCGAAAGCCCTGCGCATCGGCGAGCGCCGCACGAAGCGCTTCAGGCACATCGACGGTCGACAGGCGCGCCAGTTGTTCCCGTGCCTGCGCGAGTTCCTGCGTGCGCTCGTCGAGCGACTCGCGCGCGCCGGCCAGCGCCTGATGCAGCGCGCCGTGGTCGCGCAGCAGGTTCGCGACCGTCTTCAGCGACAGCGCGGTCGGCAGGGCCGCGCGCAGCGACGTCTCGTCGGTCGGCCAGCCGAGCTGCGCGGCGGCCGAACCCGCGGCGGACAGATGCCGCTCGACGTCCGCGCCGAGCAACAGCAGATCCTGTGCATGATTCATGCATGCGCCGCGCAGCCGGTCGAGCGCTTCGATATCGGCTTCGAGCGCGAGCGCGTCGGCATCCGGATCGATCGCATCACGCGCCTGCCGTTTCGCGAGCAGGTCCGCGCGCCGTTCCTCGAGCACCTTCTGTTCGGCCGCGAGATCGCCTTGCGCTTTCAGCAAGTCGGCATACGCGGTCGGCGGCAGCTCGACGACGGCCCCCAGTTCGGCCAGCGCCGCTTCCTTGATCGTCAGTTCCTTCAGGTACGGCGCCAGCCGCCGCACGCGCTCGAGCTTCGAGCGCAACGCTTCGAGGCGACGCTGCTCCACGCGCGCCTGCTCGATCTCCTGCTCGACCGCGTCGCGCGCCTCCTTGCGATCGACCCAGTCGCGCGTGCGCACCTGGACTGCCTTCAGTTCGCCAACTGCTTCGTTGAACGAAGTCTCGGCCTGCGCGAATGCGCTACCGCTGCGCCGCGGCGCCCACAGCTCGGCCGCGCGCGCGTCGAGTTCCTCGCGCACGGGGCCGAGCGTGCCGACACCCGCCGCCGATTCGAACAGCACCTGGCCGAGCTTGTCGGACGCGTCGAGAATGCTCCGGCCGCCGTCGACGAGCCGCCCGTGGTCGAGCCCGAACATCTGTTCGAAGAACTCGCGCGTCGCGCCGTCGAGGATGGCGTCGAGATAGTCGTCCGGCAGCTTGTCGTCGGCGGGCGTGCGCAGCGGACTGCGCCCGCGGGCGCGATGAAAGGCGAGCGCGCCGGCGCCGCCCTCCAGCACGCCGCCGATCCGCAGTTCGGGCGTCGCATGCAGGAAGTCGAGCGGGGTCTGCAGTTTCATCCCGAACAGCAGTTCCGACACGGCCGTCCGGATCGTCGACTTGCCGGCCTCGTTCGGCCCCACGATCACGTGGAAATCCTGGCCGGCCGACGGAAAGCGCAGCGTCTCGTCGGTGAACTTGCCGTACTTGATCAGGTCGAGCTGGCTGATTCGCATCGCTTATTCCCCCCTCGCCAGCCGCGCGAGCAACGCGGGACCGACCTGCTCGACCAGCGCCGTGAGTTCGCCGGCGCGCGCCATCGTCAGCAGCGGCACCTCTTCCTTCACGTCGCTGCGCACCTTGCCGACGAACGGCTTCAGGTCGCGTTCGAGCAGCGCGAGAAAATCCGGATCGTGTGCGGCATCGGCCAGGATCTGCTTCAGATCCTCCAGCGCCTCGAGTTGCTCGCTCTCGCCTTGCGGCTGCACGGGCGCGGACGTCGCGAGCCGGACCTTCTCCAGCCACAGCCGTTCGTTGCCGATGATGCCGATCTGGTTCAGCACCTCCGCACGCAATTGCGGCGCACGGCCGAAGAAGAGACCGTGCGCGGGCGTGCGGCCCGTGACCGTCACGCGCACCGCGCGCGGCACGTGGCCATCGACGCTCAACAGCGTCTCCAGCGACTGGCCGATCTTTCTCGACAGGTCGGCGACCGTCAGGCAATCGGACGCGTCGACCGACAACGCTTCCCAGCGCAGCACGTCGAGGTACAGGCGCTCGACGTGCGTGCGGCCCTGCTCCACCGTCACGAGTACCGCACCACGGCGGCCCGTCTCGCGGATATGGCGCCCCTGCAGGTTGCCGGGAAACACGACGGTCGACGGCCCCGACCAATGCTGGAATTCGTGCACGTGGCCGAGCGCCCAGTAGTCGTAGCCTTTCGCATGCAATTCCGCCAGCGAGCACGGCGCATAGTTTGCATGCGCCGCATAGCCTTCGAGCGCGGTGTGCAGCACGCCGATGTTGTAATGGCCCGGCACGGGATCCGGATAGCCGATCGCGAGATTGTCGACGACGGCCTTGTCCTTGAAGCTCTGCCCGTGCAGCGCCACGTCGAATTCCGGCAGCTTGAAGGTTTCCGGCTTGCGGTGGCCGAACACGGTGACGTTGTCGGGCAAGGTCAGCTTCTTCGTCATCTCGCTTTCGGCATCGTGATTGCCGCCGAGCACGAATGCGCGAATGCCGGCCTTGCGCAGGCGGCCCATTTGCTGGCCGAAGAAAATGCCGGTGTTGTGGTCCTTCCAGTCGCCGTCGTACAGGTCGCCGGCGATCACGAGGAACGCGACTTCCTCTTCGATCGCACGATCCACGAGCTGCCGCAGCGCCTCGCGCGACGCGTTGCGCAACTGCGCGGCCGGCGCATCCGGATACGCGCTCAGGCCGTGCAGCGGGCTGTCAAGGTGAATGTCTGCGGCGTGGATGAACTTCACGAAGATTCCTCTGGTTCATGACGAAAGGGCGATGTCGACCGGCATTGTGCGCCGTCGAACGACGCGCGGCCGCTGGTCGCAGTCCGGACCGCCGCCGGATGCGCCGTCGCGGGTGGCGGCGCTCGTCCGCACCGATCGTGCCGCCCGTCGCCAGCGGGTCGGGATGGTACCTGAAAGCGGGCGCCGCGAATTCGTCCGGCCTCGCGCCCACCGTGCTCACCCCGCACGCGTCACTCGCCGCACGGCATAGGCGGTGACGCGCAAGCCGCGAACCGCGGCACGCAAGCAGGCGCGAGAAGACGGAGCGGGATGGTCATGGTCGTGGTGCCTCGGAATGTTATCGGACCACGCCGGGCGGGCCGCGGCAGCGCTTTGGAGTCGTCTGTCGTCATGATGCCGATCGGACATGCTTGCCTGCATCGACCGGTGCCGCGCAAGAACGACCGTCGACCGGGAGCCCCGCTATTTAAGCATGGCGGGCAGGCAATGGGCAGAGGGTGCGCGGCACGCCTGTTCCGGTTCGCGGCACACTGACGCGGCCGCGATGCGCGGCTCGCGCCCAAAAAAAGACCCGGCCCGCATCGAAGCGGGCCGGGCCTTGGCTGAAAGCGTATCGCTTACAGCGCGCCGCCTTGTGCCGACGCCGAACCCTTCACGCCGACCGATGCGCCGCCCTGCACCGAGTTCGCCGCACCCTCAAGCGCTTCGCCGGCCTTCGCCTTCGCGCCGCCTGCGACATCACCCGCCGTCGACACCGCGCCTTGCGCGTGGCTCTTTGCCGAGGATGCAACGTGCTTCACGTGCGACTTCGTCGTGTGCACGGCCGATGTCGCGGCATCCTTCGCCGAACCTGCAGCCGAGCCGACCGCCTGCGTCGCACCGCCAACCGCATTGCCCGCTGCCGAGCCGACGCCGCCGACCGTCTTGCCCACGCCGTTCAGCGCACCGCCGACCAGGTTGCCTGCGCCCGAACCCGAGCCCGCGGCATTCGCGCCTGCACCCGCCTGCACGCCCACGCCGCCGCCGAGCAGCGGCGTCTGGACTTGTGCGCCGACGCCGGCGGAACCTTCTGCGCCCGTCTGGGCCGTTTGTGCGAAAGCGGCCGACGCGATTGCCGTCAGCGCGGCGCCAAGCAGAATCGTGCGAATCTTGTTCATGGTCATTCTCCCCAAAGACGTTGTTGCTGCGGGCCGCCTTCGTGCGGCTTGTCGCATGCCTCACCGCGACGTGCGGCAGGTGGAGCCAATGTAGCCGCACCCACGCCCGAAACCGTCGAATTGCGGGGACTGTTACTTCCGTTGCAAATGCTGACGATTGACTCACACTGTTTGACAATCATCGCGGCAGGCACGTGATTGGCATCGTCCGATCGCATGCATCGGCGCATCCGGTACGCCGCATCGGCTAGCAGGGAAACCGGCCGTTCCTGTAGGCATCCCAAAGAACGCGTGACGGCCAGCCGTCGGTGCGGCCCGACAGCCGGCTTCGCGCGATCAGCTCGATGTCGTCCGACACGCACGCCGCGATGTCGGCATTCCCCGATGCCCGGAACGCGAGCCTGAACGCCTTTTCCCTCAGGGCATCCACGGCCGGCTTGTCCAGCACGGCGCCCGGATCGCCGTCGATTTCGTCGAATGCCGTCATCCAGCCGGCGTCGAACGGCTCCGCCTCGCGGCTGGCCAGCGCTCGATCGCAATCGACGTCGCCGAGAAAATCGAAAAACCCCGGGCCCGACAGGATGGCGTCAATTTCGAGCAGATGCGCGTTCGTCACGGCACCCCCTTGCCACGATGCGTGGCCGTTCTGTTCATCGATCGTTGCTGCCATGTGCCGCCTTCATGTTTCGCATTGGTGACGTGCAGCACCCTGCCCGCCGCGACCGGCAGACCGGAGCCGCAGGCGAGCGCTGATCGGCGCGGTGCCGCGCGACGGCGCGCAATCAGCCCTATTCGCTCTTGTTCGACTGGATCAGCCGCAGAATCCGGCTGTCGTACGGCGACTGCATGACTTCGGCGATGCGGATCCCGGATGCGGCAGGGTGCAGCGGATTCAACAGGAAGTTGTGCGCGTGCGGCACGACGACGCTCGGTACGCGCAACAAGGCGCTCGGCTGCGTGTGCAGCCACTCGGTGCCGGCGCTGCGGGTCCAGTCGACGTCTTCTCGCCAGTCGGCCGGCGCATCGCCCTCCGCGATCTCGGCAACATCCACCGATTCAGGCACCTCGACCCGAAGCAGCTGGTAGCCGCTCGGCAATTGCGCAACGGTGGCGATTTCGAAGTGAACGAGCGTCTCGAGCAGCGCGAGCGCCGGATGCTCGGCGAGATAGACGACGGGCTGCCCGGCAAAATGCCAGCGCCCGCCGGCCCGCAATCCGCCGATGCCTTTCAGGTCCGCGTAATTGCTGATGCGCCACAGCGTCGTCAAGCGAAGTACCCCTCGTCGATCTGCGTGAGGGCTTCCTCGACGAGCCGCGCGCCATGCTCGGTACTCGCCATGTCGAGCGACGTGCGTCCGCCGAAGCGCTGGAGCCCGTTGCGCAGCCACGCCATCGCCTTGTCCTGGTCGCCGAACGTGGCCGTCGCCTGCGCGACGATGCGCGCCAGCCGGATCGCCTTGTCGGACTCCTCCTGCGACAGCCGTTCGTGCGCCTGGCGGCGATGGCTCAGCGTGCGCCGCGGGATGATGAAGGCGAGTTCGTCCGACTTCAGGCCGCGCTCCGACAGCCGGTCGATCACCGCGACGTCGACACGCGCGCTCGCCAACTCCGCGAGATCGGCGCCCGAGCGCACGCGAATCGCGAGCAGTTGCTCGAGGATCGTGAACTCTGCCTGGCGCGGGTGCGCGACGCCCGAAGGGTGAAACGCGATCGTACTCATGACTCTTCTCCGGCAATTTGCCCAACCATTATAGGCGTTTTGCCGAAGACGGGCGGATTCGGTCGTCAGGCGGTCGACGACCGGTCGACGGCGGGCAATTGCGGGTGTCGGCGAAACGGGGCTTCCCGCTCGCCGCGCCGGCACGCGCGGCCGGAGATGCGCGTCTGAAGCGGGATCGTGAAATTCACGTATATGAAGTCGCTGACTGACGTCATGAAGTTGTCACGTAACAACTTTTCTAATGAATATTCCATCGACGAAACGGAGCCCGCCACGTCCGGCCACCGAATTCGACATGCGTCGCACCGGTTGCCTTCCCCCCGCCCCGCCTGCCACCGACACCGATCAACCGGCCCACGCCGACGCTCGGATCACGCTGCAGAAATTGCCTGCATGGAAATGCGGATCCTTGTCGGCCAGCACATCGGCCTTCACGTTGCCGAACGTCGTGTCCGGCTTGTGCCGGATACCGTCGTAGAACGCCTGGATGATGTCTTCCTTGAAGCGCGGCGTCCTCGGATGCGCGTGGACGACGGCTTCTCGCTCGACGTCGCTGTACTCCGGATACGTGAGGCCCAGCACGTCCATCTCGACACCCGCGGTGACGAGCGCGACGACCGGATGCATGTGCTGCGGAATGCCGGGGGTGGTGTGCAGTGCGATCGCGGTCCACACGACGTCGATGTCCTGCTGCGAAATACCCCTGCTCTTCAGGAAATCGCGGGCGGCATTGGCGCCGTCCACTTCGAATCGCTCGCACGCGCTGCTGTGTCGATGCGTGAGCCCCATGTCATGGAACATGCAGCCGCAATAGAGCAGTTCGGGATCGTAGCTCAGCCCGCGGCGCTGGCCCGCGAGCGCACCGAAGTAGTACACGCGGCTGGAGTGATGAAACAGCAGCTCGGACTCGGTATCCCGTACGAGTTCGGTGATCTCGCGCGCGAGTTGGCTATCGGGAAGGGTGATGCCGGCGACGTTCACAGTCATGATCGACCTCCTTGGAAGACAGCATTCATTCTGCGGAGACCGTCGTTTGGCATCAATCGGCGTATTACGCCAAATCCTGCCATTTTGCTCGATCGACGGCCACCACTGCCGGAACCATCGAATCGCACCCGCGTAATGCGCCGATGCCCCGCCCGTCGCATCGCACCGCGCGTCTATACTGCTACGCGTCACATTCGACACATCACGCAACCGAACATGCCGAAGGTCGTGGGTATTTTCGCGGTACCGGGCGTACAGCTGCTCGACGTCTCCGCGCCGCTCGACGTATTCGCACAGGCAAACGCCGAAAGCGGCAAACCGTTCTATACGCTGCGGATCATCGCGAGCGAGTCCGGCCCGATCCGCACGTCATCGGGCGCGCAATTGCTGGCCGACTGGATCGCTCCCGACATTCCCGATCGCATCGATACGCTGCTCGTTGCCGGTGCACCGGGTGCCGGCCGGATCGCGCTGCGCACCGACGTGCTCGCGTGGCTTCGATCGGCCGCCGTGCAAAGCAAACGGTATGGCTCGATCTGCACCGGCGCATTCATCCTCGCGGCGACCGGCCTGCTGAAAGGACGACGCCTGACGACGCACTGGGCCGCGGCCGATGCGCTCGCCGCCGCCTATCCGTCGCTCACCGTCGAAGCGGACGCGCTGTACGTACGCGACGGCAAGCTGCGCACCGGTGCCGGTGTCACGGCCGGCCTCGATCTCGCGCTTGCGCTGGTCGAGGAGGATCTCGGCCGGGAAATCGCGCGGCGCGTCGCCGCGCAACTCGTCATGTTCTTCAAGCGCCCGGGCGGGCAGCTCCAGTTCAGCCGCAGCGGCGCGGCGCGCCCGGCGGGGCGTTCGGTGCTGCAGGAAGTCCAGCGCTGGATCGCCAGTCATCCGGAACTCGAGCACTCGGTGGCGGAACTCGCGAAGCATGCGGGCATGAGCCCGCGCCACTTCGCACGGCTCTTTCGCGCGGAGGTCGGCATGACGCCGGCCGCGTGGGTCGAAGCGACCCGCGTCGCGGCGGCTCGCCAGTTGCTCGAAAACGGACATGACACGCCGAAGCAGGTCGCCGCGAAATGCGGCTTCGCGAATGTCGATACGCTCAGACGGTCGTTCGCGCGGCATGTCGGGATCACGCCTGCCGAATACCGGAAACGGCAGGCGATCGTCGACGCGTGATGCGGTACGCGCGACGAGATGGCACGGGCATTCCCGTCGATGCGTGCAGAAAGGCTCGGCTCGATTTCAACGCGATGGGGCGTGCGGCTTTCCGTGCCCACCATCAATACTTCGTTATCCGATTCAATTGAGCTTTCTATCGGCCAAGCTCGGGGCCAAGGTCGGCGTTCGGTCGCCATACGCTCCTGTCCTGTAGCGCGCCGGCCCATCGTTCTTGCGTCGACATGCCATGCTCGACTCACCGCCGCCGCGACGATCATGCCGCACCGCAACCCGTGACCGCCATCAGGCACGCCAACAATCGTCCGACAAAACCCGATTTTCCCGCGAATCGTTTACCCAGTTGCAATAATCATTCGCTGGAACGCCTATTTCCGACCGGTATCGCGATCGCTACGATGCAAATCAACCGCTCAACGCAACAAGCGAAGCGCGAAATCTACGAAAACCGGAGGTCATCATGAAGTCGTTCATCTACGCAGTCGCCGCGGCCAGCGCCCTGTCCGCATCGTTTGGCGCATTCGCTCAGTCGAACCCGTCGGACCAACTGACGCGTGCCCAGGTCCGCGCAGAGCTCGTCCAGCTCGAACAGGCCGGGTACAAGCCGGAAGTCTCCGATGTCCACTACCCGAATGCGCTGCAGACCGCGCAGGCGCGCGTGACGAACGGCGACACGACCGGTTACGGCGCACAGGCCGCCGCCGGCGTGCGTGCCGGCCGCGCGATCGTGGTCAAGCAGAACGCTCGCGACTCGGTCTATTTCGGTCAGTAAGACTGCCGCACGCGACGCATTCCGCGATACGCCCGTTGCCGACGCAACACCCCGCTCCCGTCCATCGGGGCGGGGTGCTGTGTTTTCGGCGCACGCGACATGCGCGCCGCACGACGCCCGATCGATGCGCGCGCGCGAATCGGCCGCCGCATCGCGCCGTTCACGCAGACCGCCGGCGTTTGCGCATAGAATGGCCGCGTGGTCGGCGCCGGCCGAAGCGAACGCGAGCGAGACCTCGACTCACCGGGCATACCGCACTCGCTGGCCGACCCGATGCTGCACTGATCGCATTTTTCGAAAAGGAGCGGTTTCATGTCTCAATCATCCGGTTCCATGATCACGTTTCGCCGTCCGGACGGCCAGGAACTGCAGGGCTACCTCGCCACGCCGGAAAAGACCGAAGGCGCACCCGCGGTCGTCGTCATCCAGGAGTGGTGGGGCCTGAATGACCAGATCCGCGGCGTCGCCGATCGCCTCGCGCGCTGCGGCTACTTCGCGCTCGTGCCCGACCTGTATCGCGGCAAGTCGACGGTCGAGGAGGAAGAAGCGCACCACCTGATGACGGACCTCGATTTCGGCGACGCCGCATCGCAGGACATTCCCGGCGCGGTGCAATACCTGAAGACGCACGCGTCGCGCGTGGCGGTCACCGGCTTCTGCATGGGTGGCGCGCTCACGCTGCTGTCGCTGCAGTTCGCCGAGGCGGACGCCGGCGTCACGTGGTACGGCTTCCCTCCGCTCGACTACCTCGACCCGTCGAAGATCAAGGTGCCGCTGATGGGTCACTGGAGTACGCAGGATGCGTTCTTCGCGATCGACCAGGTCGATGCGCTGGAGAAGAAGCTGACCGATGCAAAGGTCGACGTCGAATTCCACCGCTATCTCGCGCATCACGCGTTCGCGAACGAAACGGCCGTCGGCCCCGGCCGCATCGGCGGCACGCAGTTCGATCCGGTGTGGTCGCAGATCGCGTGGGATCGCACGCTCACGTTCTTCGGGCGCACGCTCTGGGACAAGCAGCAGTAATACCGCAGCAGGCATCCGCCACTGCCGTGCAGCGGCACGTCAAGCAAAACGCCACGGACTTGCATCCGTGGCGTTGTCGTATGCGGCAAGGATTGCGTTACGCGAGCGGCGATGGCGCCTGCCGCGATCACCAGACCGGCCTCGATTAGCTGGCGACGGAATCCGGATGGTCGGTCTGCCATGGAAGCCTGTGTTCGACGGAGCGGAAACGGAGGAGCGGGTTGCGCGTGGCCGGTGCACGACTTGCAAACGGTCGCGTGAACGCGCGGGCACGCGTCGCATCGATGCCAGGCGGTCGACACTTCACGCCGAACCGACGATCTCCGATATCGAAAGCAGGTTTTCCATAACGGCGCGCATCGAGCGATGCAGCCGGCCGGTGAAGTCGTGCCGCGTCTTTTCACCATCAATTCAGGTATGCAAAGTATCTTGCTCAGCCGAACCTGGATTCAAGGACGATGCGTGTGCCGCATCATGCGATCCGGCACACGTCGTCCGCCTTCGCTCAGGACTCGCAGGAACCGCGCAGCGCAGCCTCGTCGGCGGACAGCATTTCAGGCACGCATTCACGCAGGAAATCGACGAAGGTACGGATCTTCGCGTCGAGGTACTGGCGCGACGCGTACAACGCGTAGACCGTCAGTTTCTGCAGTCGGTACTCGGGCAACACGCGAACCAGCGCGCCGCTCGCCAGTGCGGGCACCGCGGTCGACATCGGCAACGAACCGATGCCGAGGCCGGCGCGCAACGCGGCGCCGAGCGCGTCGGCGATGTTGACCTGGAAATCCGCCAGCGGCAGTTCGAACGTCTCGCGACCGTCGGGGCCGTCGAGATGCCAGCGGTCGCGCGGAAAGATCGGCGTGACGATCTGCAGGCACGCATGCGCTTCGAGATCGCGCACGGTGCGCGGCGTCCCGCGTTCCTTCAGGTACGCCGGCGACGCGCACAGCACGCTGTGCACATCGCCAAGCCGCTGCGACACCAGCCCCGAGTCGGGCAACTCCGTCGCGCTCAGTTGCAGCGACACGTCGTAGCCTTCGTCGATGATGTCGGGCACGTGCTGCGACAGCGTGAGCTCGACGGCCACCGACGGATAGCGCTGCCGGTATCGCACCACTGCGGGCACCAGGTAGGCCTGGCCGAAACTGGTCGTCGCGTGCACATGCAGGCGCCCCGACGGCTTCGCCTGCGCATCGGCCGCCTCGGCTTCCGCTTCGTCGATATAGCCGAGGATGCGCTGGCATCGGTCGAGATAGCGCTGTCCGGCATCGGTCAACGCGATGCGGCGCGTGCTCCGGTTGAGCAGACGGGTGCGCAGGTGCGTTTCGAGTTGCGCGACCGAACGCGATGCGTAGGCGGTGGTGATGTCCAGGCGCTGGGCCGCGCTCGTGAAGCTGCCCTCCTCCGCCACCCGGACGAAAATGCGCATCATCTGTAACGTGTCCATCGACATGTCCCCGGGATTGAAATCGCTTCGCAGCGGGGCCCGCCCCGGCACGGGCCGGTCTGGCGCGAATCGTGCGGAACAGTACCGCAGCGATGCAGGCGTGTCCAGTTTGCCGTGCACCGCGGCGGCAGGCAGTCGTTCACGCGACAACCCATGCCCCAGGACGACCGGCGCCGGAGCGATGCAGGCCGCATGGCGGCGGCCTGCCGGGCACGCATTGCGCGTGCCGCGTCGCGCTCAGGCCGGGTCGAAAGGATTGCTCAGCACGATCGTGTCGTCGCGCTCGGCGCCCGTCGTGATCATCGATACGGGCGCGCCCGCGACCGCCTCGACGCGTGCGATGAAATCCTGAGCGGCACGCGGCAGCGCCGCACGCTCGCGCACGCCCTTCACGGTCCCGTCCCACCCGGCGAACGTTTCATAGACGGGCGTTGCGCGTGCCTGCGCATCGAGGCTCGCGGGCAGATGGTCGACGCGTGCGCCGTCGAGTTCGTAGCCGACACACAGCTCGATCGACGCAAAGCCGTCGAGCACGTCGAGCTTGGTGAGCGCGAGCGAATCGATACCCGAGATCCGCACGGCCTGCCGCAACTGCGCGGCATCGAGCCATCCGCAGCGGCGCGGCCGGCCCGTGTTGACGCCGAATTCCTGTCCGCGTGCGCGCAGCGTTTCGCCGGTGGCGTCGTTCAGTTCAGTGAGGAAAGGGCCGCCGCCGACGCGCGTCGCGTACGCCTTGGTCACGCCCAGCACGTGGCCGAGTTTCGACGCGCCGAGGCCGGTGCCGGCCGCCGCTGCCGATGCAACGGTGCCCGAGGACGTCACGAACGGATACGTGCCCCAGTCGATGTCGAGCATCACGGCCTGCGAGCCCTCGAACAGGATGCGCTCGCCGCGCTCGTTCGCGTCGTTGAGGTCGGCCCACACGGGACGCACGAACGGCAGGATCTTCGGTGCGATGTCGACCAGCATTGCAACCATCGCGTCGCGCGAGCACGGCTCGAGCCCCAGGCCGCGGAACCATGCATTGTGGTGATCGACCAGCACGTCGAGCTTGCCGGCAAGCCGGTCCGGCTCCGCCAGATCGGCAACCCGCAGCCCGCGGCGCCCCACCTTGTCCTCGTAGGCCGGCCCGATCCCGCGCAGCGTGGTGCCGATGGGCTCGCGACGCAGACGCTCCTGCGCCTGGTCGATCGCACGGTGAATCGGCAGGACCAGCGTGGCGTTCTCCGCGATCGACAGATTGTCCGGCGTCACCGACAGCCCGAGCTCGGCCATCCGCCCGATCTCGGCCAGCAGCGCCTCCGGATCGAGCGCCACGCCGTTGCCGATCACGCCGCGCTTGCCGCGCACGATGCCGCTCGGCAACAGCGCGAGCTTGTACGTCTTGTCGCCGACGACCAGCGTATGGCCCGCGTTGTGGCCGCCGTTGTAGCGTGCGACGAGATCGGCCTGCGCCGCCAGCCAGTCCACGACGCGCCCCTTGCCTTCGTCACCCCATTGGGCGCCCACCACCACCACGTTCGGCATGCTCCATACTCCATGTGAGAAATTCAGACACATATTCCGGCCGCGTAGGCCGTTTGTGTGCCATATTGGCGAAGCATGATCGCCCGATCAAACGATTAAATCTGAGCATTCGCGTGAGTAAAACTCACGCGAAACGATGAATGGCCCGACGACTTCCTCCGTTGAATTCGCTGCGCGCGTTCGAAGCCGCGGCCCGGCACGGCAGTTTCACGCTCGCCGCCGACGAGCTGTGCGTGACGCATGGCGCGATCAGCCGGCATGTCCAGCAACTGGAGGCGTGGCTTGGCCGGCCGCTGTTCGAGCGGCACAACCGGCGGGTCGACCTGACCGATGCCGGTCGCGCGTACCTCGCCGAGGTCGGTGCATCGTTCGACCGGATTGCGCTGGCCACCGCGCAGCATTTCGGCCAGGGGCAGCAGCGCGTGCTGCGCGTCAGCGCGCCCGCGACGTTTTCGCTGCGCTGGCTCGTGCCGAAGCTGTCGTCGTTCCAGGTCGCCCATCCGGCCGTCGAAGTGCGGCTGTCGACATCGAACGAGCCGATCGAGAAGTTGCGCGACAAGGTCGACCTGATCGTCCGCGGCGGCCCGCAGGCAATCGACGGCTATGTCGCCGAGGAATTCCTGTCCGAAGTCAGGCTACCCGTATGCGCGCCGAAGCTGCTCGATGGCAGGCCGTTGCGTACGCCGGCCGATCTCGCGGGCTTCACGCTGCTGCATGCGGCGACCTATCCCGGCATGTGGCCCGAGTGGCTCGCGGCAGCGGGGCACGCGAATCTGGTGCCGCGGCATTCGCTCACGCTCGAGCATTTCTATCTGACGCTGCAAGGCGCACTCGACGGTCTCGGCGTCGCGATGGGGCCGATCGCGCTCGTCGCGGACGACATCGCCGAAGGCCGGCTGGTGCAGCCGTTCAGCGAACCGGCACTGCCGCCGTGGCGCTACTTCACTTATGTGGCGGCTGCGCGCGCGGAGGACGAAGCCGTGCGGGCATTCAAGGACTGGCTGAAAGTGACGGGGAATGCGGCGACAGCGAACGCGCGGCGCTGACCAGGTCCTGATGGCGACGATCGCTCGGTCGGTGTGGGTTTCGGGCGCCGTTGCGACGCCGCGTATTGCTCATGCTCGAACGTCTTTCGCCTCGCCCTTCATCCAACGTTTTTCATTCAGTAGGATTACTACTAGTCTGAACAGGACGGACAGAGCAGAAAGAGTCAACGCATCGAGATGGTTTCCACTTCATCTAAAAACAAAGGACATCGAATCATTTGATGCGAATGTGATACCCGCATGCGTGCCCGGACACGTATCGCGTTTCCGCAGCACAAACGACAAACCCCGGCTCGAGCCGGGGCTTTTCACGCGAGGGACGCTTATTGGCTGGCGCCCGCGGCTTCGCCCGCCTTCTTCTCAGCGTTCTGCAGATTCTGCGGGTAGTTCGGATCGTTGGCCGCCGGCTTGTAACCCGCGTCTTCGAGCTTCTTCAGTTCGGCGTTGTTCTTCGCGCGCGCTGCCTTGTGTTCGGCTTTGCGTTTTGCCCGTGCTGCCTTGCGTGCTTCACGCTTCGCAGCTTTCGCATCCGAAGCGGCGGATGCGGCCGGTGCGCTGGCGTCGGTCTGCGCGAACACCGGAGCAGCCGAGCCGAAGAGGAACGCCGCTGCCGTAGCAGCCAGCGTCAGTTTTTTGATCTGGATTCGCATCGCTGAACTCTCTTTTCTGATTGGTCACGGAGTGAAAGTACATCGAGATACCGCCCCTGCCCCTGGCCGGTCTTCATCTCGCGATCAGGGCCTTTGCATCATAACCGCGTTGCAAAAAATGTGGCGCTATCGTGCGCACATTCTTGGGGATATACGTATGGGAAACGTCGCATCGTCACGTCTCCCGCGTGTCCGCCGGACCCTCGTTTCGCAGGGACACGGCAATACATCACGCGACGCGTGCGACCGCCGCAAACATGTGACGAAGCGGATTGTTCCGTCGATACGATGCAGGTTGCCGATGAGGATGAGATCCGCTTCGGCGCACCGCGCCCGCGTACGACGCCGACTGTTTCATCCGTGGAATTTGCTGCTCCCGCAACGCGATCGTTGCCTCATGAGCGGAACATGCGACGAAATCGCGGACCTGTGCGCCATGTTGCGATTTGCGGCCGCGCGAACGACGGCTCCTCCCATAAATGACCACGAATCGTTCCATGCCGAGTCCGCCCCGTTCCTCCACTACACGTCGGCCCGATACGATGCGAACGATCGGGTAACCGGTGGCCGCTTGCATGGTTACCTGTTCGGCGCGATTCGTCGCCACTTTTGGGAGACGGCATCTGCAGCACAAGGTGAGCGCTTCGATCGGCATTCGTTCACGATCGCGCATCTGCATCGTACGATGCAGTCGCATGAGCGCCTGCGCTGCGCGCGTCATCGTATCTGCGTCACGAAGCGTTTTGCGCCTGTGCGACAAGCACGCCGGCGCGTCTGGCGCTGCGCGCATACGCCACAGCTTTTCCATCGGGTGCCCGCATCTCGTGCGGACGCGTCGCACGGATGGTCCATCAACCTGCGAGGAGCTAGTCGGTGAGCCTTTACAGGATCCGACAACTTCCGACGGTGAGCATTTTCGGGATTCGAGTATGTATCCAGTGAGGGGGAGCCTGGTTGATGGCGCTTGCCTCACGTTCGGAACCATGCCGGGATCGCCGTGACCGAAGCGCGTTTGATTGTCGTGTCGACCGGCACAGGGATGCAATTCTTGTCCCGGCTGTCGGGATCCTGTACCGATTCCGATACAGGCCCAAAGGTAGAAAGCTATGAGGCCAAATGAACGGAGCAAGGGCCGGGGGTTTCGTCCGCGCACGGGTTACTGACTGAAAAGTGTCGGACGAGCCGGCGCGCGATAGCCGGAGACTTATCCACGGAAGCGCGGGCACAGACGCAAAAATAACCGCTTGCGGATGAATTCCGGTCATTTCTCACTGCCCTGAGGCGTACCCGCAGTATTCCTGTGCGGGTGTGATGGCCGTCGCCTACGGGTAATCCCGGACGGAGAAACCTCCCGCTGTGGGCATTTTCCGATCCCATAGATGGGAACCTATGTCCTGAAAACGCGGATTCCATCCCATAGGTTTCTACGTTTGAGCGCTTGTTAGTAGGTACTCACCTTCTTGCGAAGCCTTGTCAGGCCTGGGAGGCTCGCAGAATGAGGCCACATATCCGGGGATCCACAGGCTGGAGACCCGGATTGCTGTGCCAGTTGAGCCCGCTGGAGTCCCTTTGGTAGCGGTTTATGGGGGTTGTTTTTCTGCACAGGCACACGTGTGTTTACATCTTTGGTAAACAACGTTTACTTCTTTAACTACTTTTAGACGGCTCACAGCCTTGTCTGGCAAGGGTTTGACAGGTGTTCGGTACCCATTTATGGGAGCACAGGCGGAAGAGTATGGGGTTTCAGGTCTGTGGATTTGGGGAATCGGGTACCGCGTTGTGGGAAATGGGGGTTGTGGATATGGGGCACGCGTAGCCTGTTATGGGAATTCGGCCCAAAAACACTTCAGGTAGCCCTCTATGGGGGAATCCATTGGTAGCCATTTATGGTGCGTTCCAGCTGATCGGTTCGTGCCGCCGGGCACAGCATTTTATGTGGGGTAGCCGGTTATGGGGCGGACTTCAGGTAGCCGTTTATGGGTGCCTGTATTGACCGCGTGATCTCGTTTGGCTCGTCCCTATGGTTGTGGCGTCCCATAAACAGGATCAGGCCGGTAGAAAGGTTACCTTCTGTGGGGGAGTCTGAAGGTAGTCATCCATGGGGAGCATTTTCGCCTGTCGGACACAGTTGAAGACACAACGCCACGCCGGTGGATTTCGACAGGTACCCATTCATGGGGCGTGTCGAAGGTAGCGCGTTATGGGAGGAACGCAGATCGTGTTGCAGGGCACCACGAATCGGGTTCGCCAATCCAGTTCGAGTCGATTGTTTCCCATGAATGGGTACCTTTGATAGGGCAAGTCCCATGCCGGATCCTGGCGACAAACCACACAGGTAGAAGGTTTTGGGAGCTACTTTTGACCCAAAGGTATATGGATATGGGGCTCCGAACAAATAGGAAAACCTAGGTTTTTCCTTTTGTGACTGGAACTTAGCATCGATAGTGAAAGTGATACCGTAGAAAGAGACGTTGCTCGGTGGCTGGAAAAGGTATAAAGTCCGCCATCAACACGGTCACCTTCTCCGGACATCACGATGCCGCGCAAGCCCGCAATCAAAGGCTCCGACAAGCAGGTTTCGCTATTTCAGACGCCCGAGCCTCCCGATCTGCTGCGCAAGGCGGTCCAGGCCATTCATATCGCTCCGAAGTCCGGAAAGATCGGGCTGCAGCAGCGCAAGATGTTCAGCTCGTTGATCAAGAATGCCCTTCGTCAGGAAGCGTTCGAGCCCGGCCGGACGAGCTTCTCGATCTCGATCGCCGCGCTCTCGCACGAAAGCGGGTTGAACAGCAACAACACGAAGTACGTGAAGGACACGGTCAACTCGCTGATCAGTACCGTCGTCAACTGGGACTACCTTGCGGCCGACCGCTCGACGGTGTGGAAGGCGTCGGGCCTGCTCGCCGGCGCCGAACTCGAGCAATCGGTGCTGAAGTACAGCTTCTCCGACCAGATTCGCAGCGAGCTGCTCAATCCGGAGATCTACGCGCTCATCGATATGCGGATCGCGCGCGAGTTTCGGCGCTCGCACTCGCTTGCCCTGTGGGAAAACACGGTGCGCTACGAGGGGATCGGCATCACGGCGAAGATTCCGCTGCCAAAATTCCGCGATCTCATCCTCGGTCAGGACAAGGCATCGCAATCGTACAAGGAGTACAAGCTCTTCAAGAGCAAGGTCCTGGTGCCGTGCATTCAGGAGGTGAACGAAGTTTCCGACCATACGCTCGAGCTGATCGAACACAAGTCAGGTCGCAGCGTGGAGGCCGTCCAGTTCAAGGTGACGCGCAAGCAGAGCGCAGATATGGTGGAGGAAGGCGACGTCAAGAACGAAGCACTCGTCGACGAAGTCGCCAAGTTCGGCATCCCGCGTTCGGAAGCGCGCCGGCTGATCACGCAGTACGGTGTGCAGCGCATCAAGGCGGCAATTGCCTATACGCTCAATCGGACTACGAAGAAGAATGCCGCCCCTGTCGACAACGTGGCCGCGTATTTCCGCAAGGCGCTGACACACGGCTATACGCTGGCCGACGGTCAGGGGACCGAAACGGCCGCGCCGGCAAAAGAATCCGCGCAGAGCAAGCAGGAACAGATTCGCGACAAATACCTGGCGGCGAAGGTCGACGAAGCTGGCGCGTATTTCCGCGAGCTGGAGATCGACGACCAGACCAAGCTGATCGAGCGCTACAACGAGACGGTGGCCGGTTCGAAGGATCTCACGCTGTCGCCGAAGAAGAAGGCGAGCAAGCTGGCGCAAACCAGTTTCTTCCGTTGGCTGGCGATCGACACCTGGGGCGAACCGACCTCGGACGACCTGCTGGAATTCCTGCTGAAAAGCAGCCTCGCGACCAACTGATCAAGGCCTCGCAGCCTGGCATGCGCCGCGCGCCGGACTTCATCCGGTTGCGCGGTGCCGTGCAGGCGCGGGGCCTTTGTCTTGGCGCGGCTACTTTTGCGCGGCGTCTGCCAGTTCGGCGACGTACGCATCGATTACGGTCTTGAGGCGGTCGGCGAGTGCTTCCTGGTGAGACGCATCGACTCCCTTCAGTTGCAGATCCAGACGCCCGTCCGGATAGGTCTTCAGCTGACCGATCGCGCGTGATTCGAGCGCGAAATCGTGACGGACGCTGTAGCGCGTGCGCCCCGCCTTCTTGTTGCCGTCGCTCTGCGCGCGCAGGAAATTCTCGAGGTCGCGTACCGACTTTTTCCGGTCGATCACCGCGGTGAGCAGCCGGTCGGCAGCCGGTTCGCCCAGGCGCTCGAAAATCAGCTTCAGGAAGTACGCCGCCTGCAGGCCGACCACATCGTTCGCGCTGGCCATCCGTTCGAGCAGCGTGTTGGGCAGAGCGTTCAGCGACAGCGTCTTGCTGATCGATGCCTTGTCCTTGCCGATCTTTTCCGCGAGCGTGTTCTGGTCGGGGAAGACCTTTTCGTCGAGAAGACGCTTCCACGCGACCGCATCGTCGAAGATCGTCTGGCGCTCGTGGTCGTGGTTGGCGCGATACGCGATCGTATAGAGTTGCTCGGGCGTGTGGTCCGTGCGAAACGTCGCGTTGATCGTCTCGTCGCCGTTGATGCTCGTCGCGCGCAGGCGGCGTTGCCCGTCGATCACGACGAGCTTGCCGGGAAACTCCGGGAGCCGCGTGACCTTGATCGGCTCGATCTGCCCTTCCCGCTTCAATGTCAGTGCGAGCTCGTGCAGGCTCGATTCCGAATAGAACACGCGCGGGTTGAACGGGTTCGGGATGCAGTCCTTGACCGCGACTTTCTGCGGCGCGCCGAGGTCGATCGCGTCGGCGGACGTGGTCGAGGCGGGGGCGACGGGGGAAGCGGCTTCGGTGGCGGGATTCGACGCGGCCACCGGCTCCGGCAGGCGCGTTTCGAGCGCCGCGTTTTCCTGCGCGAGCCCGCGCAGCAGCCCGGCCGCGAGGTGCAGGTTGCCGGTCGGCTTCTTCTCTTTTGAGGTGTCCTTAGCCATGAGCGGCTCCGGTAGCGCGCGTCGACGCGATGTATTGGGCCATTTCGGTGACCAGCCGCTCGATTTCCGCGCGGGCTTCCTTCAGCCCCTTCAGGTATCGATTGTGATGATGGATCGTGGTGCCGAGGGCGAACGTCTGCCGGTAGACCTCTCGCTGCGCGATCTGGCTGTCGAGCAGATGCTCCCCTATTTCTTCAGCCTTTAGAATTTTTAAAATTTCTTCACGCATTTTAGTTTTTCCATTGACGCTATTCAGCATCAGCGCGGAAGACAAATTCGGGTTCCGAACGGCACGCATCGACTCGATCATCCGAATCATCGCGACGGTGCTGTACAGGTCGGCGGGCGACGGGGACAGCGGGACGAGGCAGAAATCGGCGACTTCCAGCACGGACGCGATGCGCGGGTCTTCGAGGTTGCCCGGGCAATCGACGACGATCACATCGAAATTTGCATCCTGCTTCTTGATCTCGCCGCCGATGCCGCGACCGGCGGGGGCCAAAGACAGAACCGTCATCGGGAGCGTATTTTCCCCGCTTGTGACCCATCTGACTGACGTGCCTTGAGGGTCGGCATCGATCAAGGCGACTTTGTTGCCGCCAGCCTCGAAGGCCGCCGCGATATTGACGGAGATGGTCGTCTTTCCAGTACCACCTTTTTGATTACTAACGGCGATCTTGAAAGCCATTAAATTCCTCCAAGGAGTTTTGCGTAATATATGCAGTTGTTGTTGAAAAGTCCAGAAAAGTGTTAGATAAACAGAGAAATTTTCTGATCAATGTGGTTGTCACGTGACAAGCAGGCCAAATGGCTAGCAGATTATTTCTTGAGTTCAAATCGACTGAAAAATAAAAACGGACAACACGTCATTTGAGATAGTAAGTGCCGATGGAGTGGTGGGGAATTCAGCGGCGGAAGCGACAAGAATCGCGGTGCGGTTTCTAAGGGTGATTTTGTTGTCGACCTGAAAATGCGGGACAGGTTTTCCAACTACTTGAGAACTTGAACAGCGTCGGGATCTGCAGTTGTCACGTGACAAGTCGATGCGGATGACTAAGATCGCAAATGCCCGCCGACGGGGAGTATGCAGATTCGACGCGCGGTGGACTCGTGGGGATTCTTTCTTCCTCTTTCGTCATTGCCGCTGTTGCACTCAGATATGCTGGTGCTGGTGCTGGTGCTGGTGCTGGTGCTGGTGCTGGTGCTGGTGCTGGTGCTGGTGCTGCGACTGCGACTGCGACTGCGACTGCGACTGCGACTGCGACTGCGACTGCGACTGCGACTGCGACTGCGACTGCGACTGCGACGGACGTGGTTGTTACGTGACAACCCGCCTCAGTTGTGATTCCGGGTGGGTTCGCTTGCCTCAATGCACTTACTAGAGAACTTGCTAGCGTGAAGAAATCCGTGCGATATGTGAAGTGACGTGGTCGATCGGACTAGGTCATGGATGGGGGAGCCGTTCGAGTCGCATGGTTGTCACGTGACAACCGCTGAGGTCTCGTGTCGGAATGACCTGCTTCATATCGATGCGGCGTCTTCATTGGGGAGCCAAATTAGCGAGTTGGAACGTGCGAGTGATATGTGCGAGCGAGCGGTACTGGCCGGGCGGCTCGGCCATCCTCTAGCATTCTTGTACTGTGCGGGCTCTCGATCTCCCCACGGCATGTCAGATGGGAACTTTGGCGGCCATGATATGGCCCCAATAAATTGACCCCTGTCTGCGCTCCCCTTGCCACGACGACGTGGCAAGGGGAGGGTTGATATTCGGAGCTTTGTTGCGTTGACGAGTGCTTCAATGGTGGCGGGTATCGACGTCGTTTCACGTATCCTGATCGCGCGACGGCTTTTGGGGCGAATTCATGCATGTCGACGAGGCGAGATGACGCGAATCGACAGGGTCGTGAAACATTTCTCTAAAACGGTTCGTCTCCGTAAACCCTTGTCTAGCAATCAGTTGCGCCACTTTCTTCATGTTGTTTCACGCGAACTGAACGTGATTGATGGGTAAAATGGGGGCGCATGGATCTCGAGCGTCCTATTGGGTTCAAGCGATGAAGAGCGAGGTCAAACCGTATCAATGAAAACGTGTTTTGTAGTTTTCAATACGTTTCGCTCTGCGAAGACAATCGACACGCCGTCGAGCTGCGACGTCGCGCCGAACAGACCCGGGATTCAAGAAATGCGACGCTCCTCTTCATCGCCAGTTGTCACGTGACAACGCGCTGTCCCGGCGGTGCCGGATTGCGAATCCACGGGGGTTGGGAGAAATCGAAGCGGGCGCCGGGCCGATGTTGAATTTACCGGGCGTCCAAAGACTGCGTCGAACTAATGCTGATTCTGTAGACAGCCTCGGATGAACGTCTCCGAGGGGCTTGGCCAATGTCTATCGCAGCGCATACGAAACGGGGATCTGCAGAAACTGCATCAAGATAAGGTGCATTGCCATCGTCGGGCCGGCCGTGTCTATCTGGATAGCGTGGAAGGTCAGATTTCCGGCCTCACCGACCATCAATCCCGTATCGCGACGAAAATTCATCGCCGCGACGTTTCCGCCCAGAAACCGTCGCGGCCATCGAACCTACTTCGTCGCTTGCGACGCGCAGGGTTGCCACCGGCGTGTCTTCGTTTCGGAAGTCTTTGCCGGCTCATCGACCGATCGCCACCACCGCTCGCCGCGATGCGGCTTATTCAGATCGAGTCGCTCGCCCATCCTGGGCGTTGACAGCTCGACGCCATGCACCATTGCCAGCGCGGTGACGCGTTCGAACGGCTCCTGCCAACGGTGCATCGCGAGATCGAACGTGCCATTGTGAATCGGCATCAGCGTGCGACCGCGCAGGTCGATATGCGCCTGCACGGTTTCTTCCGGCTGCATGTGCACGTAAGGCCATTGCGGGTCGTATGCGCCGGTCTCGATCAGCGTCACGTCGAAGGGCCCAAGACGCTCGCCGATTGTCCGGAAACCGTCGAAATAGCCGGTGTCGCCGCTGAAGAACACGCGCAGATCGTCGTCGACGACGACCCACGACGCCCACAGCGTGCTGTTGCCGTCAAACAGGCTGCGCCCGGAGAAGTGCTGCGCCGGTGTCGCGATCAGCGTCAGGCCGTCGACGTCGATGCTCTGCCACCAGTCGAGCTGCCGTACCTTCTGCGAGTCGATACCCCATTCGATCAGGCGGTCGCCGACGCCCAACGTCGTGACGAACACGCCGGTGGTGGCCGCAAGCGCGAGCACCGTGTCGCGGTCGAGGTGATCGTAGTGATCGTGAGACAGGATCACGCCGCGCAACGGCGGGAGGTCCTCGAGCGCAATCGGCGGCGCATGGAAGCGCTTGGGGCCGACGCGCCGGAACGGCGATGCACGCTCGGCAAACACGGGATCGGTCAGCCAGAACTCACCGCGCAGTTTCAACAATAACGTTGAATGCCCCAGCCGATACAGGCTGCGGTCGGGGGCCGCGTCGAGTTGCTCGCGGGTCAGTGAATCGATGGGCAATGCGCCTGTCGGAACCGTGTTGCGCGGCTTGTTGACCAGCATGTTCCATGCGATACCCAGCGTCTTGCCGAAGCCTTCGACCGGTCGCGGTGCGACGTTGCTGAAGCGTTCGCCGTTGTGCTGCGGCGACTCGCCGGACAGCGTGCGGCCACGCCTGGCGGCGGCGAAACCCAGTACGCGATGAAGAAAAACGAGAGGCGAAGCCATGTCGATTCGTCCGGAAATAAAAGTACACCGAGCAGTGTAGTTTATCCCTGGGAAAAGTAAACTCGGCGGTGTAAAATTTTTTGTATGGATACGAGCACTTCTCCTCAGCGCCTGACCGACCGAAAGCGTGCGGCAATACTCGCCGCGGCGATCGAGGAATTTCTCGCGGCCGGCTATGACGCAACCAGCATGGATCGCATTGCCGCGCGCGCCGACGTGTCGAAGCGCACCGTCTACAACCACTTCCCGGGCAAGGAAGCATTGTTCGCGGCGATCCTGCATCAGCTGTGGGACGCGACACTTACCGCCGGCGCGCCGGCTTACTGCGCCGACGTGCCGTTGCGCGATCAACTGCTCGCGCTGCTGGGCCGCAAATTGCGGTTGCTGAACGACGAAGCGTTTCTCGCACTCGCACGCGTCGCGATCGGTGCGGCCATCCACTCGCCGGAACGCGCGCGCGACATGGTCGAGCGCATGGGCGAGCGCGAAGAAGACGTGACGGTCTGGATTCGCGCGGCCGCGGCGGCCGGCCGGCTCACGGTGACCGATCCGGTATTCGCCGCGCATCAGCTGCACGGAATCGTAAAAGCGTTCGCGTTCTGGCCGCAGGTGACGATGGGCCAGCCGCCGCTCGGTGTGCGGGAGCAGAAGAAGGTCGCGGAAACGGCCGCCGACATGTTTCTTGCGTACTACGCGCATGCGGACCGCGCCGATGCGAGTGCCGGGCAGGACTGACCGCACATCGTGCGAAGCGCGGAGTGGAACAGGCGCGTCGATATACTCGATGTGCGCTGCGTCTGCCGCCTCGAAGAATCTGCCATTCGACAGCGGAAGAACGCAGGCCCGGGCACACACGTCGACGTAGTCCGTTTGAGCCGTACCGACGTGTGCGGCGGACGCATTTGAAACCGAACGCGAGCGAACCCCGATGAAGACGCTGTTGATCGTCTATCACACGATGACCGGAGGCACGCAGCAGATGGCCGAGGCGGCCGCGGATGCCGCGCGTCAGCAACCCGGCGTCGACGTCAGGTTGCAGCGTGCGGATGCGACGAGCGCGGATGACGTGCTCGCCGCCGACGCCTACCTCTTCGCGACGCCGGAAAATCTCGCCGCGATGTCCGGGCTGATGAAGGATTTCTTCGATCGCTGCTATTACGCGGCACTCGATCGGGTGAACGGCCGTCCGTATGCGGCGATGATCTGCGCAGGCAGCGACGGACAGAACGCGCTGCGCCAGATCGACCGGATCGCGACCGGATGGCGGCTCAGGAATGTGGCGCCGGGCCTGATCGTCTGCACCCATGCGCAGACACCGGAGCGCATCCTCGCGCCGAAGACGATCGGCAGCGAGGATCTCGCGCGCTGCGCGGAGATCGGCGCGGGTCTTGCCGCAGGGCTTGCTCTCGGCGTGTTCTGATTGGCGACGATCGAGCCGGCCGCCGCGAAGCCGCAACTGCGCGCAACGACCGGAGCGCGACGCCTCGTGTGCCGCATTCGATGACCGCGAGTGCTAGCGATGCGCACGATTCGCGGGACACCACTCCAGCGAACCGCATTGCCGTTCGCGGCAGCGACACCCAGCGACACCAGCGACACCCAGCGATACCAAGCGACACCAAGCGACACCAAGCGACACCAAGCGACACCAAGCGACACCAACAGCTTGTCGATGCCCCGGTCAACCTTTGCCGACACTGGCAGCCGATGATGTTCGGGCCACATGCTTTTCACGTGAAGCGCACTGAAGCGAGAAAGTGCGGAAAGCGACACTACGTAACGCGTGTGTCGATACCTGTCGAAAACACCGCCATAATGCGCGTCACGACTGCGCGGACGCCTTGCCTGCCACCCGGATCCGTCAAATCCGAACCGGTGAGTCAACCGACTGCCGCGCGTACCGGTATACTTCCACTCCTGCCTTTGTCCGGCATCGTGGCCGGGTGCCTGAAACAGTGGTGGTGGCGATGCGGCCCCGCAATGATCCGCATCGGTGGCAGTCGAGCCGCAGGCGATGCGGCGAACGCCGATGTGCGGAATGGCCGCACGAACCACACCTTATATTCCTGGTGGATTGAATTTATGGGTTTTGAACAACTTGCCGAATTGCGGGCGCAGCTCGCAGCCAAGGCCAAGCAGGAGCGCAACGCGAAGCGACCGGCTACGCAACCGGACGCAGGCGCGAAGCCGAAGTCCGGCGATCGGCCCGCTCGTGGGGCCAAATCGGGTGCCGGGGCCAAAGCGCCGTCCGGCGCGAAGCCCGCTTCGGCGAAGCCGTCGACGCCGGTCGATCCGGTCATCGTCGCAATCGGCAAACTGCAGCGCCGGTTCCCGCGCGCGTTCCCGAAGAATCCGGCTCCCAAGGTGCCGCTGAAGGTCGGTATCTGGGACGATCTCGCCCGCGAGGCGCAAGCCGTCGGCCTGAGCGAAGCCGAGCTGCGCGAGGCAATGTCCACGTGGTGCCGCGGCAATCGTTACTGGTCGTGTCTCGTCGAAGACGCGGTGCGGGTCGATCTGCAAGGTAACGAAGCCGGACGTGTGACGCATGACGACGCCGCGCGTGCGCGCCGGCTGAAGTCGCGTCGTCCGGGCAACAAGGGCGGCGCACAAGCAGCGAAGGGCGCACCGCAGCAGCCGAAGGCCGATGCACAGGCCGACGCCGCCGCGCCGCAGCCGGCAGCCGTGGAAGCACCGGCCGACGCAGCACCGCAGGCCGAGCAGCAAACGGCCGCGAGCGAGTAACACGCGATGCGTCGCCGCGCGATATGCGCGGTGACGCGCCGGCCTTCACCGCGCATATCGCGCATCACAGACGGACCGACCTGTCCTTGTCCGGGCGGGTCGGGACTGCCACCGCTGGCCGTACAGCCAGTCAGCCTTGCCCGATCAGCATCGAACTGCCAATCGAACCGACGACGAAAGCACGTCGGCGGACGCGGCTTGCGAAACGTGTCGCTTACGTCGGGCGCGCGGCGATCAGGCATCGGGGAGTGTCAGCGCGCATCATGAATGCACGGTGCCGTCCCATCCGGAGAACGATGCACAGGCGGGCGTCCCGCACGACTGCGTATCCGCGCTTGCGCGCAGACGATCGACGCATGCGCCATCGAGTGAGTGACCAACGCACATCCGCTTGCGTTCAATCATGATAATTCGTGTTCCTAATGTAATCGGATCGGCGATGAAATCCGGATTCGCACCCACGCGAATATGTCTCACGGGAACTGTTGTCAGGCGTGAAGTGCGGCCGTATTCGAGAGACGGACGTTGAGATGTCCGGATGCGCCGCCGCGGCCGGCCGCTCGTCAGTTGGCGACCCGCAACACAAACGCGATAATCTCCCCGGCACGAATCGTCGGGCCGGCCTGCGTTGCCGCCCGCGCATGACGCGACAGGTACCTGAAAGCCTGCGCAATTCGTCCGACATTCCCCGACATTGAAAGGCACCGGCAAACCGCAAGCGCCACCGCATCGCACGCAACCTGCCGATTCCATACGCCCAACGCCAACGCCAAGACCGCATCATGAACCCGAGACATTCCGCGATTCTCGTCGCGCTCACCGCCGCCGCGCTGTTCGGCGCCGCGACGCCGCTCGCCAAGGCACTGATCGGCGCGATGTCGCCGTTCATGGTCGCGGGCCTGTTCTATCTCGGCAGCGGCATCGGCCTGGGCGTCGGGATCCTGCTGCGCGGGTTGCGCCGCCGCCGCGCGCCGGCCGAGGACGCAGCGCCGCTGCAGCGCGCGGACCTGCCGTGGCTCGCCGGCGCGATCGCGGCCGGCGGCGTCGCGGGTCCGGCGCTGCTGATGCTCGGGCTGTCGAGCACGCCGGCCGCCACGAGTGCGCTGCTGCTCAATCTCGAAGGCGTGCTGACGGCGGTCATCGCGTGGGTCGTGTTTCGCGAGAACGTGGATCTCCAGGTGTTTCTCGGCATGGTTGCGATCGTCGCGGGCGGCACGCTGCTGTCGTGGGTGCCGGGGCGCGCCGGCGTGCCGGTCGGCGCGTTGCTGATTGCCGGCGCATGCCTGTGCTGGGCGATCGACAACAACCTGACCCGCAAGGTCGCCGCGAACGATGCGATGGTCATCGCGTGCGTGAAAGGCCTGGTCGCCGGGCCCGTGAACATCGGCATCGCGCTCGCGACGGGTGCGTCGCTGCCCGCCGTTCCGGCCACGGCCGCCGCGATGCTGGCCGGCCTCGGCGGCTACGGGATCAGTCTCGTGTTGTTCGTCGTCGCGCTGCGCCATCTCGGCAGTGCACGCACGGGCGCGTATTTTTCGGTGGCGCCGCTGTTCGGCGTCGTGCTGTCGTTGCTGATCTGGCCGGCGCTGCCGTCGGTCACGTTCTGGATCGCGGCCGCGCTGATGGCGCTCGGCATCTGGCTGCATGTGCGCGAACGGCACGAACACGAGCATGCGCATGAGCGGCTCGAGCATACGCACCGGCATCGGCACGACGAACATCATCAGCACGCGCACGACTTTCCGTACGACGGCGATGAGCCGCACACGCATCCGCACGTGCATCTGCCGATCACGCACAGTCACGCGCATTTCCCGGACATTCACCACCGCCATCGACACTGATCGCGCGGCACGGGCGCACGACCCGCGCTGTGTGCCACGCGCATCGCAAGGTAACCGTTTATGGGGCCGTCGTTCGTGTCCGCTGCACGGCTTCGGCGTCGATCGACGGGGCGAACCGTAGCGAGTCAGTCGTCCGTCTGAATCAACCGGATCAACGACCCGTCCGGGTCGATCAGCGCGCCGACGGTGCCGCCCCATGCCTCGCGTTTCGGCCGATGCACGCGCGGCCAGCCGGTCGTTTGCTCGGGAATACCGGCGGCGAGCACTTCGTCGAAAAACGCACCGACGTTCCCGAGCCGGAAGCAGCAGCTGAACCAGCTCGTGGCCGGATCGAGACCGGGATGCAAAAAGAATTCCAGCAGCAGGTCGCCGCGCCGCAGGATCATCCAGCCGTCGTCGCGCCAGGTTTCGACGAAGCCGAGCTTCGCGTAGAAAAGCGACGTAACTTCGAAATCGCGCGACGGCAGATTGGGACTCGCAAAGTCGGTCAAGGCGGTTCCTCCAGTGGGCGCAGCGATCGAACGAAGCGCGGGAAAAACGTGCGGACGGATGTCGCGCATGGTCGGTCAACGATGCGCACCGGCAAGCCGCGCAAGCCGCCGCCGCGACTATCGTCCGGCGGGAAAGCAGAATCCGAAATCCTCGCAGCCCGGGCATCCGGGGGCGGGCCCGGGCGGCAGGCCGAGCGATGCGGCCGCTTCCTCCGCGAGGAATTTCTTCCAGCGCAGGTTCGCGACATTGCGTGCGGCGAGCGCGGGAAAATAGCGGTCGAGCAGCGCGGACACCGCGGCGCGTCCGTCGAGGCCGAGATCGCGCCACAGGTGATCGGGGCGCAGGCACGCATGCGCGATGATGGTAGCGACGCAGTCGGCATCGTCGCGTGCGACGGCGCAATGCGCATCCTGCATCAATCGCGCGTGCAGTGTCGCGACGAACTGCGCGTGCGCGGTCGGCAGCGGCGCGATGGCGGCCGCCGACACGAGCGCGGCGGCATCGTCCGAACCCAGGTGCGGGAACTGGCGAGCAAGCAGGCCGCTCAACCGCGCGGGAGACAGACCGAGCAGCGCGAGCTCGTTGCGGCATGCGCGTGCCGCGACGAGCGTGCCGAACAGACGTGCATCCGGAGAATCGGCGTCGGTCGCCCCGGCCAGCAGCGATTGCAATATGCGCTCATGCGCGTGCTCGAGCATGGACGTCATCGTGTGCGCCCGCGCGCCGGTCGAGCGTCGCACGCCGCGTGCGGGCGCGGCGCACGATGGATCGTCGGTGCGGTCGACAGGGCGCTCACTCGACTCCGACGATCACGCTCGACGCCTTGAAGATGGCGGACGCGGCCTTGCCGCTCGCGAGGCCGAGACGATCGACGCTGTCGTTGGTGACGATCGCGACGATCTCGGCGCCGCCCGCCGCCTTGATCACGACTTCAGAATTGACCGCGCCTTTCGCGATCGACGACACGGTGCCCGAGACGCAGTTGCGGGCCGACACCTTGCTGCTGTCGACGTCGACCATCACGATCACCGACGATGCCTTGACGAGCGCAAACGCCTTCGTGCCGGCCGCGAGGCCCAGCGATGCGACGCTGCCATGCGTGATCACCGCGACGATGTCGAGGCCGTCCTGGGTACGCAGCGTGATTTCGTCGTTGACCGCACCGGGCTTGACGGCGCCGATCTGGCCGGCGAATTGATTACGGGCGCTGGTTCGCATGATGACTCTCCGGGAAATGGGCGGCCCGACGGGCGGCCGGCGAATGACGGAAACTGCGGACGAGTTTACCGGCAATGCAGGCGACGCGCGACGTCGGCATCGACATACCGGACATGCGAAATCGCGCACGATGGCGCGGGACGGCAGACGTGTCGTGCACGCCGGCTGCCGCCCCGCGCGCGCTTACTTTGCGGCGGCCGGCGCAGCAGCCGGCGTACCCGCTGCCGAAGTCCGCTGCGCCGCAGCGGGCGCAGCATCGCCTTCCCATCCGCCGCCGAGGGCGAGGAACAGCTTGACCTGATCGGCGGCGACCTGGCCCTCGGCCGCGGCGACCTGTGCGCGCACGCTCGTCAGCGTGCGCGTCGCATCGAGATCGGAGATGAACGACTCGCGGCCGGCCGTATAAAGCCGGTGCGTTTCGTCAGCGGAACTGCGCGCCGATTCGTAGGCCGTGCGCAGCGCATCGGTGCGCTGCACGTCGGCAGCATAGGTCGCGAGGCTCGACTGCGTTTCGCGCAGCGCGTTCAGCACGACGCCGTCGAAATGCGCGAGCGCGCCACCGGTCGCGGCTTCGGCCTCGCGCACGCGCGCGCGCTGGCCGTTGACCGGGAACGACCAGCTGATCAGTGGTCCGAACGACCAGCGATTGGTGGTGGACGAGAACAGGTCGGCGGCGACGCCGACCGAGCCGGCCGACGCGCCGATGCTGACCGACGGATACAGCGCGGCCGTAGCGACGCCGATCCGCGCGGTCGCGGCGGCGAGCTGGCGCTCGGCCTCGCGCACGTCGGGGCGGCGGCGCAGCAGCGCGGCGCCGTCGCCGATCGGAATCGGCTGGCGCAGCTTCGGCAGCCGCTCGCATTCGGCGACAGCCTTCGGCAGGTCGGCGGGTGAGCGCGCGAGCAGCGCGGCGAGCTGGTACTGCGCGATCTTGCGGCGGCCTTCGAAACGCGGGATGTCGGCCGCGAGCGTGCGCACCTGCGTGACGCCGCGCGTGACGTCGGTCTGGTTGCCGCGCCCCGCGTCGCGCAGCCGCTGCGACAGCTTCACGCGCTGCTGCTGCAGCGCGAGCGACTGCTTCGCGATCGCGAGCTCGTCGCCGGCGGAGCACGATTCGACGTAGGCGCGCACGACGTCCGCGACTACCGTGATGCGCGCGAGGTCGGCGGCCGCCTGCACGGCTTCGCTGTCCGCGCGTGCGGCCTCGACGCCGCGCCGCAGCTTGCCGAACAGGTCGAGCTCGTACGACACGCTGATGCCGACCGCGCCCTCGTTCACGACCGGCAGCTTGTTTTCGAGCAGATACTGTTCGGCCGATTCCTGCGCGCGCTGCACGGCGGCTTCCGCGCGGCCGGAAAAGCCGCCCTGTTCGTTCGCGACTTCCAGCGCCGCGCGCGAACGCGCAAGGTTGGCCGCGGCGACGCGCAGGTCGGTGTTCGATTTCAGCGCGCTGCGCACGAGTTCGTCGAGCACGCGGTCGTCGTACAGCTGCCACCAGTTGCCGGGCACCGCGTCGCGCGACACGAGCGTGCCGTTCGCATCGTCGAGCGCATGGTTCGCGAGCGGCGCATTCACGTACGCCTGCTGCGGCAGCCTGTAGTCGGGGCCGACGGATTTGCACGCGCCGAGTGCGAGCGCGAGCGGCGCGAGTGCCGCCGCGAGGCGCAGGCCGTGCCGCTTCATTGCGAGGCTCCCGTCGCGCTTGCGCCCGCGGGTGCCGAAGCCGTCGCCGGCGCGGCAGCGCCGGCAGCCGGCTTCGCCTTGTCGTCACGACGCGCATCGGGCGAGCGCATCGCGACGGTCGCGGTGCGCCCTGCGATCATCCGGAAGTCGTCGGGCACCTCGTCGAGCACGACGCGCACCGGCACGCGCTGTGCGAGCCGCACCCAGCTGAATGCCGGGTTCACGTTCGGCAGCAGGTTCGCGCCCTGCGTGCGGTCGCGATCCTCGATCGCGGCGACGATGCTCTGCACGTGGCCGCGCAGCGGCCGCGGCTCGCCCATCACGACGATGTCGACCGGCTGGCCGATGTGGATGCCGCGCAGCTTGGTTTCCTCGAAGTAGCCGTCGACGCGGAACGAATTGCGGTCGACGACCGACAGCACCGCGCGGCCGGCCGGCACGTATTCGCCGACGCGCGGCGCGCGATCGTTCAGGTAGCCGTCGACGGGACTCACGATCGTCGTGCGCTGCAGGTTCAGCTTCGCTGTGTCGAGCGACACCTGCGCGTCGGCGACGGCGGCTTCGCCCTGCTCGACGCGTGTGCGGCTTTCCTCGACCTGTTCGCTGGCGACCAGGTTGCCGAGCTGCTGGTTGCGCGCATATTCGCGCTTCGCCTGGGCGAGAGTCGCGCGGCGCTGCGCGAGCGTCGCTTCGGCCAGCCGTTGCGCGAGCGCGTAGCGGGCCTGGTCGATCACGAACAGCACCTGGCCGCGCTTCACCTCCTGGTTGTCGGCGACCTGCACCGCGGTGATGAGCCCCGCCACGTCGGGTGCGACCTGGATCACGTCGGCGCGCACGTGGCCGTCGCGTGTCCACGGCGAGAACATGTAGTAGTTGATGATCCGCCACAGCACGAGGGCGGCCACGACGACGACGATCAGGGTGAGCAGGATCTGCCCTGCCGAGAGCCAGGTTTTTTTCACGGTTAGCTAGCCACGAGATGGTGAGACACGATGACGACCGCGGCAAGCACGAACACGTAGATGCCGAGGTCGAAGATCGAACGGTGCCAGACGAGGCGGTAAAAGCCGACGCGTTCGAGCAGCGCGCGCACGACGATGTTGATCAGGTAGGCGATCAGCATCAGCACGAGCGGAGCCGGCACGAATACGCCGAAGATGTCGATTTCGCCGATCATGGTCGCGGTCGGAAAGACGGGTTGGAAAGCGGGATCATGCGCGTGCTCCGTCCGGTGCGGCTTGCGGCGGCTGCGCGGATGCGGCCGGGTACAGCGACAGGCGCAGGCCGACGAGCGCGTGCAGCGTATCGCGCAGCCGGCGGTGCGTCGCGGGCGTGACCGGCGCCGCGGGCGCGCCGGGCGTCGTGCCGCCGTCCGCCGGCGCGACGGAAGTGCCGGGCAGGTTGCGCCCGGCCACGCGCTGCAGCGCGTCGTCGATCGATGCGAGCAGCGCGGGCGGTGCAGGCTGGCGCGCATTCGCGGCCGCGCAGCGCGTGTAGTGATCGTTGACGCCGGCCAGCACTCGGTCGATCGCATCGGGCACGTCGCCCGTCAGCTTGCGGCGCGAGCGGCGCAGGTCGAGCGCGTTCAGCGCGATGCGCAGGTCGCGGAAGCTCTCGATCGACGGATGGCGGTGGTCGTCCGACGCGCCGAGGCGCGGCAGCAACTGCGTGACGCGATCGAGCATGCGCGATGCATGGTTGCGCTGGTCGTCGAGCGGCTGCGTCGACGCGGAGCGCGCGACGTCCTCCCAGCCCGAGCGCAGCAGGCGCCGCACCGCGAGCTCCGCGCCGAACGGCCGCGTCGCGCGCGTCCATACGTACGCGAACAGCAGCCCGGCGACACCCGCGAGGTTGCTGTTCAGGAACACGAAGAAGTCGGCGTCGTATGCGCTCTGGATGCTGATGAAGGTGGCGGTGTTCACCGCGACGAGCATCGTCACCATGTTGAATTGCGGGCGCGGCAGCAGCGTGCCGATCAGGATGAACGGCCCCGCGAACATCAGCACGAGCATCGGGAAGTCGTGCACGTGCGGCAGCACGACGAACAGGTACAGCCCGGCGAACACGACGCTCGCGGCCGTCGACAGGAAGAACTTGAACACCAGCGGCGCCGGTTCGTCGAGCGCGGCGAAGAAGCTGCACGACACGGCCACGAGCGTGACGGCCGCGGCACCGTCGTGCCAGCCGGACGAGATCCACAGCGAGCACGCGAACACGATCGCGAGCACGACGGTCAGCGTCGAGAACAGCATCATCCCGCGATCGAAGAAGCGTTCGGTGCCGCCGAGCCGCCAGTGCCGGTAGCGCGGCTGCCAGACGCCCGACTCGTTCGCGATCAGCGCGCGCAGCGAGCGGCAGTCCTGCCAGATGTCGATGACCTGGCGCAGCCGCCACAGCGCGTTCGACAGCAGCGCGCCGTCCCAGCTCGCCAGCGCGCCGTCGGCCGGCTGCAGCGCGGCGATGCGTTCGCGCAGGTCGTCCGCGACCGGGTCGTGCGCCATGTCGCCGTCGCTGCCGGCCTTCACGGCCGGCAACGGCGCGTCGAACCACTTCGCCGCGTCGGCGAGCAGCGCGTCGAGCGCCGGCGGCCGCACGTGCAGGTCGCGCATCAGCGCGATCAGCGGATCGGCGAGCGACGACATCAGCGGCAGGAACAGCTGCATCCGGCCGGCGAGTGCCTGCGCGCGGGCGAGCACGCGCGGGTGCGCATGGTCGTAGCTCAGCTGGCTCAGCAGGAATTCGAGGCCGGTGATGGTCGCGGCGAGGCGTTGCCGGCACGCGGACAGCGCCTTGCCCGCGATATGCCCGGACAACGTCTCGCGGCCGTAGAATGCGGCGTCCTTGAACCATGCGTCGGTGCGCTCGATCAGCGTCGGCGCGAGCCGGTTCGGGAACACGGCGCTGCCGACCACGCTCGCGCACACGATGCCGAGCACGATTTCCTCGGTCCGCGCGATCGCGACGTCGAAGATCGTCGACGGATCGGTCACCGTCGGCAGCGCGACTAGCGGCATCGTGTAGCCGGCCAGCATGAACACGTAGCTACGCGCGGTGCGGTCGGAGATCGCGAGATAGAGCAGCGTGCCGCACCATGTCGCGACGATGACGCTGAACAGGAACGGCGTCTCGACGAACGGCGGCACGAACAGGATCGCGGCGGCCGCGCCGAGCGCGGTGCCGAGCGCGCGATACAGCGCCTTCGAGCGCGTCGCGCCGACGAACGGGTTCGACACGATGTAGACGCTCGCCATCGCCCAGTAAGGGCGCGGCAGCTGGAAATACAGGCCGAGGTACAGCGCCAGCATCGACGCGGCGAACGTCTTGCCCGAGAACAGCCAGTCGCGAAGGCTCGGATAGGTCATGACGCGGAGTCGGCGGGGTGGGACGGACGCGACGCCGGATGCTGCGCATCGGCCGCGTTGAACGCGTTCAGCACGCGCAGCGTGGCTTCGAGATCGGCGCGCGTGACGCCCTTGAGCACCCGGGCGCGGAGCACGCGCAGGTCTTCTTCCATCTTCGCGGTGACCGCGCGGCCGGCGCCCGTCAGCGAGATCGTCTTCGCGCGGCGGTCGTGCGGATCCTCGTCGCGGCGTGCGAGGCCGGCCGCGCACAGCTGGTCGAGCAGGCGCACGAGCGACGGCCCCTCGATGCCGACGTGTTCGGCGAGCGTACCCTGGCGCACGCCTTCGCCGAGGCGGCCGGCGATCAGCAGCGGCGTCGCGCAGGCTTCGGATACGTTGTACGCGGTCAGCACGCCGTCGCTCGTGCGGCGCCACTTGCGCGCGGTGAGCACCAGCAGGCTGCTGACGGCGAGGCGGAGGTCGTGCAGATTGGTCATGGGCGAGATGATAGGAGCAAAAACATTCGATAGCAAACTATCGGTTTTGTCACCCGGGTGTCATGCCGCATGCCGGGGCGCCGACCTGCAATGCGCAATTCGGGCGTCCGGCCGAGAGCGGGTCAACCTGTAAGGTCGCAAGCGCGCGGTGCGCCGTGATGCCGCGCGGCAACCCGATGGATCGCCCGGATCGCGCCGTCTGGTCCGACCGGGAGATCGCGCCCGGCGAACGCCGGCTCGCGAGGCCGACGCGTCGCCCGGATCCCCGTCTACCGCACGTACGGCAGCAACGCGCGCAGCCAGTACGCGACCGCCACCGCGCCGCCGTCCGGCGTGCCGATCGCGCGTTCGCCGAGATAGCTCGCCCGTCCCGCACGCGGTGTCATGCCGGCCGTCTGCTGCGCGCCGCGTTCCGCGGCGTCCACCGCGGCCGCCCATGCGCTCGCGGGGTCGCGGTCATGGTCGAGTGCGTGGTCGAACGCATCGGCGGCGGGCAGCAGCGCGTCGAGCATCGTCCGGTCGCCGGCGCGTGCGCCGCCCAGTTCGGCGATTGCATCGGCTGCGCTGCGCAACGCCGCGGCCCAGTCGCGTGCCGACGGCTCGGCGGTATCGGCCGCCGCGGCGAGGCGCCGCGACGCGCGCAGCAGCGCGGTCGCGTAGAACGGTCCCGAACTGCCGGCGATCGCGCGGCGCAATGCGGCGCCGAGCGCCGCGAGCGTGCCGGCCGGCGAGCCGTGCGCGGCGTCAGGCAACGCGAGGATCGCCTGCGCGGCGCGCCGCATGCTCGCGCCGAGATCGCCGTCGCCGGCGGCCGTGTCGAGTTCCGTCAGGGTCGCCTCGTGGTCGATCAACGCCTGCGCGACCGCACGCAGCGCCGGCTGCAGCCGGGCGGCCCACGCATGACCGGCCGCATCGAGCGGCGGCAGCGGCTCGTCGTGCGCGGCGGCCGCGGCCACGCGAATCTGCGCGTTGACGGCGCCGCCGCCGGGCCATGCGCGCGCCTGCGTCGGCGCGTCGAGCAGGGCGATCCGCTCGTCGTTCAAGCGCAGCAGCGAGATCGAGCAGCCGGGCATGTCCAGCGCGGACAGGAACGTGCCGGCCCATGCGCGCGCGACGGTGATACCGCGCCGGCTCAGGTTGTCGTACGCGGCGCGCAGCACGATCGCCAGTTCCATGTCCGGGGTCGCGCCGAGACCGTTGACGAACAATGCGACGCGTTCGCCGCGATCGAGCACGAGGTCGGTGACGATGCTCGACAGCAGCGTCTCGACGAGCGCGTCGGCCGGCATCGGCGCGGTGCGTTCGACGCCTTTCTCGCCATGGATGCCGAGGCCGAGCTCGATCTCGTGTTCGGCGAGGCTGAACCCCGACTTGTCGGCGCCGGGGATCGTGCAGCCGTCGAGCGCGACGCCCATCGTGCCGAGGTCGGCGGCCGCGTCGCGTGCGATCGCCGCGACGCGGACAAGCGGCAGCCCGCGCGCGGCAGCCGCGCCGGCCAGCTTGTGGATCAGCACGGTGCCGGCGATCCCGCGCCGCTGCCCGCGCTCGACGCGGCCGCGCAGCGACACGTCGTCGGCAACGATCACCGTCTCCACCGGAATGCCGTCGGCGCGCGCGAGTTCGGCGGCCAGCCCGAAATTGAGGCGGTCGCCGGTGTAGTTCTTCACGACGAGCAGCGCGCCGTTCGGGCCGGCGCTCGCGCGGATCGCGGCGAGCACGGCTTCGGTCGGCGGCGACGTGAACACTTCGCCGCAAACGGCCGCGCTCAGCATCCCTTCGCCGACGTAGCCGCCGTGCGCGGGCTCGTGACCGCTGCCGCCGCCGGACAGGATCGCGACGGGGCGCCGCGACGGCTCGGGCAGCGGCTGGCGGACGAGCACCTGCTCGTCGCCGAGGATCGCGACATGCGGCGACTGCCGCGCGATGCCTTCGAGCATTTCGCGCACGACGTCGGACGGGTGGTTCACGAGCTTTTTCATGGCGACGGTTTCCTGACGATGGGGCGCAGCCCGGCGGCACGCGTGCGGTGCCGCCGGGGCTGCGTACTGTGGATGGTAGGCGGTGAATGGCAGGCGGCGCGCGCCGAATGCAATGCGCCGCGCTTAGCGTTACGTAACATCGAAGCATTCGTAGCACGAATGTAACGATACCAGCGCCGCTCATGGGCATGAAACGCATCGATCGCGATCGCGTGCAGGCGCTTGTCCGGGCCCGCGGGCGCCGGCACGGCGGCGGGAATGCCCGTGCGCTCGCACCAATGGCATGGAAAATGCTGTTTCTTCCTCCGGTCCTCAATCGAACCTTCCATCGCCCGGACCGCGAGGAGACCACCATGTATCGCACCCGCATTGTCACGTCCGCGGCGTTGCTCGCCGCCGCCGGCGTGCTGGCCGCCTGCGGCGGCAACGACGTCGCCGCGCCGTCGAGCGCCGCCGCGAGCACCAGTGGCGCAACCATCGCGGGCGACGCGCCCGGCAGCAACACGCCGGACGGAGGCTGGGGCACCAGCGGCGCCCCCGGCACGCGCGGCGTCGTGAGTACCGCCGGCGCGCTCGCGGTCGGCGTCGGCTCGACCGTCAGCGCGGCGTCGTTGCCGGTACTCGGCAACGCCGTGACGCGCAGCGCAGGCGACACGATCTCGAGCGTCAGCACGATTTCGCGCGCCGCGACCAATGCGCTCAGCGACGGGCTCGGCAGGATCGGCTCGACGTCCGATCCGGTCGGCACGACGGTTGCCGGCCTCGGCGACGTGGTCGGCGCAACGGCGAATCCGGTCGCGGGCCTCGCGCAGACCGTCCGCGCGCTCGGCTCGGGGCCGCTGGCGCCGCTCGCGCCGGTGACCACCCCCGTCGGCGCGGCGCTCGACACCGTGGCCGGCGGCCTCGGCACGGCGGGCAAGACGGTCGGCGCGACGCTGGCGTCGGGCGCCGTGCAGCAGGTCACGCAGCCGCTCAGCTCGGCCGTCACGCCGCTCGTCATCACGGCCGGCCAGGCGACGCAGCAGATCGGCGCGACCACGGGCCTCGGGCAGCCGGTGGCCGGCCTGCTCGGGCAGGTCGGCGGCGTGCTGGCGACGACAGGGGGGCGGATGGGCTCCGTTTCGTCGCAACCGGCGGTCGGGGCGGTGGGCGAAGTCGTCGGCGCGCTCGGCAATACCGTCACGAACGCAGGTGGACTCGTGAACGCCAACGGCCCGAACGGCGTCGCGCCGATTCCCGGCCTGATCGTGAGTCTCGCGGGCGCTTCCATCACCACCGTGCAGAACGGTCCGTCGAACGGCGCGCCGGGCGGTTCGAGCGCGTCCGGCCCGCTCGGCGGCTTGCTGTCGGGGGCCGGCTCGACGCCGCTCGGGTCGCTGACCGGTGCGCTCGGCAGCGCGGCCGGTGCCGGCGCGGCGAGTCCGCTTGCTCCGGTGACCAATCTCGTGTCGACGGTCACCGGTGTGGTCGATAGTGGCGCGGGCGGCGCCGGTGCCGCGGCGAATCCGCTCGCGCCCGTGACGTCGTTGCTCGGCGGTGTGACGGGCGGCGTCGGGAAATAGCGGCGCACCGCGCGGCGAGCGGCCGGACGACGCGCGGCTCGCCGCTGCGGGAACGCGCGCCGCATCGCCTTCGCCGAGCCACGCCGTCGACGATGCGCGACGATGCGCGACGCGCCGACGCGGCCGTCACCCGCAGCACCTGACGCGCGGCGCCGCGTGCCGCCGCGCGATCGCGCCTACTTGGCTGCCGCGATCGCCTTCGCGCGAATCAAGCGCGCGCGCAGCACATTGCGGCTGATGCCGAGCAGGCGCGCGGCCTGGATCTGGTTGCGGTGACTGAAGTCGAACGCGACCCGCATCACGGTGTCCTCGATATACTCGAACAGGTTCTCGTGCGCCTCGTCGAACAGCGCGCACAGCGCCAGCTCGAGCGCTTCCCGGGCAGGCACCCGGCTCGCTGCTTCCCCCGCGGCCGTGACCGGAACGCACGACGATGCCAGGTTCAGGTCGGTGTCCTGCAGTGCATCGTGACGGCTCACCAGCAGCGCGTGATGCATCACGTTCTCCAATTCGCGGATATTGCCGGGCCACGAATGCGCTTCGAGGCGGCGTGCCGCGCGCGGATCGATGCTGCGCGGCCCGTGGCCGAGGCGGCCGCGGTATGCGTCGAAGAAGTGGCGCGCGAGCGGCAGGATGTCGCCGGGCCGTTCGCGCAGCGATGGCACGTCGAGCCGCACGACGTTGAGCCGGTAGAACAGGTCGCCGCGAAACCGTCCGTCCGCCACCGCCTGCTGCAGGTCGACGTTGGTCGCGGCCACCACGCGCACGTCGATCGGGATGCTCGTGCGCGAGCCGAGCCGCACGACCTCGCGTTCCTGCAATACACGCAGCAGCTTGACCTGCATCGACAGCGGCAGGTCGCCGATCTCGTCGAGAAACAGCGTGCCGCCGTTCGCGGCCTCGAACCAGCCCGGCTTCGTGCCGGCCGCGCCCGTGAATGCACCTTTCTCGTGACCGAACAGTTCGCTGTCGACGAGCGTGTCGGAGAGCGCGCCGCAATTCACGGCGACGAACGGCCCGCCGCCGCGATGGCTGACGTCGTGCACGTGGCGCGCGATCAGCTCCTTGCCGGTGCCGGTTTCGCCGACGATCAGCACGTTCGCGTCGCTCGGCGCGACGCACCGCACGCGCTCGAGTAGCGCGAGCGAACGTGGATCGACGAAGACGTGCGTACGTGGGCGGGCCGGTGCGTGGTGCGCCGGACGGGCGGGAGCGGGCGCGCTATGCGATTCGTCCGGCTGCGCGGTGACGACACGAAGATTGACCGGACGTGGCGTGGCAAACAGTGAAGTCATGGCGATGAAGGCGTAAGTCGATCGAACGGGCCGGACCCGCGCCGACGGGCGCCGCGGTCCGGTTGCTGCCCGGTCAGCAGAGTGTTCAGTGTTTTGCGCCGCACGGGAAACATCGATTTCTGATAACGAAAGCGGGATTGCTGCGCAGGATGCAACGGCGCGGGAACGTGCTGCCGTGACAGCGGATTCGACGGCATTGCGCTCGGCACGACGCGCGCAGGGCGTTGCGATCGGACGGCTGGAGCGCGCGGCACTGCTGATTGAGCAGCAGCGCATCAGCACGGCTGTTTCCGCCGGTTCATCGCCGTGCGGAATATCGATGTGACGTGATTTCCGGAACGCTTGCCACGGCCGGCCATATGGCTGCGGAAGCCGCGCCAGGCGGTCGCTCGAACGATATTTCGTGATGCAGAGGATCGACGCGATCGCGCCTGCGTCGACAATGGCACGCTCCTTGCGGACCCGACACGGTATCGGCGCGGCAACGCGCAGCTCGACAACGGGAACGCATGGCATGAGCAATACCCTCAACGTCGTCGCCATCTCGGGCGGCCTGCAGCGGCCGTCACGCACGCTGGCGCTGACGAACGCGATCGTCAGCGCGCTCGGCGATGCCGTGCCGATCGACGCACGGTCGATCGAACTCGGCGAAATCGGCAGCCGGCTGGCCGGCGCGCTGAAGCGCGCGCAGGTACCGCCCGATCTCGACGCGCTGATCCGCGCGATCGAGACGGCCGATGCGCTCGTCGTCGCGAGCCCCGTGTATCGCGCGTCGTACACCGGCCTCTTCAAGCACCTGTTCGACCTCGTGCATCACGAGTCGCTGGTCGATGTGCCGGTGCTGCTCGCGGCCACCGGCGGCAGCGAGCGGCATGCGCTCGTGATCGACCATCAGCTGCGGCCGCTCTTCAGCTTCTTCCAGGCGCGCACGCTGCCGATCGGCGTGTATGCGGCCGAAAGCGATTTCGACCGCTACGAGATCGCGAACCCCGCACTGCGCGCACGCATCGCGCTCGCGGTCGAGCGCGCGGTGCCGCAGCTGCGTCCGCGCGCGCTTGCCGCCGCGGCCGCGTAGCCCGTCTCTCGTTTTTCCATTCGATCAGGACTTCTCATGAGCATTCAAGAACCTTCGGCCGACGGCGTCAAATTCGCATACTGGGTGCCGAACGTCAGCGGCGGCCTCGTCGTCAGTACGATCGAGCAGCGTACCGACTGGAGCCTCGAATACAACCAGAAACTCGCTCGCACGGCCGAAGCGGCCGGCTTCGACTACGCGTTGAGCCAGATCCGCTTCACGGCCGGCTACGGCGCCGAATACCAGCACGAGTCGGTGTCGTTCAGCCAGGCGCTGCTGCACGCGACGACGAAGCTCAAGGTGCTTGCGGCGATCCTGCCGGGGCCGTGGCATCCGGCCGTGGTCGCGAAGCAGCTTGCCACGATCGACCACATCTCGAACGGGCGCATTGCGATCAACGTGGTGAGCGGCTGGTTCAAGGGCGAGTTCACCGCGATCGGCGAGCCGTGGCTCGAGCACGACGAACGCTATCGGCGCTCGAAGGAATTCATCCAGGCGCTCAAGGGCATCTGGACGCAGGACAATTTCACGTTCAAGGGCGACTTCTACCGCTTCAACGACTACACGCTGAGCCCGAAGCCCGTGCAGAAACCGCACCCGGAGATCTTCCAGGGCGGCAGCTCGCGCGCGGCACGCGACAACGCGGCGAGCGTGTCGGACTGGTACTTCACGAACGGCAATACGCCGGAGAACCTGAAGGCGCAGATCGACGACATCCGCGCGAAGGCTGCTGCGAACAACCATCGCGTGCGGATCGGCGTCAACGCGTTCGTGATCGCGCGCGACACCGAGGAAGAGGCGAAGGCCGTGCTCGACGACATCATCCGGCACGCGCATGTCGAGGCGGTGAATGCGTTCGGCGATGCGGTGAAGGAGGCCGGCAAGGCGTCGCCGGAAGGCGAGGGCAACTGGGCGAAATCCACGTTCGAGGATCTCGTGCAGTACAACGACGGCTTCCGCACGAACCTGATCGGCACGCCGCAACAGATCGCCGAGCGGATCGTCGCGCTGAAGGCGATCGGCGTCGATCTCGTGCTCGCCGGGTTCCTGCATTTCATCGAGGAAGTCGAGTACTTCGGCAAGCGCGTGCTGCCGCTTGTGCGCGAACTGGAAGCGCAGCGGCAGGCGGTTGCCGCGTGATGCGCGGCGCCTGCGCGCTGAGGCGCTGAGGCGCTGACGCGCTGACGCAGGCCGCGCACCGGGCGGGCGAACGGACGGCCTGCGATGAGCATCGCAGGTGAGGCGCCTGACGCTTCCCCTATCGAAACTGGCGGTCGACGGATGCCTGCGCGGCGTCGTCGATCCATGCAGATTTTTGCCGGAAACTCCATGTCCACGGAAATCATCGAAGAACACACGCGGCCGCAAGCAGACGCTGCGCCGGTTCCCGTCATCGGCTCCGATGCCGAAGCGCTCGACGTCGCGCATCAGGTCGCGGCGCGACTCGCCGAACATGCGGCGCTGCGCGATCGCGAACGGAAGCTGCCGTACGACGAAATCGAGTTGTTCTCGTCGAGCGGACTGTGGGGGATCACCGTGCCGCGCGAATACGGCGGCGCGGAAGTGTCGAACGTCACGCTCGCGGAAGTGATTGCGATCGTCTCGCAGGCGGACCCGTCGATCGGGCAGATTCCGCAGAATCACTACTGCCTGATCGAGGATATTCGTCTCGAAGGCAACGATGCGCAAAAACGCTTCTTCTTCGATCTCGTGCTGAAGGGCGCGCGCTACGGCAACGCGTTTTCGGAAGCGGGCGGCAAGAACGTGCTCGACATCCGGACGCGCGTGCGCCGCGACGGCGACGGATTCGTGCTGAACGGCCGCAAGTTCTACTCGACCGGTACGCTGTTCGCGCACTGGATTCCGGTGCTGGCCCTCGACGAGGCGGACCAGGCGGTACTTGCATTCGTGCGGCAGGGCGCGCCGGGGCTTACCGTGGTCGACGACTGGAGCGGCTTCGGCCAGCGCACCACCGCGAGCGGCACGGTGATCGCCGAGAACGTGCGCGTGAGCGCGTTCGAGATCTTCCATACGCAGCGTTCGTACGATCGTCCGACCTTCGCGGGCCCGTTCGCGCAGATCACGACGGCCGCGATCGATCTCGGCATCGCGCGCGCCGCGCTGCAGGACACGATCGCGTTCGTGCAGCAGCATGCGCGGCCCTGGATCGACAGCGGCGTCGAGCGCGCGAGCGAGGACCCGCTGACGATCGCGCAGATCGGCGACATCGCGTACCGCGTGCATGCGGCCGAAGCGCTGCTCGCGCGCGCGGGGCGCTTCGTCGACGTCGCGAAGCGCGAGCCTGACGAGGACACGGTCGCGCAGGCCGCGATCGCCGTCGGCGAGGCGAAGATCGCGACGACCGAGGTATCGCTGCTCGCGGCGAGCAAGCTGTTCGAACTGGGCGGCAGCAAGTCGACGCTCGCGAAATACAACTTCGACCGCCACTGGCGCAACGCGCGCGTGCATACGCTGCACGATCCCGTGCGCTGGAAATACCACGCGGTCGGCAACTACTACCTCAACGGCGTGAAGCCCGCGCGCCATTCGTGGAACTGACGAACCCGCGCCGGCGGCGCTGCCGCGACGTCGTTCCGATGTTCGCCGCGGCGCGCATTTTCGGACGGGCACACGCAGCGGCCCGCGTTGAGGCCATGCCACGGACGCGGCACACGCCGCGCCGCCCCAATCATGACAAGGTGAATCGATGAGCCATCCAGCCACACCCGCGCAGGCGCTGCCCGCGCCGGGCACCGCGCCGCAGGCAGGCGGCCTGCGGCGCAATTACCTGAGCCTGCCCGAGCTGATCGCGCAGTCGATCGGCCTCGTCGGCGTGTCGGGCGGGATCGGCGTGCTGATTCCCGCCGTGTTCGCGACGGCCGGCAACGGCACCTGGCTCGCGTACCTGTTCGCGATCGTCGCGCTGCTGTTCTCGTCGTGGAGCATCTCGGTGTTCGCGCGCGATTCGGCGTCGCCGGGCGCGCTGTATGCATACGTGTCGGCCGGCATCGGGCCGACCTGGGGCGCCATCTGCGGCTGGTCGCTGCTGATCGCCTATGCGGTGGCCGCGGCGGGCATCCTGCAGGGCACGATCAACACGTTTCTCGTGCTCGGCCGCGAAACGGGGCTGCTCGGCGGCGCCACGCCGCTCGGCACGGTGCTCGGCCTCACGGTCGTCACCGCGTTTGCCGCGTGGTACATCGCGTTTCGCGACATCCGGCTGTCCACGCGCTTCACGCTGTTCGTCGAGCTCGCGACGCTGCTGCTGATCGCCGCCGTCGTGATCGGAACGATCGCATTCGGCGGTCATCCCGTCGATCGTGCGCAGCTCACGCTCGAAGGCGTGAAGCCGACGCAGCTGCAGCTCGGGATGGTGCTGGCGTTCTTCAGCTTCACCGGGTTCGAGAGCGCGACCGTGCTCGGCGCCGAGGCGCGCGACCCGTTCCGCGCGATTCCGCGTGCGGTGCTGATCAGCGTGGTCGGGCCGGCGCTGCTGTTCGTGGTGGGCGCGTACGGGATGGTCGGCGCGTTCCACGGGCAGACGCCGCCGCTCGATCGCGTCGACGGGCCGCTCGCGGTGCTCGCGCATCGGCTGGGCGCCGGGTGGGTCGGGGTGCTGATCGACGCAGGGGTGGCGCTCAGCTTCTTCGCGGCGTTCTTCTCGTCGATCAACGCGGCGGCGCGCATCGTCTATACGTTCGGGCGGCAGGGCGTGCTGCATGCGTCGACCGGGCGCGCGCACGAGACGAACGCGACGCCGCACGTCGCGGTCGCGCTGATCGCGGTGCTCGCGCTGGCGACGGCGCTGGTGCTGACCGCACGCGGCACGGCGCTGCTCGATTCGTACGGCTATCTCAGCTCGATCGCCACCTACGGCTGGCTGCTCGCCTACGTGCTGGTCGCGATCGGCGCGCCGCTCTATCTGCGTCGGCAACGCAGGCTTCGCGCGCGGCACGTCGCGATCAGCGTCGTCGCGGTCGTGCTGCTCGCGATTCCGCTCGCCGGCAGCGTGTATCCGGTGCCGGACGGCGTCTATGCATGGCTGCCATACGTGTTCGTCGCGTTGCTGGCGGTCGGGCTCGCGTGGTTCGTGGTGCTGCGCGTGCGGTTTCCGGAGCAACTGCGCGACCTGGAGGCCGAATTGCTGACGAAGTGAACGCGCGGCGGCGCGATGTACCTCGATACGTGCGTCGCGGCCGTCACGCCACACCCGCCATGCTCGACGCCTCGACGAGCATCTGCATGCCGAGGCCGCCGAGCACCGCGCCCATCGCCCAGCGTTGCGCGAGCAGCAGCGCCGGCCGCCCGTGCAGGAACGTCGCGATGCGGCTCGAGCCGATCGCGACCAGTCCGTTCGCCGACACGAACGCCGCGATCAGCAATGAGCCGAGAAAGAGCGACTGGCCGAACACGCTGCCTTGCCGGTAATCGATGAACTGCGGCAGCAGCGACACGAACAGCATCGCGAGCTTCGGATTCAGCACGCTGGTCGTCGCGCCCATCGCGAGCAGCCGCAGTGGCTGCTCGTTTGGCAGCGTCTTCACCTCGAACGGTGAACGGCCGCCGGGCCGGACAGCCTGCCACGCGAGGTAGAGCAGATATGCGGCGCCCACCACGCCGAGCACGGTGCCCGCGTACGGCACGCTCAGGAACAGCGTCGTGATCCCGAACGCGGCGCCGAACATGTAGAACAGATAGCCCACCGTCACGCCCGCCAGCGAAATCATCCCGGCGGTGCGCCCTTGCGCGATCGAGCGCGACATCACGTAGACCATGTTCGGCCCCGGCGTGATCGCGAGCATGCCGCCGATGACCAGGAATCCGTAGAGCGAGCCGGAGGTATGCATGGTTACAGCTTCCCGCGATGAATGTCGATGACGTCCATTGTCCGGCGTTGGAGGAGGACAGTAAAACGGGATAAACTGAATCGATTGATCAGATTTTCTGAATGACATGAAAAAGCTCGACCTCGATGTGCTGGCGATGGTGGTGGCCGTGGCGGAGTCCGGTTCGTTCGCGCAGGGCGCGCAGGCGGTGCACCGGTCGCCGTCGGCGGTGAGCATGCAGATCAAGGCGCTGGAGGATGCACTCGGCAAGCCGCTGTTCATCCGCGACACGCGCAACGTCACGGCCACCGACGACGGCCGCATGCTCGCCGAATACGGCCGCCGGATGCTGGCGCTGCGCGACGAGGCGTGGGCGTCGGTCGTGCGGCCGGAGATCCGCGGGCGCGTGACGATCGGCGTGCCGGACGACTACATCTCGTCGCTGCTGCCGCAGGTGCTCGGCAAGTTCGCCGCGATGCATCCGCGCGTCGAAGTGCGCGTGATCGGCCAGCCGAGCAGCGCGCTGGTGCCGATGCTGAAGGACAACACCATCGATCTGGCCTGCCTCACGCGCATCAAGGGCGTGACCGGCGAGCTGGTGCGGCGCGAGCCGATCGTGTGGACCGGCTCGGCGAAACGGAACGTATGGGAAGAGCGGCCGCTGCCGGTCGCGCTCTTCACGCACGGCAGCATGGCGCGCGATCACGCGCTCAAGGCGCTGAACCGGCAGAAGATTCCGTTCCGGATGTCATACGAAAGCCCGAGCTTCCTCGGCTTGCTCAGCATGGTCGAGGCCGGCCTCGCGATCGCGCCGCTCGCGCGCTGCAGCATTCCCGCGCATCTCGTCCGGCTGTCGCAGAACGAAGGGCTGCCGCCGCTCGACGCGGTCGAGGTCGTGCTGGCGCGCAGCGCGCAATCGGCGCGCCCGCTGTGCGACTACCTCGCCGAACAGATTCTCGACGAATGGCGCGCGTGAGCGCGCCGCGCGGCTGCCTGCGCGTCAGCACGTCAGCACGAATTCAGCAGCCATTCCCGAAACGCGACCAGCGACGGCAGTGTGTCGTTTTCCGGCGGATACACGAGGTAGTAGCTGCGCTGGCTGGTGATCGCGTCGCCGATCGACACGAGCTCGTTGCGGCTCAGCTCGTCTTCCACCAGCACCTTCGGCACGAGGCCGATCCCCATTCCCGCCCGCACGGCCTGGATCAGGTGCGACGTCAGCTCGAAACTGGGACCGATGCGCATCTCGCGATGATCGAGCCCGAAATGCGAGAACCATTCGGCCCACGCGTGCTGATTGCTCGTCACGCCCAGCAGCGTCTGCCCGGCCGCCCATGCCGGCGCGCGCGGGCCGGCCTTGCGGCGCCCGACTGACTCGGGGCTCGCGATCGCGATCAGGAACTCGTTGTACAGCCGGTGCGCGTGCAGGCCGGGCCAGTCGCCCGCGCCGACGGTGATGGCCGCGTCGAGATCGTCTGTATGGAAGTCGATGCCGCCGATCCGCGAATGCAAGTGCACGGTCACGCCCGGATGCGCGGCATAGAAATCGTGCAGGTGCGGCAGCAGCCATTTCGAGCCGAAGGTCGGCAAGGTCGCGAGCCGCAGCGTGCCGGCGCCGGCCTGGTGCGACATCGCCTGCAGCGTCGCGCCGCGGATGCGCCCGAGCGCGCCGCTCAGCTCGACGAAGTAGCGCCGGCCGACTTCCGTCAGCTTCACGGAGCGGCCTTCACGCCGGAACAGCGGCACGCCGAGCTGATCCTCGAGCGTCTGGACCTGCCGGCTGATCGCGCTCTGGCTCAGCGACAGCTCGTCGGCCGCACGCGTGTAGCTTTCGTGGCGCGCGGCGGCCTCGAACACCAACAGCAGCGACATGGACGGGGTCAGGCGACGGTAATTCATGAGTTTTATGCAAGTTTTGCCGGGGGAGAATTCGTTTGTTTCTCGCGCTGATTCGCACGATACTGGATTTCCGGGCTGCGTGGAATCTTGCTCAAAACTCATGTTTTCGATCGAGGCCGCGCACCGGCTCCCTCCACATTGCGCTTTCATCCCATGCCGATCGCTCCGTTGCCCCGTCCCGCCAGCCCGCCCGAGGCTCGTTACCGCGACTTTCTCGCCGCCCTCCAGGCGGCCGGATTCGCCGGCGAAATCCGCGCGGACCATGCGAACCGGACCGTGCAGGCGACCGACAACTCGATCTACCAGCGCCTGCCGCAGGCAGTGATCTGTCCCGCGCATGCGGACGACGTGCGGCTGCTCGCGCGCCTGCTCGCCGAACCTGCGCACCGCGACGTCGCGGTGGCGGCGCGCGGCGGCGGCACGGGTACCAACGGGCAGTCGCTGACCGACGGCGTGGTCGTGGACCTGTCGCGCAACATGAACCGGATCCTGGAGATCAACGCCGGCGAGCGCTGGGTGCGCGTGCAGGCGGGCGTCGTCAAGGACCAGCTCAACGCCGCGCTGAAGCCGCATGGCCTGTTTTTCGCGCCCGAACTGTCGACGTCGAACCGCGCGACGGTCGGCGGGATGATCAACACCGACGCGAGCGGGCAGGGCAGCTGCACGTACGGCAAGACACGCGACCACGTGCTCGCGCTCGACTTCGTGCTGATGGGCGGCGAGCAGCTGCACAGCGACGCGCTCGCGGACGACGAACTGGAACGCCGCTGCGCACGGCAGGACCGGGTCGGCAAGGTCTATCGCGCCGCGCGCCGCATCAGCGACGAAAAGGCCGCGCTGATCGACGCGAAGTTTCCGAAGCTCAATCGCTGCCTGACCGGCTACGATCTCGCGCACCTGCGCGAACCGGACGGCCGCTTCAACCTGAACAGCGTGCTGTGCGGCGCCGAAGGCTCGCTCGGTTTCGTGGTCGAGGCGAAGCTGAACGTGCTGCCGATCCCGAAGTATTCGGTGCTGGTCAACGTGCGCTACGCCGGCTTCATGGACGCGCTGCGCGATGCGCGCGCGCTGCTCGAACTCAAGCCGTTGTCGATCGAGACGGTCGACTCGAAGGTGCTGATGCTCGCGATGAAGGACTTCGTGTGGAGCAGCGTGGCCGAGTATTTCCCGCAGGACGATGCGCGTCCGACGCTCGGCATCAACCTGATCGAATTCTGCGGCGACGACGCCGGCGACGTCGATGCGCGCGTGCGTGCGTTCGTCGAGCATTTGCGCACCGACACGAGCGTCGAGCGCCTCGGCCACACGGTCGCGACCGGCGACGACGCGGTGAAGCGCGTGTACGCGATGCGCAAGCGCGCGGTCGGCCTGCTCGGCAACGTGCAGGGCGAGGCGCGCCCGCAGCCGTTTGTCGAGGACACCGCGGTGCCGCCCGAGAATCTCGCCGCGTACATCGCCGAATTCCGCGCGCTGCTCGACGGCCACGGGTTGCAGTACGGGATGTTCGGCCACGTCGACGCGGGCGTGCTGCACGTGCGTCCGGCGCTCGACATGAAGGACCCGAAGCAGGCCGCGCTGGTGCGGCCGGTGTCGGACGCGGTGGCCGAACTCACGCAGCGGCATGGTGGCCTTCTATGGGGCGAGCACGGCAAGGGCGTGCGCTCCGAATATGCGCCGGCGTTCTTCGGCGAGCTGTATCCGTCGCTGCAGCAGCTGAAGGCCGCGTTCGATCCGCACAACCAGTTCAACCCGGGCAAGATCGCGACGCCGCCGGCGCCCACGCTGCGGCTCTTGAAGATCGACGAGGTGCCCACGCGCGGCGATCACGACCGGCAGATCGACGAGCGCGTGTGGCAGAGCTACGGCACGGCGATGCACTGCAACGGCAACGGCGCGTGCTACAACTTCGATCCGGACGACGCGATGTGCCCGTCGTGGAAGGCGACGCGTGAACGCGTGCAGTCGCCGAAGGGGCGCGCGTCGCTGATGCGCGAATGGTTGCGTCTGCAAGGACAGGCCGGCGTCGACGTCGTCGCGGCCGCGCGTGCGCGACAGCCGTTCCTGCGCGGTTTCGCGCAACGCTGGCGCAACAGCCGCGCGGCGCGCAACGGCGAAGCCGACTTTTCGCACGAGGTGTACGACGCGATGGCCGGCTGCCTCGCGTGCAAGTCGTGCGCGGGGCAGTGCCCGGTCAAGGTCAACGTGCCCGAGTTCCGCTCGCGCTTTCTCGAGCTGTATCACCAGCGCTACTTGCGGCCGCTGCGCGACTACCTGATCGGCTCGCTCGAATTCACGATGCCGTGGATGGCGCGCGTGCCCGCGCTGTACAACGGCCTGATGCGCGCCGGCTGGGTGCGCACGCTGCTCGAGCGGCACGTCGGCATGGTCGATAGTCCGCTCCTGAGCCGCTTCGACCTCGCGGCCGTGATCCGGCAATGGAAGGTGCGGCCGGCCGAGCCGCAGGCGCTCGCCGCGTTGAGCGATGCGCAGCGCGCACGCAGCGTCGTCATCGTGCAGGACACGTTCACGCGTTATTTCGACACCGAGCAACTGGCGACGCTGATCGAACTGGCCGCGCGTATCGGCTTCCAGGTGTGGCTCGCGCCGCTCGCGCCGAACGGCAAGGCGCTGCACGTGCAGGGCTTTCTTCGCGCGTTCGGGCAGGCGGCGATTCGCAACGCGACGCAACTGGCCGCGCTCGCGCGCTCGGGTGTCGCGCTCGTCGGCCTCGATCCGGCGATGACGCTCACGTATCGGCAGGAATACCTGAAGGTGACGGGGCTCGCCGACGTGCCGAAGGTCGCGCTGCCGCAGGAGTGGTTGCTGGATGCGATGCCGGAGGCCGGGGCGGGCGCGCTCGGCGTATCGGCAGCGTACCGGCTGCTGCCGCATTGCACCGAGAAGACCAACGCGCCCGACAGCGGCAGGCAGTGGGCGCAGGTGTTCGCGCGTCGCGGGTTGCGCCTGGCGGTTCAGGCGGCAGGGTGCTGCGGGATGTCGGGGACCTACGGGCACGAGGCGCGCAACCTGCAGACGTCGCGCACGATCTATGCGCAATCGTGGGCCGCGCATGTCGATGCGCCGGAAGTGGAGGGTGAAGCGCTGGCGACCGGGTATTCGTGCCGCAGCCAGGTGAAGCGCATGTCCGCGCGGCAGGTGCGTCATCCGCTGCAGGCGCTGCTCGAGCACGTGCGTGCGGCAGCGTGACGGGCGGGCCGCGAGCGCGGCGTGGCAGCGCGCGTGACGGTGTCGAGCGGCACCGGCGATGCCGCTACCGACCGCTGCGGCTCAGGAGCCGGCTTTCGCGGTCTTTCGCGTGCGCGGCTTGTCCGCGACCGGAAACGCGCCGACGCCGCGCGGCCGTTTCGGCTCGATGCCCGTCTTGCCGATCACGTGCCGGAAATCGATCTCGTGCGCGGCGAGCGCGCCGATGAGTGTCGCGATGACCGCGAGGTGGGAAGGGACGGTGCCCTTGCTCGAATAGTTCGTGATGGAACTTTCGTTCATCCGGATCAGCCGGGCGAACTCGCGCGCCGTCAACTGCGCTTTCTTCAACTCCTGTTGAAATTCCGCGTACGCCATTGCACACATGTCGCCTCGTCTCCGCAAAACTTGAATCGGCCCCGCGCGACGCCGGCGCAAACGGGTGGCGTTCCCGTCGTGCCGGCGTCGCGAGGCGTTACATCTTCACCTGGTCGAGGAAGGTCTTCTTGCCGCTCTTGTAGCCGTAGATCGAGATGATCCCGTGCGTCAGGTCGCCCTTCGCGTCGAACGTCGTCGTGCCGATCACGCCTTCATATTTCGTCGACGGCATCGCGGCGAGGATCTTCGCCGGGTCCGTCGAGTTCGCGCGCTTCATCGCGTCGACCGCGATGTAGACCGCGTCGTACGCGAACGGCGCATCGAACTTGATGCCCTGGTTGAAGCGCTTCTGGTACTTGGCGAGGAACGCCGCGCCGCCCGGCATCTTCTCGAGCGCCGCGCCCGCCTGCGAGCACAGCACGTTGTCGGCGGCCGGGCCGGCCAGCTGGGCGAGCGAGTCGGTGCACACGCCGTCGCCGGACAGGATCTTCGCGCGCAGGCCGAGCTGCTTCGCCTGCTTCGCGAGCGGGCCGCCGGTGGCGTCCATGCCGCCGTACATGATCGCGTCCGGGTTCTCGCCCTTGACCTTGGTGAGAATCGCGCGGAAGTCGACGGCCTTGTCGTTGGTCGCGTCGTGCGACAGCACCTTCAGGCCGAGCGCCTTCGCCTTCTTCTCGAATTCGTTCGCGAGGCCCTGGCCGTATGCGGTCGAATCGTCGATCACCGCGACGCTCTTCACGCCCTTCGACTGCGCGTAGCTCGCGAGTGCCGGACCTTGCTGCGCGTCGGTCGCGACCACGCGATACGTGGTCTTGAAGCCCTGCAGCGTGTAGGTCGGGTTCGTGGCGGACGGCGAGATCTGCACGATGCCCGCGTCGCTGTAGATCTTCGACGCCGGGATCGACGTGCCCGAGTTCAGGTGGCCGATGACGGCGACGACCTTGTCGTCGACGAGCTTCTGCGCGACCTGCGTGGCCTGGCGCGGGTCGGCCGCGTCATCCTGCGCGTCGAGCTGCAGCGTGATCTTCTGGCCGCCGATCGTCAGGCCCTTCGCATTGATTTCTTCCACCGCGAGGCGCGCACCGTTCTCGTTGTCCTTGCCGAGGTGCGAAATGCCGCCCGTCGTCGGTTCGACGCTGCCGATCTTCACGACCTGGTCGGCCATCGCGCCCGACGCGGCCGCAAATGCGGCGGCGGCCAGTGCGACGGTGATCAGGGGTTTGCAGCGCATGCCGACAGTGCTTCGTTCCATCTGCCATCTCCGTTGATTGATATTTCTGGTGCCGTCCGGTTTGCCGCGCGCCCTTGTGAGGCGGTCGGTGTGCCGGACGAATCTCCGTGACCCGTGACGGGCCCGGCTTGCATGTCGCCCGGGGCTCGCACGAGCGAGCGGGCGATTGCGTCCGGCGACACGCAATTCGTATGAATATATCCGAACGCGCTTGCGCCCGCTTCCGCGAATTGCCCGGCCTTGCGCAAATGTGATGCGATGGCGCAGCCGTTTCGCGATGCGTCGCGCAGGTGTGAGCGTCTTGCGCCGTCGATTGCTTCGATTATTCGATCGGGCCGATTCCGATGACCATGGACAGCGCGATGCAATCAATCCGGCACTGTTCGGTCGATTCGTCTGCACAGTTTCATCGCCGTGGCGCTGCTCGAGATGCCGCCACCCGCTTGTTGCAACTAACGGTCGAGCCCGGCGGCGTCGGCGAATGGCGAATGGCGACGGGCCGTTCGGCGCAGCGTGTACGTCCGGCTTTGCAGATGACGGGGCCGGTTCGGCCCACTGCCGGCTCGTCCGGCCCGCCGTTGCCGTCCGGCGCGGCCGCATGCCTACGTCCGTCCGCGCAAGGCCACGAATATCACGCCGGCAATCGCCAGCAGGCCGCCGCACAACGTTTCGATGCCGGGCCGCTCGCCTGTCAGCGCCATCGACAACACCGTCGCGACGGCCGGTGTCAGGTACAGGAAATTGGCGGCGCGCGCCGCGCCGAAGTAGCCGAGCGCGAAGGTCCAGGTCGCGTAACCCAGCGCGGCGGGAAAGACGCCGAGCACCAGGACGGCGAGCGCCGTGTCGCGTGACGCGCCGCCGCCGCCGAGCGATGCGAGCGCGCCGGGCAACCAGGGCGTGAGCAGCAGCGCACCGGCCAGCAGCGTATACGCGGTGCAGGGCAGCGCGCCGTAGACGGGAATCAGCCGCCGCTGCAGCACGAAATAGCTGGCCGAACACAATGCCGCGCCGAGGATCAGCGTGCTGCCGGAGCCGAGCACGAGGCCGCCCGGCTGGCCGTGCGCGATCACGGCGATGCCGGCCAGGCTGACCAGCGAACCGAGCCATCCGCGGCGATTGAAGCGTTCGCGCAGAAACACCGCCGCCAGCAGCGCCGTGAAGATCGGCAGCGTGTTCACGATGAAGCTCGCCGCGCCGGCCGACACGGTCTGCTCGCCGGTATTGAGCAGCGCGTTGTAGAGTGCGATGCCGAGCAGGCCGCAGACGAGAAAGCGCAACGCGTCGCGTCTGGCCGGCATGCGAGGCCGCCGCCATGCGAGCCATGCGATCGCGAGCACCGCCGCGGTCGCGAAGCGCGCGGCCGCGAGTTGCAGCGGGGCCAGCCCGTGCAGGCCGATCCGGATGAACGGGAAGGCGGAGGCCCACGAGACGATCGTGAACGCCACCGCGCCGGCCGCGACGAGCGGCAGTCGCGCGCTGCGCGACGAGGGGGAGGAAAGCGTGTTCATGCGGCAATGGTGTGGCGACGCGAGATGTTAAGCTAGCGCACAGATCAACCAGCGGGTATGAATATGGCTCACAGCTCGGTGCGACGCCGGGCCGATGGCCCGGCGCGCACGCAGCAGCATGCGGCGGACGCGCTGCCGTCGGTCGCGCCGGCACCCGGCCCGCGGCCGCCGCTGGCCAGCCTGGAAACCGTCTGTGCGGTGGCGCGGCTGGGCTCGTTCCTGGCGGCCGCCGACGCGTCCGGCGTCACGCACGGCGCGATCAGCCGGCGCGTGGCGGCCGTCGAGAACTGGCTTGGCATGGCGTTGTTCGAACGTCATGCGCGCGGCGTGCGGCTGACGCCGGACGGCCAGCGTTTCGTCGGCCGGATCGAACAGGCGTTCGCGATCATCGACGGCGCGGCCGACCAGTGGCGCTCGCCGCGTACGCCGCGACTGGTCAGGATGAGCGTGGTGCCGGCATTCGCGCAGCTCTGGCTGCTCGAGCGCCAGCACGCGCTCGAGAGCGAGGCGCCCGCGTTGCGCATCGAGCTCGGCATCGAACTTCGCAATGTGGACATCGCCGCCGGCGAAGCGGATCTGTCGATCCGGTACGGGCGCGGCAACTGGCGTCAGCTCGAAACCAGCGCGTTCATGCCGGAGACGCTCCATCCGGTCGCGCATCCGCGGCTCGCCGCGCAGCTGGCCGCGCGGCGCCGTCGCAACGACGCCGCCGCGCTGCTCGAGATGCCGCTGCTGCACGACTCCGACGTGACCGGCTGGCGCACCTGGTTCGACGCGCTCGGCATACCGTTCAAGCCGCGCGCGCAGGATCGCCGTTTCGAGGACTACAACCTCGTGCTCGCGGCGGCCGAGGCGGGGCTCGGCGTGGCGCTGGCGCGTACGCCGCTCGCGGATGCGTATCTCAGGCGCAGCGCGCTCGTCCGCGTGAGCCGGCATGAGGTCGAGTCGCCGCTCAGGTATCACTTCGTGCATGCGAAGGGCGAGAATCGTCCGGAGGTGCTCGCGCTGATGGAGCGGATGCGGGCCGCGCTGGGATAGGCGGCACGGGCGTCGAGGTGTGCGACGCAGGCGACGCAGGCGGCGCGGACGGCGCCGCCGCTCGACCCGGGCTACCGGATCGTCGACAATGCGACCGCGGAAAATTGCGGGACCCGACAGATTAACGAGAATCGAGCGTGTTGAACCGTTCGAATGCAGAGGGAATGAGGAATGAATAGACCAGACAAGTCGTCGAAAGCGCGTGCGGCGCTCGACCAGCTGTTTTCGGGCATGGCGCCCGCGGACGCGCAGCAGCGCGCGTCGCGCCCGGGCAACCCGTTCGAAGCGGCAGGCGACCCCGCCGGTGCCGACGGCCGCGTCGAAGTCACGCTGTCGACGAGAATCCAGTTGCGCGGCTATCCGGGCGCGGATGCGTTCATGAAGCGCATGGCCGAAGCCTGGGGCCTCGCGTGGGGCCCGTACGACGCCGTGCGGGCGACGGCGACGCTGCCGGCCGGCTGGCGCTCGCGCCGGCTGCCGGAAGTCACGCAGATCGTCGACGAACGCGACGTGCTGCGCGCGGAAAGCAGCCTGCAGGGCGGCGAGATGTCGTATCTGAAAGTGCATCCGCGCTATTACATCGATGCGCGCAAGGGGGTCGGCTGGCGCAAGTCGTCGAAGGCGTCCGACGATCCGGATCTCGACGGCCCCGACTGGAACTGCTACGTGATGGATCGGGAAAAATCCGCCGAGGTGCACGAGCTGACGACGTCGTCGTCGAAGGCCGATCTGGACAACGCGCGTGCGACGTTGCTGAAATGGCTCGACGAGCACTACCCGAAGCATCGTGATCCGTTCGCATACTGGACGGATTGCGAACGTCCGCTGTAAGTCCGCACGGCGCGCGGCCATCGTGGAGCACCATTGAAACAGGACGGTCCGGTCCCGATTCTCTGGGCAGCGTTCGGCGCGGCGGTCGGCTCGACCGTCATCGAGCTGATGCTCTGGCCGATTGCCGGAGAAGACCCCTTTCACAACCTGCTGCGCGACGCGCGCCTGACGGCCGCCCTCGTGATGGGGCGAGCCGTGCTCGGCGCGTCCCCGGGCTTCGATCCGACGATCATGGGCGTGGCGACGCTGGTGCATGCCGCGTTGTCGCTTGCCTATACGGCCGTGCTGGCGAGGATGGTGCGCAACCTGTCGCCCGGCGCCGCGCTGGTGGCGGGCGGCGCGTTCGGACTGGTGCTCTACGGTATCAACCTGCACGCGTTCACCGCGATCTTCCCGTGGTTCGTTCCGGTGCGCGGCGCGATCACGCTGATCGCCCATGTGGTCTTCGGCGTGATGGCGGCGGGCGTCTACTGCATCGTCCGGCGTTCGGCGCGCGCATGATCGTCGGCGGTTCGTGCATCACGCATGCGTATCCCGACCCCAGGAATAATCGGCCATGCCACATCGTCTAATGGTCGGGTGACCCTATACGAAGCCGCGCGTCGTCCGTGACGCCAAGGCTCGGGTGGTCGGGGGCAACAATGCAGGAGCCGATCATGTGCAACTTGTTTCGGGTCGGGATGGGCGTCGTCTGTCTCGGCTGCTCCATGTGCGTGCTTGCGCAAACCTATGACGACTCGCCGGACGAAGGCGCCCGCTGCCGTGCGGTCGTCATGCAAGCGGAAATCGACGGCACGGAACAGCAGATCGTCGGGCGCGCGTGCCGGCAAGGCGACGGCACCTGGCAGATGATGCAGAGCACGGACGGCAGCATCGTGTGGTATCCGGATACCGCCTATCCGTACGCCGACCCGTGGTACTGGGGACCGGCGGTGTTCGTCGGCACGGGCGTCAGCTTCGTCTTCATCGACCGTTTCCATCATCGCCATCACTTCGACCACTTCGGTCACGTCGGCCACTTCGACGGGGGCATGCGTGGTCGTGTCGGTGCTCCGATGGGCACGGGCTTTCACCGTGGCCCGGTGTTCGTCGGCGGTGAGCACGGGTTCGGGGGAATGAGGCGGCATTGAGCCGGCGTACATGGCGCGGCGGACGCCCACCGCAGTGTGCGTGCGCCGCGTCGTTGCGATCTCGCATTACGCGCGCGCGAGCGGCTCGCTTACTTCAACGCCCCTTCGGCCACCAGCACTTCATGTGCAGCCTTGAACGCGCCGAGCCCGTGCGGGATCCCGGAATACGCGGTGGCATGCAGCAGCGTCGCCTTGATTTCATCGACGCTCACGCCGTTGTTGAGCGCGCCTTTCACGTGCAGCTTGAGCTCGTTCGTATGACCGGCGGCGGTCAGCATCGCGAGATTGAGCAGGCTGCGCGTCTTGCGGTCGAGTGTTTCATCGCCCCATGCCCAGCCCCACGCCCATGCCGTGGTTGCGCGCTGGAACGCCATCATGAAGGCGTCGGCCTTTTCCATCGACGCATCGACATATTCCGGGCCGAGCACTTCCCGGCGGATCGGCAAGCCCTTCTGAAACAGCGCATCATCTTCGTTCATGATCGATTTCCCCGGTTATTCCAAAGCCCCGGCGCCCGCCGGGCACCGTCCGCGCGAACGCGAACCGTCCTTCGACGCGAACAGGTAGCAGACCGTCGCGGTGACGACGAGGCCCACCATCCACGATACGTCGGCGCCGCCGAGAACCGATGCCCACGCGCCGTGGAAGAAGCTCTCCTCCATGAACGGCACCTGGACTGCAATCCCGAACGCGTAGATCGCGATGGCCCTGACGTTGAACGCCCCGTACACGCCATCGCTGCTGCTGATGATTTCCGTGACCCGGTAGCGGCGGTTGTTGACCAGGTAGAAGTCGATCAGGTTGATCGCGATCCACGGTGCCAGCACGATGCGCAGCGCGAAGATCGCGTTGAGGAAGATCGAGATGAAGTTGCTCGACGCCCACAGTGCAGCCGCGGTCGACGCCACCAGCAGGACCGCCGACACGACGACGCGCACGTTGCGGCCGGGCACCCAGTGCGGCCGGAACGTCTGCGCGGCGGTGATGAACGACAGCACCGCGCCATACAGGTTCATCCCGTTGTGGCCGATGATGTTGACCAGAAACAGGAAGATCAGCACGTAGCCGAACGCGCCGGTCTGCTCGCGGATCGCCTGCATCGCGTCCGTCGAATGCCCGGTGCTGACGGCGAGCACGCCGAACAGGAATGCGAAGATCGTCCCCAGTGACGTGCCGAGGTACGTGTACGCAAAGGTCTTTCCGAATCCGGCGGAAGCCGGCAGATAGCGCGAATAGTCGGACGTATAGGGCGCGAAGCTGATCTGCCAGACCGCACACAAGCCGAACATCGCGAACCAGTTGGCGAGATCGAAATGACCCTGCTGGAACATCCGCGCATCGAGGCCCGGCACCATCAGCGCGATGCCGATCAGCAGTGCGCCACCCATGAACCACGCGCCGATCTTGTTGAAGCGATGAATGAAGTGGCAGCCGATCACACCGACCAGCGTCGCGAGCACCGCGCCGATGACGGTTGCGATCGGCACCGGCACTGCGGGCGCCGCCGTGTGGAGCGTCTTGCCCGCGAGAATGATGTTCGACACGAAGAAGCCGAGATAGATCAGCGTGGTGAAGCACACGACCAGCAGCGATCCGTAGCGGCCGAATTGCGCGCGGCTCTGGATCATCTGCGGCGCGCCGACCAGTGGCCCCTGCGCGGAAGTGAGCGCATGAAAGATCGCGCCGAAGAACTGCCCGGCCGCGATCGCGACAATCGCGCTCATGAGGTCGAGGTGGAACACCAGTACCGACGTCGCACCGGAAATCACGGCCAGCGGGGCGACGTTCGTGCAGAACCACAGGGTGAAGAGGTCGGCCGGCTTGCCGTGCCGCGCCTCCGGCGGAACATATTCGATCGAGTTGCTTTCGATGGCGAGAACGCTGCCGTCGCTTTCCTGCTTTGTCATGCTGTCTCCATCTTTATTGCCGGGGCCATGCGTCGCCGCATGCGCCTGATGACGCGCGCGGCGCGGCATGGCGCTTGCGGCCTTGAGTCGATACTGCCGGCGAAAGCGTAGCCGCTCAGCGCATCACGAACGGATCGCCGATCGGATCGTCCGACGTGCGCAGCCACACGGACTTCGTGGTCGTGTATTCGAGCGCGGCGCTCAGGCCGCCTTCACGTCCATGCCCGGACAGCCCGAAGCCGCCGAACGGCACGAGCGGCGACACGGCCCGATAGGTGTTGATCCACACGATGCCGGAGCGCACGCGCTTCGACACGCGGTGCGCACGCGTCAGGTTGGTCGTGAAGATGCCGGCCGCGAGGCCGTAGGCGGTGCCGTTTGCCTTCTCGATCGCTTCCTGTTCGGATTCGAACGTGTCGACCGACAACACCGGGCCGAACAATTCGGTCGTGATGCTGTCGGCTTGCGCAACGCCGGTGCAGTCGAGGATCGTCGGTGCGTAGTAATACCCGTCGCGCTCCAGCCTCTTTCCGCCTGCGAGCACCTTGGCACCCTGGCGCGCCGAGTTCTCGACGACCGTCTCGATGTTGCGAAGCTGCCGTTCCGTACACAGCGGGCCGTACTCGGTTTCCCGCTCGTTGGGTGAACCCACGCGAATCCGCGACACACGCTCGACCAGCAGCGCAAGGAACTGCTCCTTGACGGAAGCCTCGATCAGCAGGCGCGACCCCGCGACGCAACTCTGGCCGCTCGCCGCGAAGATCGCGGCGACCTGCGCATTCACCGCGCTCTGGATATCGGTATCGGCGAACACGATGAACGGCGACTTGCCGCCGAGTTCGAGCGACACCTTCGCGAGGTTGTTGGCCGTGTTTCGCACGATGTGGCGCGCGGTCTCGGGGCCGCCGGTGAACGCGACCTTGTCCACGCCCGGGTGGCTGCTCAGCACCGCGCCGCATTCCGGGCCGAAGCCGGTAATGACGTTGACGACGCCCGGCGGGAATCCTGCCTCGTGCACGATGCGCGCGAACTCGAGCAACGGTCCCGGTGCTTCCTCGGACGCCTTCAGCACCACCGTGCAGCCGGCCGCGAGCGCCGGGCCGATCTTCACCGCGGACAGGAACAGCTGGCTGTTCCAGGGCACGATCGCTGCGACCACGCCGACCGGCTGCCGCTCGAGCCACACCTGCATGTCCGGCTTGTCGACGGGGATGCTGCTGCCTTCGAGCTTGTCGGCGATGCCCGCGTAGTAGCGGTAATACTCGGCGACGTACGCGATCTGGCTCGACGTTTCCCGGATGATCTTGCCGGTGTCGTTCGTTTCGATTTCGGCGAGCCGCGGTGCAGCTTTTTCGACCAGATCGGCGAGCCTGTACAGCAGCTTGCCGCGCGCGGACGCGGAAAGCCCCGCCCAGGCGGGATCGGTCAGCGCGCGACCGGCCGCCGCTACCGCGCGGTTCACCTCGTCGGTGCGGGCTTCCGGCATCTGCGCCCACACGGCGCCGGTCGCCGGATTGATGCTGCCGAACGTGGCGACACCGGGTCCGAACTGCCCGTCGATATACAGCTGAAATTGCACATTCATGGCATCGCCCCCTTACTGGAACGCCGGCATCACGTCGCGGATCATCCGCTCGAGCGACGCCTTCTTGCGCTCGAAGCTCATGCCGGTATCGATCCAGAACGAGTACTCGTCGAAGCCGAGCTCTTCATAGGCCTTCAGGCGCCCGATCACTTCCGCGGGCGTGCCGATCACGTTGTTCTTGCGCATCGCTTCCGGCGTGTAGAAGGGGTGCGCCGCGATTTCGTCGCGGCTCAGCGGCTTGATCATCCCGCGGCTGACCGGACGCTCGTTCTTGAACCACGCGCCGAAGTAGTTGTAGAACACGTTGACTTCGTCGGCGGCCAGCTGTGCGTCGTCCTCGCTGCTTGCCACATAGGTGTGACGCAGCAGCATGATCTGCGGGCGCGGCACGTCGCTGAACTTCGCGCACGCGGCGTTGAAGTGGCCGACGAGCTTCTCGACTTCCTCGTCACCGAGGTGCAGCGGCGTGACCTGCACGTTGCAGCCGTTGGCCACCGCGAACTCGTGGCTGTTCGGATCGCGCGCGGCCACCCAGATCGGCGGATGCGGCTGCTGCAGCGGCAGCGGTGACGACGTCGTCGACGGGAATTGCCAGAACTCGCCGCCGTGCGCGTAATCGCCTTCCCACAGCTTCTTTACGGCCGGAATGAGTTCGCGCAAGCGCTGGCCTGCGCCCCACGCGTCGAGGCCCGGCATCAGGCGCTCGTATTCGAACGAGTACGCGCCGCGCGCGATCCCGAGCTCCAGGCGGCCGCCCGTGATGATGTCCGTCATCGCGGCTTCGCCGGCGAGCTTGATCGGATGCCAGAACGGCGCGACGACCGTGCCCGTGCCGAGCCGCACGCGCTTCGTCTTGTTCGCTAGGTCGACGAGGTTGATGAACGGGTTCGGCGCGATCGTGAAGTCCATGCCGTGGTGCTCGCCGGTCCAGACGGCATGCATGCCGCCGCGGTCGGCGATCTGGCACAGCTCGACCATCTCGTCGTACAGCTGCTTTTGGCTGGTCTGGTCGGAGACGCGCTCCATGTGGACGAAAAGCGAAAAACGCATGATGTGACCTTTCAGGAAAGAAGCGGGCGGATGGTGCCGGTGCTGTGATCGCCGAAGTACAGGCCGTAACTCTTCAACTGACTCTCTTTGCGATAGCGCTCGAGCATGCTGGCGAGCGCGCTGTCCTGGAACGCGTCGGCGTCGAGGTCGTCGAGGCTCACGAATTCGCCGGCGACCGCCGCTTCGTCCGGTGCGCTGCAGAGGAACGAGATGTACTGGTAGTGCGTCTCGGTATTGTTGTAGACCGAATAGATGAAGCTTGCCGATGCGTCCGGCTGGTATTGCCGGAACAGTTCGGCGAGCGCCTTGTCGGCGCCTGCGTTGCCGATTTCCCGGGTGGGCAGCGCCCACTTGCGATCGGCCGTCTTCACCATCAGGACCTTGTCGTCGCGCGTGATGATCGCGCTGACGATGACCTTCGGTCCGGCGATGACTTCGGCCGACAGCTTCGCCGGCGTGAAGTAGCCGCCGCGGTAGTAGCCGAGCCCCGCGTAGCCGGCGGAATGGAACGCCTCGATCTTGCCGATGATGAGCGCGTGATCGCCCGCGTCGATCACCGCGTGCGTCGTGCAGTCGAACCACGCGCTGACGTCGTCGATCAGCGGGTTGCGATGCGCGCTCAGGTGCCAGCCGACGTTCGCGAAGCGATCGTCGCTCGGTCGCGCGAAGGAGTTGGAGAGGTCCTTTTGCCCTTCGGCGAGGATGTTGATCGCGAAGTGGCCGATCGTGGAAAACGTCTGGAAATTGCTCGACGTCTTCGCGATGCTGACGAGCAGCAGCGCCGGATCGAGCGACACCGACGAGAACGAGTTCGCGGTGAAGCCGAGCGGCTGGCCGTCGTCGCGCGCGGTGGTGACGATCGTCACGCCGGTCATGAATGCGCCGAACGCGTCGCGCAGCTCCCGCGAGTTGATGATCGGCGTTTCCTGGCTGATTGCTTGGCTCATGTCACACTTCCGATTTCAGGGTTTCCGCCTGCGGCACGGTGTGCAGCCACGCACGCAGCGCGCGATTGACGGCGTCGGGCGCGGTCAGGTTCACCATGTGGCGCTCGTTCTCGATCACGACAGCCTTGCCGTCTTGCGCGGCCTGCGCCATTTGCCGGGCCATCTCGGGCGTCGAATTCGGGTCGTCCGACCCGGTGAGCACGAGGGCAGGGCACGCGATCCGGTGCCAGCCGTCCGCGTATATGTCGTCACCGTTCGCGAACGCGGTGTACGCGGTCGCGTAGCCGGCCAGATCGACCGACTGCAGCCACGCTTCCACCTTCCGCGCGGCGGCCTGCTGCGCGTCTTCCGCGTTGAACCAGCGCCGCAGCGGCGTATCGATGTCGATGGTGCCCGAGCGCAGTTCGGCGGCACGTTGCAGCACGGCCTCGCGCGCCTGTTCGGTGCGGCGGTACACGCCGTTCAGGACTGCCACGCGCTTGACCAGATCGGGCCGCGTCACGGCGACGCCGGCGGCGATCAGCGAACCCATCGAGTGGCCGGCAAGGTTGACGGGGCCGACCTTCAGCGCCTCGATGAACCCGACGGCCCACTGGACGAACTGCTGCAGGTCGGCGTCGGTGTCGAGCGCATCGCTCATCCCGTGGCCCGGCATGTCGACGGAGATCACGCGGAAATCGCGCGACAGGTCGTCGATCTGCGGATACCACGCGCCCGCCTGCATGCCGACCCCATGAATCAGCACCAGCGGTTCGCCGGTGCCCTGGTCGAGATAGTGGGCGACGCGTTTATTTGACAGCAGCAGGGTTCTTGACGTCATTTCCGAGCTCTGCGAGATCTTTGTAGCGGTCGCCGATGCGGTGATGCGGACGGCCGGCGGTCGCGGCGCCGATGGCGATGACCAGTTCGTCGGCGGCCGGTGCATCCGGGATCGAGAACTGGAGCGTCAGGTAGTGCGAACGGCGGCCTTCGTCATTCTTGTCCATCATCGGGATCAGCAGCGGCGCATTGGCCGGGCCGCGCGTATTGTTGAACGCGAGGTACGACTTCGCGCCGACGGCCGTGCGATAGATGTTGCCGAAGTGCAGCGTATGGATCAGCGCGGATGCATGCTCGATTTCGCCGTCGAGGCCGACGATCGCGCTCTTGCCGAACGCTTCGACCGCGTCGCCCGAACCGGCCTCGTCGAGGATCAGTTTGGTCAGGTGTTCGCCGAGCTGCGGGGCGATCGCGCGAATCTCCGGCGACAGGTCCTCGACGTACCCGCGGCCTGCCCACGGGTTCTTGATGACGGCGACGGCGCCGATCATCTTCAGTGGCTTGGCAGCGACCTTGTCGCCATCCACGTAGAGCGTCTCGACATGGAGGACGGATTTCCGAATCAGGCTCATGGCACCTTCCTTTCGTGCGTTGATTGTGCGATTCATTGTGGTATACCATGTTACGGCATGCCATGAGTGTAAACCCGTAGCAGGAATTTCCCAAGAGAGGTGACAAATGAGTGCGTACTGGATTGCCCACGTGCAGGTGCTGGATCCCGTGAAGTACAAGGACTACACGGACATCGCGCCGCAGGCGTTCAAGAAATTCGGTGCCGTGTTCCTGGCGCGTGGCGGCGCGTCGCAGACGCTGGAGGGCGATGCGTTCGAGCGCCACGTCGTGATCCGCTTTCCCGACATGGAAACGGCGCTTGCGTGTTATCACTCGCCGGAGTACCAGGCGGCGAAGGCGAAGCGGGATGGATATTGCCGGGCGCAGATCGCGATCGTCGAGGGGCTCGGGGGCTGATCGCCTGGTCGGGCGCGGGCGCAGGCCGGGCGGGATGGAAGACGCTGGCAGTTAGGTCATAATATGGCATTCCATGTTTGCGCCCGGCTCGCGGCCGGCTGCAGGCCCATACCCGTTTCCAGAGTGCCGCTCATGCAAGACCTGAAAATCGACCGCAATGCCAAGACCCTGCGCGAACTGACGCTCGACAAGCTGCGTGGCGCGATCGTGCAGGGCTATTTCCGGCCGGGTGCCCGGCTCGTCGAGCGCACGCTGTGCGATGAGCTCGGCGTCAGCCGCACGGTGGTGCGCGAGGTGCTGCGGCATCTCGAGACCGAAGGGCTGGTCGAGACCGTGTCGCGGCAAGGGCCGGTGGTCGCGCGGCTCGATCCGGCGCAAGTCGGCGAGATCTACGAACTGCGCGGCCTGCTCGAAGCCAATGCCGCGCGTGCCTGCGCAGAGCGCGCGACGCCCGAAGTCGTGCGGCAGTTGCGAGAAATTCGGGCAACGATCGAGGATGCGTTCGAGAAGCAGGAATTGCCACGTGTGCTCGAATTCACCGAGCGTTTCTACGAAACCCTGTTCGAAGCCGCAGGAAAGCAGGTGTCGCTGACGGTGGTCAAGACGCTGAACGCGCGCATCAACCGGTTGCGCGCGCTGACCATCGCGATGCCGGGACGCGGCGGCGATTCCAACACCGAGATGAACCGCCTGCTCGAAGCGATCGAGCAGCGCGACGGCAACGCGGCATCGGCCGCGTCGGCTGCGCACATCAAGCGGGTTTCCGAGCTGGCGCTGTCTGCGCTCGCGCAACAGCAGGACGAGGCATCCAGCGATAGTTGATGCAGCCCGAGCGCGAGCATCCAGACGCGCGAATTGACCCGGAAGGCCGCCGGCGTGCTACGCCGGCGGCCTTTTGTTTTGGCTATCGAATACGTGGCGATCCGCGGATGCATCATGGTTTTCCATGATTTTTGACACGTTGTTGTCGACCATAAGATGGCATACCATAATCTCATCGAGTAGCGCAGTAATCACGGGAGCACGCCATGACTGAGTCGATGACCGGGTCCACCGCGCAGCAGGCATTCGACACGCTCGGATTCCGCCGCGCCCTCGGCGCATTCGTCACCGGCGTGACGGTCGTCACGACGATCCAGCCCGACGGGTCGCCGCGCGGTTTCACCGCGAACTCGTTCACGTCGGTGTCGCTCGATCCGCCGCTGATCCTCGTGTGCATCGCGAAGACGGCATCGAGCCATGCGGTGTTCTCGGCTACGCAGCGTTTTGCCGTCAGCGTGCTGGCGGAAAACCAGACCAACGTGTCCGGCGTGTTCGCATCGAAGGCGCAGGACAAGTTCGCGCAAGTGCCATGGGACACGCGCAAGACGGGCGCACCGGTGATCCGGGATGCGGCGGCGAGCTTCGACTGCGTGACCCACGACGTGGTCGATGCAGGCGACCACGTCATTCTGATCGGGCGCGTGGTCGATTTCGCGCAGACGAGCGCGTCGCCGCTCGGCTATTGCCGCGGCGCTTACGTGAACTTCACGCTGTCGCAGGACGCGTTGTCCGCAGCAGGCGGGCATGCCGAGGTGGGTGCGATTCTCGAACATCGCGACGGGCTGGTGCTCGTCGATACGCCGCACGGGCTGCGCTTGCCGACCGGCACCCGGCTCGATCCGGCCAGTGACCCCGCGAGCCTGCGCGGCGTGCTCGCGAAGCTCGGGCTCAACGCGCATCTCGACTTCCTGTTCGCAGTTTTCGAATCGGCCGGCGGGCGCGAGGCTGGCGTCCATATCTATTACCGCGGCCGTGTTATGCCTACCGGTTCGCCGTGGTTCGACAGCAGCACCCGTATCGTGCCGCTCTGGCAAGTGCCGTGGGACGAGATCGCCGACCCCGCCGTGCGCTCGATGCTCGAACGCTACGTGCGTGAACGCCGGCAGGACGCGTACGGCATCTATGTCGGCGATACGGAGGCTGGCACCGTGCAGACACTTGCAGTCGCGCATTGAAGCGACTTGCCGCAATCAGGCGTGGCGAAGACACAAGAATCAGGATCATGATGCCGGCGAGGTTTGCGCCGCCGGTCTGAAGGCGCGTATTCGAATGGCTGCCATCCCGGCGGTCGCGACGCGCGGCGTTTCCCCTTGGAGAGAGAGACCATGAGCAGCAGAAGCATCCCGCGTTTCGCAGCGTCGCGCCTGGCATGCATTGCACCGTTGGCCGCCCTGTGCGCCGCGCCGGCACTGGCCGCCGATCCGATCGTGTTCACCAGCTGGGGCGGCACGACCCAGTCGTCGCAACAGAAGGACTGGGCGCAGCCGTTCACGCAGGCGAGCGGCATCAACGTGCTGATGGACGGGCCGACCGACTACGGCAAGCTCAAGGCGATGGTCGACAGCGGCAACGTCAGCTGGGACGTGGTCGACGTCGAGGGTGACTTCGCGTATGCGGCGGAAAAGGCAGGGCTGATCGAGCCGATCGACTATTCGGTGGTGAACAAGGCCGAACTCGACCCGCGCTTCGCGACGCCGTCTGCGGTGGGCAGCTTCTATTATTCGTTCGTGCTCGGCTACTACAAGGCGAAATACACGAGCGCGCAGCCGCAGAACTGGGCGGACCTGTTCGATACCAGGCGCTTCCCTGGCAAGCGCACCTTCTACAAGTGGTCGGCGCCGGGCGTGCTCGAGATCGCGTTGCTCGCCGACGGCGTCGCGCCCAACAAGTTGTATCCGCTCGACCTCGACCGCGCATTCAAGAAGCTCGATTCCATCAAGGGTGACATCGTCTGGTGGAGCGGCGGTGCGCAGTCGCAGCAGTTGCTCGCGTCGGGCGAAGCGCCGATCGGCATGTTCTGGAACGGCCGCCTGCATGCGCTCGCGCAGACAGGCGTGCCGGTCGGCATGTCATGGAACCAGAACCTGACCGCTGCCGACATGCTCGTGATCCCGAAGGGCGCGAAGCATCGCGACGCGGCGATGAAGTTCCTCGCCGCCGCGACGGGTGCGCAGGCTCAGGCGAAATTCGCGGCCGACACCGGTTATGCGCCGATCAACGTGAAGTCGGCGGCGCTGATGCAACCGGCAATCGCGAAAACGCTCCCGGACCAGTACAAGGCCACGCAGATCAACCTCGACATGAAGTACTGGGCCGAGAATCGCGACGCGATCGCGAAGCGCTGGTACGCGTGGCAGTCGAAGTAAGCCGGCGTGGCCAGTCGTATGGATCTGAATTCTGTTAAGGAGGCCGAACCGGATCGAGCCGGCGCGGATGAGCAACGAACCTGCTTGGGGCCAGCGGTAACAGGCACTCAAGTGCTGGCGCTGGCCGACCAAGGAGCCACCATGCCAAACGTATTGAGTACCGTCGCGCATCCGAGCGCGACGCCGCCGCGCAAGCGGCGCGACTGGCGCAGCATGCGGCTGCTGATGCCCGCAGTGCTGCTGCTCGTGATCTTCTTCCTGCTGCCGGTGCTGTCACTGCTGTTGCGCAGCGTGCTCGAACCGATGCCCGGGTTGCACAACTACGAGCAGCTGCTCGGCTCGACGACGTACGTGCGCGTGTTCGGCAATACGTTTCTTGTTGCGACGGTCGTCACGCTCGTCACGCTGATCGTCGGCTTTCCGATGGCATGGCTGCTCGCGATCGCGCCGCGCCGGCTCAGTTCGGTGCTGTTCGCGATCCTGCTGCTGTCGATGTGGACGAACCTGCTCGCACGGACGTTCGCATGGATGGTGCTGCTGCAGGGAACGGGGCCGATCAACCGCGCGCTGATGGCGCTCGGCGTGATTCACGAGCCGCTGTCGCTGGTGAACAACCTGACCGGCGTGACGATCGGCATGACCTACATCATGCTGCCGTTCCTCGTGATGCCGCTGCATGCAACGCTGCGCGGCATCGACCCGTCGACACTGCGCGCGGCCGCGGTGTGCGGCGCGAGCCGCTGGCAGGCGTTCTGGCGCATCCTCGTGCCGCTCGCGATGCCGGGCGTGGCCTCCGGCGTCCTGATGGTGTTCGTGATGGCGCTCGGTTACTTCGTCACGCCGACGCTGCTCGGCGGCCCGTCGTACATGATGTTGGCGGAACTGATCGCGCAGCTCGTGCAGGAACTGCTGAACTGGGGCCTCGCCGGCGCCGCGGCCTTCGTGCTGCTCGCCGTGACGCTAGCCCTCTATGCGTTGCAGCTGCGCTTCACCGGCAGCGCGCACGCCACCACCGGAGGCCGCTGAGATGAAACAACCCCGAAGCTCACTACGTTCGCTGCTCCCGGAGGGGGCGCCAGCCTCCCTTGGGGCGGCCCGGCGGGAGGACTGACATGTTGCTCGATTTCGATCGCCTGGGCGCGCTGCGCTGGATCCTCGTGGCCGTGGGCGCGGCTGTTGCGTTGTTTCTGCTGTTGCCGATCGTCTTTATCGTCGCGCTGTCGTTCGGCGATTCGCAGTGGCTCATCTTCCCGCCGCCGGGCTGGACCCTCGAATGGTACCGGCAGCTTTTCACCGACGCGGGCTGGATCGACTCGCTGCTGACCAGCGCGAAACTGGCGGTGATCGTCACGATGCTGTCCGTCGCGATCGGGTTTCTCGCGTCGCTGGCGCTCGTGCGCGGCAAGTTCCGCGGCCGCGAGGCCGTGCGGGGCTTCTTCCTCACACCGATGGTGCTGCCTGTCGTCGTGCTCGCCGTCGCGCTGTACGGGTTCTTCCTGCGCATCGGCCTGAACGGCACGATGACCGGCTTCGTCATCGGCCACCTGATCATCGCGCTGCCGTTCTCGATCATCTCGATCAGCAATTCGCTCGTGAGCTTCGACACGGCGCTCGAAGACGCGGCGCTGATCTGCGGCGCGTCGCCGCTTACCGTGAAGCTGCGCGTCACGCTGCCTGCCATCCGGCTCGGCCTCTTCGCCGCCGCGATCTTCGCGTTCCTCGCATCGTGGGACGAAGTCGTCGTGTCGATCTTCATGTCGAGCCCGACGCTGCAAACGCTGCCCGTGCGGATCTGGGCGACGCTGCGGCAAGACCTGACGCCGGTCGTCGCGGCCGCTTCGTCGCTGCTCGTCGGACTCACGACCGTATTGATGCTGGCGGGCGCCGTGGTGCGCCGCGCACGCGCTCACTGAGGTAACACGCCATGACTGCATTCCTGCAAATCCAGCGCCTGCGCAAGACCTACGACGACGTCGTCGCGATCGACCAGGTATCGCTCGACGTGCGCAAGGGCGAATTCATGACCTTCCTCGGGCCGTCGGGTTCGGGAAAGAGCACCACGCTCTACATCGTCGCGGGCTTCCAGGAGCCGACCGACGGTCGCGTGCTGCTCGACGGCAAGCCGCTGCTGTCGGTCGCGCCGAACCGGCGCAATATCGGGATGGTGTTCCAGCGCTATACGCTGTTCCCGCATCTCACCGTCGGCGAGAACGTCGCGTTCCCGCTGCGCGTGCGCCGCCGGCCCGACGCCGAAGTGCGCGCGAAGGTCGAGCAGATGCTGAAGCTCGTGCATCTGTCCGAGTGCCGCGACCGGATGCCCGCGCAACTCTCCGGCGGCCAGCAGCAGCGCGTCGCGATCGCGCGTGCGCTGGCATATGATCCGCCCGTGCTGTTGATGGACGAGCCGCTCTCTGCGCTCGACAAGAAGCTGCGCGAGGAAATCCAGCTCGAATTGCGCCGCATTCACCAGGAAACTGGCGTGACGATTCTCTATGTCACGCACGACCAGGAGGAGGCGCTGCGCCTGTCGGACCGCATCGCCGTGTTCAACCAGGGGCGCATCGAGCAGGTCGGCACCGGCGAGGAGCTTTACGCGAACCCGGCATCGCGCTTCGTCGCGAGCTTCATCGGGAACTCGAATTTCCTGCCGGTCAAGGTGATGAAGCACGGCGACGGCCGCATCGGCGGTGTGTTGCCCAACGGCCTCGAAATGGCGTCGGACATGTTCCACCCGACGCTCGCCGCCGGCGACGAAGGCACGCTGATGATCCGCCCTGAACAGATGCGTATCAGTTCGCTGCAGCGCGCGAGCGGCACGAATGGTTTGAGCGCCGCGTCGGCCTTGCCCGTGACCGTGCGCGACGTCACCTATCTCGGCGATGCGATGCATTACGCGGTCGCGACGCCGTGGCAGCAGGAAATCTCGATCCGCACGCCGGCTGCGCATCGGCACGACAACGGCATCGTGATCGGCGCGCAGGCACTCGTCGACTGGGACGCACGCGACGCGCGCCTCTTTGCGCAAGCCTGACGGCGGCAGTCATGAGTCCTGCTCCGCCGTCCCTGAAAGTCCAGCGGCCGACCGCCACGCTGCGCGAGCTCGCGCTCGAGAAGATGCGCACCGCGATCCTCGATGCGCATTTCCAGCCCGGCGAGCGGCTGGTCGAGCGCTCGCTGTGCGAGATCCTCGGCGTGAGTCGAACCGTCGTGCGCGAGGTCCTGCGGCATCTGGAAACGGAAGGTCTCGTCGCCTCGATTCCGAACCAGGGGCCGATCGTCGCGGTCCTCGATTTCGACACGGCCGCCGAGATCTACGAAATACGCGCGTTGCTGGAGGGCGAGGCGGCGATGGCCTGTGCGCAGCATGCGGACGAATCGCTCGTCGCCGAGCTGGGCGCGTGTATCGACGCGATCCGGCAAGCGTTCGATGCGCAGGATCATCAGGCGGTGAAGGTGCTCACGTCGGCATTCTACGAACGCATGTTCATCGCCGGGCAAAAGCACGTCGCATGGGAAATCGTTCAGACGCTGATCGCGCGTATCAACCGGCTGCGTGCGCTGACGATCGCGTCCGACGATCGCGGGCACCGGGCGGTCGAGGAGATGCGCGCGATTCTCGCGGCCATCGCGGCGGGCAACGGCGTGGCGGCGCGCGAAGCGGCCATCGCGCACGTGCACCGGGTGGCCGAGATCGCACGCGGGCTGCTCACGCACGGTCACGAGAGTGCATCGTGGCGTCAGGCGGGGTAGCGCGTCTGGCTTCGTGATGCAGTGCCTGGCGCCCTCCGTCATTTGAAATTCTCCGTATTCGCGGCTCGAGTCGTGCTCGGGTCGCCTCCTGCATTTTTATCCCCGGAAGGACCGATCGTGGAATTGAACACGCTGTTGAAGGCCCCGGCGCTGTTGCGTCAGCAGGCTTATGTCGACGGGCAATGGTGCGACGCCGACTCGGGCGAGCGCCTCGGCGTGCTCGGCCCGGCGACGGGCGCAACACTCGGCACCGTACCGAACTCGGGCTCGCCGCCTACCTCTTCAGCCGCGACATCGGGCGTGTGTGGCGGGTGGCCGAGCAGCTCGAATACGGGATGGTCGGCATCAATACGGGCCTCATTTCCAACGAGGTCGGGCCGTTCGGCGGCGTGAAGCAGTCGGGAGTCGGCCGCGAAGGGTCCCGCTACGGCATCGACGATTATCTGGTCATCAAGTATCTGTGCATGGCGGTCTGATCGCCGGTTCGTTTGACTGAAAGAGGGCGCGCCGACATGGATACGTGGTCGTCCAGAAACGCCGGACTCGCGCGCGATCGCATGGGACACACGCATCGTCGATGCGGGCGAACTCGCCGGCACGCGATACCCGCCCGGGTAACGCTGCACGTCGTTGCGATTTGCCTCGCGATGAAGACGATGGCGAACGAATGACGCTGTCGTGGAGGCTGCCCGCGCTGGCGAGCAGGGGCGCGGATTCGCCGTGGTGGCGAGCGAAGTGCACGGTCCGGCACAGTCCTCGGCTTCGGCTCCGAAAGAAATCGAGGAACTGGTCAGCACTTCTGTTGCCCTGATCCTGGACGGCGCGACGCAGGCGACGGACGTCGGCGCGACGATGGGACGCGTCAAGCAGGCGATCAGGCCGGTGTCCGATATCGTCGGCGAGATCGCCGCTGTGTCGGACGAGCCGAGCCGCGGGATCGAACCAGTCGATCAGGCCGTCGCGCGGCAGAATGGGGCTCTTGGCGAACAGTCGGCGGCAGCGGCACGTTTGCTGGAAGAGCAGGCAATGACTCCGGGCAAGGCTGGCTCGGTATTCAAGGCCTCGGAGAGCGAAATGTCTGCATGAAAGCGGGCGTTCTCAACGTTACATGCTTGGGTAATTCGGCCCGCCGCTGCCTTCCGGCGTGACCCACACGATGTTCTGCGTCGGGTCCTTGATGTCGCAGGTCTTGCAGTGCACGCAGTTCTGCG
>NZ_QTPZ01000039.1:0-75653 GCF_003853505.1 Burkholderia sp. Bp9015
GTCGCGTACGTGCGCAACGGCGGGAATTCGAACTTCTCGCTGCTCGCGTCGCCGCGCGACGCGACGTCGGGCACGAGTCCGATGACGGGTGAGTCGCAGACGGGCGCGTATGTGGGGATGATGCATACGTTCTGAGCGGCGGATCTGCCGGTGCATCGGCTTCAGGGTTCGCGCGTCGTCGCGCGCTGTCGTCACGGGCCCGCATGTTTCATCGGCGCGTGTGGTGGTTTCATGCAGTGGTCCTATGTTTCGTGCTTCGCAACCGAACTTTGGGTATTGGTATTCACGCTGCGTCAAATGATTCATCCCGGCCATGTCGATCTTTTCCCCGCTTTTGAAAGCACGCGCAGGTCGGGTATCGCCAGCGTCCCGGTCGCTTCCAGTCGCCCCGGCGCGCCAGTTTTTTTCACCGCGGCCGTTTCGGTTCGGCCGGTCATCAGTCACTCTTCTCTCGGTAAGGTGATGTCATGAAAACATCCAACAAGCAGCATGCCGGACTTGCCTCGTGGCGTCGGCGTACGCCGGCCATGATCGGAACGCTTGCCCTGTTCGGCATGCTCGCAAGCGGCCCGGGTGCGGCGGCGGACTGGGTCTTTGCCGGGCAGGGTGTCGACAACACGCGTACCGCGCCGGACGAGCGCGTCATCGGCGTCGACAACGTCTCGCAGCTTGCGCCGCGCTGGACGCTGGATACCGACGGCAACGTGTCGGCCACGCCGACCGTCGCCAACGGCACCGTGTATGTGCCGGACTTCGGCGGCTCGCTGTGGGCGGTCGATGCCGCCAGCGGCAAGGTGAAGTGGAAGAAGAAGATCACCGAATACAGCGGCATCGACAACGATGCGTCGCGCACCAGCCCGGCCTACTGGGAAGGCACGCTGATCTTCGGGCAGGGCACCCAGGTTGCGAACAACCCGACCGGCGCGTTCGTGCTGGCAGCGAAGGCAGAGGATGGCGCGCCGCTGTGGCGGACCAAGGTGGATTCGGATCCGACCGCGATCATTACCCAGTCGCCGATCGTCGATCGCGGCGTGGTGTACGTCGGCCTCTCGTCGCGTGCCGAGGCGCTCAAGGACAAGCCGACCTATCGCGGCGCGGTGGTCGCCCTCGACGCCAGGACCGGCAAGATGCTGTGGAAGACCTATATGGTGCCGAAGGGATATACCGGCGGCTCGGTGTGGGGCAACACGGCGGCGGTCGATCATGAAACCGGCCTGCTCTACGTGACCACGGGCAACAACTTCTCGGTTCCGCCGGGTCACTGCCGTTACCCGACCCAGAAGAACTGCAAACCCGATACGCCTGCCAACATGATCGACAGCTTTGTCGCGCTCGACCTCAAGACCGGCAGGATCGTCTGGCATACCCGTACGTTGGCGGCCGACATGTCGACCAACTACGACCACGACGACGGCCCGGACTACGATTTCGGCTCGGGGCCCAACCTGTTCAAGGCGACCATCAACGGGAAGGAGAGGACGTTGGTGGGCGCAGGCGCGAAGAGCGGCGTGTACTGGGCGCTCGATCCCAAGACCGGCAAGGTGGTCTGGCAGACGCAGGTCGGGCCGGGCAGCCTGCTGGGCGGCATGCTGTGGGGGACGGCCGCCGACGGCAAGCGCATCTACGTTTCGATCGGCAACCTGGACGGAAAATCGATCGACGTCGACAACGGTCCGAACGGCCAGAAGACGACCAAGGGCGGCATCTGGGCGGCGGTCGACGCCGCCACCGGCAAGGTGCTGTGGCGCACGGCCGACCCGCAGGGCAAGATGGACACGGTGGCGATGTCGGCCGCAAACGGGGTCGTCTATGCCGGCTCGTTGGCCGGGACGGGCGCGAGCATGTATGCGCTCGATGCGGCGACGGGCGAGATCAAGTGGAGCTACGAGAACAACGGCGCGGTGGTGTCGGGCGCTGCCATCGTCGACGGGTCGGTGTACTGGGGGGCGGGCTACCACACCAAGGTACTCGGTCTGCCGTACGACGGCACGAGTCACAAGCTCTATGCGTTCGGTCTTGCCGCCAGGCAATAAGCGCAACGCAGATACCGGCGTACGCGGATGACGGGTTGCTCGTGCGCCGGCGCAAGCCCGGCCAGGCGGATGAAGAGGCGCAACGCCGGACACCGGGGCGCGCGCTGCGCTCCGGACCCTGTTCCAATCTTGCGGGAGAGACGATTTGGTTCTTCGACACAATATCGGTCGTTGGCGGGAGGTGGCCTTCGAGGTCGCCGCATGGGATGGCGTAGGCGCGCAGGTCGACCTTTCCTGTGGCTGCATGTTTGCCCGCGAGGCGACGGGCGATGGCCCGACCGGCGGGTTACGCCATCTCGACCTCGCACTGTCGGGGGCACTCATCGGCTTGCGGCGCGAGGGCCGTTTTCTGGCCGCGCCGATGGAAACGCTGTGGATCAGCCATCCGCCCGCGGGCATCGCGGCGCGTTCCTTGTTGCTGGTCGGGCTCGGCGATCCGGCAAGCTGGACGATCGCAAGAACCGCCGATGCCGTCGCCACGGCCGCGCGGACGGCGATCCAGCAAGAAGTCGAAAGCGCGGCCTTTGCGCCGAGCATACTCGACGGCGGGCTGACGACCGCCGCCACCGAAGGCATGCCGCAGGCCATGGTGAAGGCCGTGCTGGCCGCGATCGACACCGGGTATCGGGTCGCGGAGCTGGGTCTTGCCGCGCCCCCCGCGCTGCGCCGCTGGGTGTTCGACGTCGGCGCGGCGCGCTTCGACGGCGCCGTGGAGCATTTCGGCAACGCGCTTGCAGCCGCACGGACCTGACTGACCCCGTTTGGCTGTCGCGTACGGCATCTCATGACGCCGCATCCGGACAAACCCCTCCTCATCGAAATTCGTCCCAAACCCCCGCCATACAAGCCGCTCCCTGCGCATAGTGGTTTCCACCCATAGTCGCAAATAGTCAAGAACAGGTCGCCGGCGGTCGTCTTGCGGTGAATATGGCTCGTTACTTTTACTCCCACGATGCAGGCCGGGACGCACTCCGCGCACCGTCGGACATCGGTCCAACCGAAGGGGAGAAACCATGAAGTCGACAAAGATCGCCGCGTTCGTCGCGGCCGTGCTGGCGACCGGCGCGTTCGCGACCGCGGCGCAGGCCGAAACGGATGCCGCGACTTGCCGCAACGTACGCTTCGCGGATATCGGCTGGACCGACATCACGTCCACCACGGCGCTCGCGTCGACGGTGTTCGAAGGGCTCGGCTACAAGCCGACGACGACGATCGCATCGGTGCCGATCTCGTTCGCCGGCCTGAAGAGCAAGCAGCTGGACATCTCGCTCGGCTACTGGTGGCCGGTGCAGCAGAAGCAGCTCCAGCCGTTCCTCGACAGCAAGTCGATCAACGTGGTCGAACCGCCGAACCTGTCGGGCGCGAAGGCGACGCTCGCGGTGCCGAGCTACGAATACCAGGCCGGCCTGAAGACCTTCGAGGACATCGCGAAGCACCGCGCGGAGCTCGACGGCAAGATCTACGGGATCGAGCCGGGCAGCAGCGCGAACGCGACGATCCAGAAGATGATCGACACGAACCAGTACGGCCTCGGCGGCTTCAAGCTGGTCGAATCGAGCGAGGCGGGGATGCTCGTCACGGTCGAGCGCGCGATCCGCGACAAGAAGTGGGTCGTGTTTCTCGGCTGGGAACCGCATCCGATGAACATCCAGATCAGCATGAACTACCTGTCCGGCGGCGATGCGGCGTTCGGCCCGAACTACGGCGAAGCGCGCGTGTACACGCTGACGGCGCCCGACTTCATCTCGCGCTGCCCGAACGCGGGCAAGCTCGTCGAGAACCTGCGCTTCACGACGCAGCTGGAGAACCAGCTGATGCAGTCGGTGATGAACAAGACGAAGCCGGCCGACGCCGCGAAGGCGTACCTGAAGAAGAATCCGCAGGTGCTCGATGCCTGGCTCGCCGGCGTCAAGACGTTCGACGGCAAGGACGGCCTGCCTGCCGTGAAGGCCTATCTCGGCCTGTAACGGCCCGCACGCGCCGCGAGCGGGCGGCGCGCAGCGAAAAATCATCTGCAGTACGACGGAAATCGAGCGACACGAACCGAAGCAAACGAGGGCACTCAGCATGAACCACGAAGTCATCATCACCTGCGCGGTCACCGGCGCGGGCGATACGGTCGGCAAACATCCGGCGATTCCGGTCACGCCGAAGGAAATCGCGGCCGCCGCGATCGAGGCCGCGAAGGCCGGCGCGACGGTGGCGCACTGCCACGTGCGCGATCCGCAGACGGGCCGCGGCAGCCGCGACCCGAACCTGTACCGCGAAGTGGTCGACCGGATCCGTTCGGCGGACGTCGACGTGATCATCAACCTGACGGCCGGCATGGGCGGCGATCTGGAGATCGGCCCGGGCGAAGACCCGATGCGCTTCGGCAAGGGCACCGATCTCGTCGGCGGCCTCACGCGTCTCGCGCACGTCGAGGAACTGCTGCCGGAAATCTGCACGCTCGACTGCGGCACGCTGAATTTCGGCGACGGCGACTACATCTACGTGTCGACGCCCGCGCAACTGCGCGCTGGCGCCAAGCGCATCCAGGAACTCGGCGTGAAGCCGGAACTGGAAATCTTCGATACGGGCCATCTGTGGTTCGCGAAGCAATTGCTGAAGGAAGGGCTGCTCGACGATCCGCCGCTGTTCCAGCTGTGCCTCGGCATTCCGTGGGGCGCGCCGGCCGACACCGGCACGATGAAGGCGATGGTCGACAACCTGCCGCCGGGCGCGCACTGGGCCGGCTTCGGGATCGGCCGCATGCAGATGCCGATGGTCGCGCAGGCGATGCTGCTCGGCGGCCACGTGCGCGTGGGCCTCGAAGACAACATCTGGCTCGATCGCGGCGTGCACGCGACCAACGGCACGCTCGTCGAGCGTGCGCGGGAAATCGTCGAACGGCTCGGCGGCCGCGTGCTGACGCCGGCCGAAGGGCGTCGCAAGCTCGGCCTGCCGGCGCGTGGCGAGCGCCTGCTCGAACGCCGCGCGGTGGCCGAGTTCGCGTGAGTTTCAAGGCTGATTCCGCTTCAATGCGGCGGCGCGCACGGGTGCGCCGCCGTCCGATTCTCCTCGATTTGAAGGATGTGTTGACATGGCAGTGAAGACCGACATCAAGACGTTCGCCGCGATCGGCACCGGCGTGATCGGCAGCGGATGGATTTGCCGTGCGCTCGCGCACGGTCTGGACGTGGTCGTGTGGGACCCCGCGCCGGACGCGGAAGCGCGCTTGCGCGCGAGCGTCGCGAATGCATGGCCCGCGCTCGAACGCGTCGGCCTCGCGCCGGGCGCCGATCCCGCGCGGCTGCGCTTCGAGTCGACGATCGAGGCCTGCGTCGCCGACGCGGACTTCATCCAGGAAAGCGCACCGGAGCGCGAGGCGCTGAAGCTCGAACTGCACGAACAGATCAGCCGCGCGGCGAAGCCGGACGCGATCATCGCATCGTCGACGTCGGGGCTGCTGCCGACCGACTTCTATGCGCGGGCGACGCATCCGGAGCGCTGCGTGGTCGGTCATCCGTTCAATCCGGTCTACCTGCTGCCGCTCGTCGAGGTGCTCGGCGGCGCGCGCACCTCGCCGGAAGCGGTCGAGGCGGCGATGGAGATCTATCGCAAGCTCGGCATGCGGCCGCTGCACGTGCGCAAGGAAGTGCCGGGCTTCATCGCGGACCGGCTGCTCGAAGCGCTGTGGCGCGAGGCGCTGCATCTCGTCAACGAGGGCGTCGCGACGACCGGCGAGATCGACGATGCGATCCGCTTCGGCGCGGGCATCCGCTGGTCGTTCATGGGCACGTTCCTGACGTACACGCTGGCCGGCGGCGACGCGGGCATGCGACACTTCATGCAGCAGTTCGGCCCCGCGCTCGAACTGCCATGGACGAAGCTGGTCGCGCCGAAGCTGACCGATGCACTGATCGACAGCGTCGTCGAAGGCACGAGCGAGCAGCAGGGCACGCGCAGCATCAAGGAACTCGAGCGCTATCGCGACGAGTGCATCACCGAGGTGCTGAAGGCGATCGCCGCGGTGAAGGCGCGGCACGGAATGCGATTCGAGGACTGAACGAACATGACAGGCGATACCCCGCTGACGATCTACCGCGACGTCGTGCGGCCCGAATGGGTCGACTACAACGGCCATCTGCGCGACGCGTTCTATCTGCTGATCTTCAGCTTCGCGACCGATGCGCTGCTGGACCGCATCGGTCTCGACGACGCCGCGCGTCGCGAGCGGGGCCGCTCGGTCTACACGCTCGAAGCGCACGTGAACTATCTGCAGGAGATCAAGGAGGGCACGCGCGTGCGCGTCGATGCGCGCGTGCTCGCGCACGACGCGAAGCGGCTGCACCTGTATCTCGAACTGTTCGCCGACGGGCACGACGGCGCGGTGTCGGCGAGCGAGCAGATGCTGCTGCACGTCGACACGCGCAACGGCGCGAAATCGGCGCCGTTCGACGACGACGTCGCCGCGCGCGTGGCCGAACTGCATGCGGTGCAGCGCGATTGCGCGGCCCCTGCGTATGCGGGCCGCGTGATCGGACTGCCGCCGCGCCGCTAGCGTCGACGTTCAACCCTGGACCGCGGAGCGCACACGATGCTCGAACCGGAAATCGCGGCGTTCGTCGCGGCCGTCGACGCGTGGTATCCGGCCGACGCAGCGGCGCGCTCGCCCGACGAGCAACGCCGCGTCTACGATCGCTTCGCGGCCGCATGGACGCCCGCCGAACTGCCGGCCGGCATCGTCCGGCACGATGCGGTGTGGCATGCGCCGGACGGACGCGCGATCGCGCTGCGGCGCTATGCGCCCGCGCACGGTGAGCCGCGCGGCACCGTGCTGTTCTTTCATGGCGGCGGCTTCGTCGTCGGCTCGCTCGACAGTCATGCGTTGATCACCGCGCAACTGGCGGCCGACACGGGGCTTGCCGTGATCGCGGTCGACTACCGGCTCGCGCCCGAGCATCGCGCGCCGGCCGCGCTCGACGATTGCCTGGCCGTCACGCGCGCCGTGCGCGACGCAGCGCACTGGCCGTTCGACGCGTGCGCGCGACCGCTGACGCTCGCCGGCGACAGTGCCGGCGGCAACCTCGCGGCCGCCGTCGCGACCGCGCTGCGCGATGCGGGCGAAGGCGGCATCGACGGGATCGCGCTCGTCTATCCGATGCTCGGCTTCGAACCGCAATCGCCGGCGCGCGAAACCGAGGCACACGCGCCGATGCTGACGCTCGACGACGTCCATCGCTATCGCGCGTTGTACTGGGGCAGTGAACGCGACGATGCGCCGGGCGATGACGATGGGCTGCTGCGCGCCTCGGTGCCGCTCGCGGCGGCGCGTTTCGACGGCCTGCCGCCCGTGCTCGCGATCGGCGCGGAACACGATCCGCTGCGCGACGATGCGCGCGTCTATGTCGAACACATTCTCGCGGCCGGCGGCGCCGCGCGTTACTGGATGGGAGAGGGGCTGGTGCACGGCTGCTGGCGCGCGCTCGGAACGAGCCCGCAGGCCGCGCGGATGCACCGGATGATCGGCGGGTTTCTGCTCGCACCACACGCGTAGCGGGCGTTTTCCGGGAGGCAACGATGCAGGCAGCGCAACACCGTATCGAGGACTGGCGGACCTTTTCCGCCGACGCCGCCATTGCGGCGGCGACGATCGGCGAGGGTGCGGTGAACGTCGAGTGGAGCGACACGCGACGATCGCCGTTTCACTTCGACTGGTTGCGCGACAACTGCGCGTGCTCCGCGTGCGTGCATGCGCTCACGCGCGAACAGGTGTTCGAGATCGCCGATGCGCGCGAGGATCTGTCGGCGCTCGTCGTGCATGTCGAAACCGACGGCGCGCTGCACGTCGAGTGGAACGACGGGCATCGCAGCGCCTGGTCGCCGGGATGGTTGCGCGCGCATGCTTACGACGATGCGTCCCGCGCGGAACGCCAGGCCGCGCACGGGCGGCACGTGTGGACCGGCGACGATGCGACGGCGATCGGCGTGTTCGCGTGGCGTGACGTGATGAAGGACGACGGCGCGTTGCTCGCCTGGCTCGCCGCGTTGCAGCGCACGGGGCTGACGCTCGTCGAGGGCGTGCCGGCCGAACCCGGCCGGGTCGACCAGATCGCGCGGCGTGTCGGCCTGATCCGCGAAAGCAATTTCGGCGTGCTGTTCGATGTCGAATCGAAGCCGCGGCCGGACAGCAATGCCTATACGTCGCTGAACCTGCCGCCGCACACCGACCTGCCGACGCGTGAATTGCAGCCGGGCGTGCAGTTCCTGCACTGCCTCGCGAACGACGCAACGGGCGGAGACAGCGTGTTTCTCGACGGCTTCGCGCTCGCGGATGCGCTGCGGCGCGAATATCCGGACGATTTCACGCAACTTGCGTCGACACCGTTCGAGTTCTGGAACAAGAGTGCGAACAGCGACTACCGCTGTTCGGCGCCGGTGATCGGGCTCGATGCGCGCGGCAACGTGACCGAGGTGCGCGTCGCGAACTTCCTGCGCGGGCCGCTCGATGCGCCGGCCGGCGCCGTCGCGGCCGTCTACCGCGCGTACCGGCGGTTTCTCGCGCTCGCGCGCGAGCCGCGTTTCCGCGTGCAGCGCCGGCTGCGGGCGGGCGACATGTGGGCGTTCGACAACCGGCGCGTGCTTCATGCGCGCACCGAGTTCGATCCGTCGACGGGCCGCCGGCATCTGCAGGGCTGCTACGTCGATCGCGACGAACTGCTGTCGCGCTGGCGTGTGCTGTCGCGTGCGCTGCCCGCGGCTGCCGCCGGGCGCTGATCGGCGCATTCGACTTCCGCAGTCGACTTCGTTACGCATACCTCGCCGGAGAAAAAGCGCCCGGACGCAAGGCGCCCGGGCGAAGCCACCCGCTGCCGGGCGGCGGAGGTATGCGTTTTCACAAAAAAAGACGAGCCCGCATGAGGGGCTCGTCCGGATCCAGCTTCTTCATCGCGCGATGCGCGGTGCGCCCGCCGGGGGCGCGTCGGCTTACTGGCCGAAGAAGACCGAGTCGCGTGCGTTCGACGACGCTGCGGCAGCCGGGGCGCCCGAGTGGACGACCGGAGCCGGTTGCGCGCCGTAGCCGCTGGCGTCGGCACCATGAACGCGCGCTTCCGCCGACTGGATGTCGTTCGGGTAGTACGGGCTCGACACGCCCGGCTTGTAGCCGGCTTGTTCGAGCTGAACCAGTTCGTTGCGGACTTGAGCGCGGGTCACGGTGCTTTGTGCGAAAGCGCCGAACGAAGCGGACAGGGCGACAGCGGCAACAACTGCGGAAACGAGCGATTTCATGATGACCTCCGGTGTTTTATTGGGTTCGCTTGCGACACCATGTCTGCAGCGATTGACTAAATCTTAGTCACCGGGTCGTTGAGGGTAAACGCTGATTTTGACGATAGATTGTTTCCAGGGCGGTAACAGTGGGACGCCGGATCAGGCTTTCATCCTGCTTTCGTTTCTGTAAGTGTAATAAGTATGAAGAATGTTGAGGCGGCACGCGCGGGATTCAGCGCGCCTCGGCGGCCGCATCGAACGGCTTGGCGGGCGGCCGGCCGGCGGACGCGCCCGAACTCAGGAAACGCACGCCCGTCGCGGCTTCGGAGGCCTCCCACAGCAGAGCCGCGAGGGCCACGTCGCGTGCCGCGCGCGGCACGCTCGCCGGTGCCGGCAGGCCGCGCGACTCGAGCCAGCCGGACGGCCCGATGTACGAGCCGCCGGCGAGGTCGGGCGACGTCGCCGCATGAATCGCGGGCAACGCACCCTGCTCGGCCGGTTGCGCGAGATAACGGTTCGCCGCGCGCATCAGCGCGGCGCGCGTGGGCGAACTGTCCATCGCGGGGCCCGCGAACTGCAGGTTGGTTGCCGCGTAGCCGGGATGCGCGGCGACGCTGATTCCCGCGAACCCCGCGCGCTGGAAGCGGCGCTGCAACTCGAGCGCGAACACCAGGTTCGCGAGTTTGCTGTCGCAGTAGGCGAGATAACGGTTGTAACGGTGCTCGGCGCGCAGGTCGTCGACCCGGATCCGGCCGCCGCGGTTGAAGCCGCTCGACATCGTCACGACACGCGCGCGCCGGGCGGCGCGCAGCGCGGGCAGCAGATGGCCGGTCAGCGCGAAATGGCCGAGGTGGTTGGTGCCGAACTGCATCTCGAAGCCGTCGTGCGTGTGCCGCAGCGGCAGGAACATCACGCCGGCGTTGTTGCAGAGGATGTCGACGCGGCCGTGGCGGTCGGCGACGTCGGCGGCGAAGCGCCGGATCGACGCGAGATCGGCGAGGTCGAGCTGATCGACTTCGATCTGTGCGGCGGGATGGAGCCGGCGAATCGCAGCGGCGGCGTGGGCGGCGCGCGCGGCATCGCGGCAGCCCATCACGACCGTCGCGCCCTTGGCGGCCAGCGTTTCCGCGATATGCCAGCCGAGGCCGCTGTTGGCGCCGGTCACGACCGCGACCTTGCCGCCTTGCGCCGGGACGTGGCGCGCGCTCCATGCATGCATGTCTGCCTCCATCGGCGTGGCAGTGCGCCACGACGCGTAATCGTTACATTGGGTGGTGTAACGATAGTCCGCGCAGGCGGGACAGACAAGCGGGGGAATTAGACCGGCGGTTCTAGGGCGCGCCAGCGCATCAGGCCGCGGGCCCCGGCACGGGTGGCCGGCGGGCGTTACCGGCTCCCGGCCAGCGCGAGCACTTCGGCCGCGGAGATCATCGCCGCCGCGTTCGCGGGTGCCGGGCGCTCGGCCGGGCGGAACACTTCGTCGCCGCGCTGGATGACCTGGCGCGACAGCGCGCAGGTGCCGGTGCGCTGCGCGAAGCGGCGGCGCCAGCGCTGTTCGCCGTAGTGACAGCGGCCGGGTTCGACCCAGCGGACGACGAGCAGCGTATCGGAGCGTTCCAGAATTTCGACGTGGACGTCGGCGGGATCGAGCACAGGCAGGGATTTGGAGGCCTTCATTTGCCGTTTCCTAAAGCTCGTGCGGTTTCGGCCGTGGCAGTGGATGTCACTACCCGAGGGCGAATCCGTAGCGGTTTCCATGAGTGGTGCGCTAAATGTAAGCGTCTGTGACCGGAAAAAACATCCTGTCTGGCTCAAATTACCTTTTGCCGAATCAGAAACAATCGACGCGCATTTTCGTGAAAAAGCCAACGACAAAAGCGCCCCGGACGCGCACGCCCGGGGCGGAAAATCGGCCCGCGCCCCCGTGTCTGCTCGCTCAGTCACGTGGACACCGGGGGGACGGAGACGCCCGTCAGGGATCGGCGACGGGCGGGGGGGCGGTGTCCGGGGAAGCGCGGTCCGGCAACACCATGATCGCGCGCGCCCGCCGTTGACACCCTGACGGGAACATGACTTTTTTGTCAGTTTCGCGGTGCCGACGGAGCGACTCCGATGCCCCGGGGTCGCGAAAACGCCCACCGGTATTGGCTTTGCGCGATACGCGGCCGATCGGCGGAACCTGAAAAATACGGTAATCGAAGCCCGCCGCAGCGCCTTCCGCCCGATTCTCCCGCTCGGGAAAATACTGAATCACACGAACGTGACAAATCCGGAATCTGTTCCTATGATTGGTTGGACCTTTAGTCCTTTGTGCCAATCAGCCGGCCCGGCCGGCTTCTTCGGGAGAGGTGCTCATGAGATTGCAGGGCAAGCGCGCGCTGGTGACGGCGGCCGGGCAGGGTATCGGCCGCGCGACCGCGCTGCGGTTCGCAAGCGAGGGTGCCGACGTGCTGGCGACCGACATCAACGAAGCCGCGCTCGCGCAACTCGCGGCCGACGCCGAACGCGCGGGCGGCCGGCTGGCCACGCGGCGGCTCGACGTGACCGATGCGGGCGACGTGGCCACACTCGCCGCGCAGGAGCGCGCGTTCGACGTGCTGTTCAACTGTGCGGGCTTCGTGCACCACGGCTCGATCCTCGACTGCGACGACGCCGCGTGGGCGTTCTCGCTGAACCTGAACGTCACGTCGATGTACCGGCTGATCCGCGCGCTGCTGCCGGCGATGCTGGCTGCGGGCGGCGCGTCGATCGTCAACATGGCGTCGGCCGCGTCGAGCGTGAAGGGCGTGCCGAACCGGTTCGTCTACGGCACGACCAAGGCGGCCGTGATCGGCCTGACCAAGTCGGTCGCCGCCGATTTCGTCGAGCAGCGCATCCGCTGCAACGCGATCTGCCCGGGCACGATCGAGTCGCCGTCGCTGGAGCAGCGGATCGCCGAGCAGGCGCGCACGCGCCAGGTGTCGACCGATACCGTGCGCCAGGCGTTCGTCGCGCGTCAGCCGATGGGCCGTATCGGCACCGCGGACGAAGTGGCCGCGCTCGCGCTGTATCTCGCGTCCGACGAAGCGTCGTTCACGACCGGCGCGATTCACCTGATCGATGGCGGCTGGTCGAACTGACCGCGTCTAGCCGACCGCGTGTAGCCGACCGCTTCCTTCCACTCACTTTCCATTTCCGCTCACACCACATGAAACTGCTGAGATTTGGCGACAAACACCATGAAAAGCCGGGCCTGCTCGATGCGCAGGGCAGGATCCGCGACCTGTCGGGCGTGATCGACGACGTCGCCGGCGACGCGCTCGCACCCGCGTCGCTCGCGCGGCTGCGCGAGCTCGACCCGGCGTCGCTGCCGCTCGTCGAAGGCGCGCCGCGGCTCGGCGCGTGCGTCGGCCGCGTCGGCAAGTTCATCTGCATCGGCCTCAACTATTCCGACCACGCGGCGGAATCGGGGATGGACGTCCCGAAGGAGCCGGTCGTGTTCGGCAAGTGGACGAGCGCGATCTCGGGGCCGAACGACGACGTCGAGATCCCGCGCGGCTCGGAGAAGACCGACTGGGAAGTCGAGCTGGGCGTCGTGATCGGCCGGGGCGGCCGCTATATCGACGAAGCCGACGCGCTGTCGCACGTCGCCGGCTACTGCGTGGTGAACGACGTGTCGGAGCGCGAGTACCAGCTCGAACGCGGCGGCACGTGGGACAAGGGCAAGGGCAACGATACGTTCGGCCCGCTCGGCCCGTGGCTCGTGACGGCCGACGAAGTGCCCGATCCGCACGCGCTGCGGCTGTGGCTGGAAGTGGACGGCCACCGCTACCAGAACGGCACGACCGCGACGATGGTGTTCCGCGTGCCGCACCTGATCAGCTACCTGAGCCGCTTCATGAGCCTGCAGCCGGGCGACGTGATCTCGACCGGCACGCCGCCGGGCGTGGGCCTCGGGCAGAAGCCGCCCGTCTATCTGCGCGCCGGGCAGGTGATCACGCTCGGCATCGACGGGCTCGGCGAGCAGCGCCAGCGCACCGTGCAGGCCTGAAACCCTTTCCCGGACGGTTCGCCATGCCTATCATTCGATCGATGCGCGTCCTCGACGTGCGCTTCCCGACCTCGCGCCAGCTCGACGGTTCCGATGCGATGAATCCGGACCCCGATTATTCGGCTGCGTACGTCGTGCTCGAAACCGACCGCGACGGGCTCGAAGGCCACGGGCTCACGTTCACCATCGGGCGCGGCAACGAAATCTGCTGCGCGGCGATCGACGCGATGCGTCACCTCGTCGTCGGCCTCGACCTCGACTGGATCCGCGAGGACATGGGCCGCTTCTGGCGGCACGTGACCTCGGACAGCCAGTTGCGCTGGATCGGCCCCGACAAGGGCGCGATCCACCTGGCGACGGGCGCCGTCGTGAACGCGGTGTGGGATCTGTGGGCGAAGGCTGCGGCCAAACCGCTGTGGCGGCTCGTGGCCGACATGAGCCCCGAGGACATCGTGCGCGCGATCGATTTTCGCTACCTGACCGACTGCCTGACGCCGGACGAAGCGCTCGACCTGCTGCGCCGGCAGGCGCCGGGCAAGGCCGAGCGGATCGCGATGCTCGAGCGCGAAGGCTACCCGTGTTACACGACGTCGGCCGGCTGGCTCGGCTACAGCGACGACAAGCTGCGCCGGTTGTGTCACGAAGCGGTGGACGCCGGGTTCGATTACGTGAAGCTGAAGGTCGGCGCGAACCTGGAGGACGACATCCGCCGCGTGACGATCGCACGCGAGGTGATCGGCCCGGACCGCAAGCTGATGATCGACGCGAACCAGGTGTGGGAAGTCGACGAGGCGATCGACTGGGTGCGCGAGCTGGCGTTCGCGAAACCGTGGTTCATCGAGGAGCCGACGAGCCCCGACGACGTCGAAGGGCATCGCAAGATCCGCGAGGCGATCGCGCCCGTGCAGGTCGCGACCGGCGAGATGTGCCAGAACCGCGTGATGTTCAAGCAGTTCATCGCGCGCGGCGCGATCGACGTCGTGCAGATCGATGCGTGCCGGCTCGGCGGCGTGAACGAGATACTCGCGGTGATGCTGCTGGCCGCGAAGTACGGGCTGCCGGTGTGTCCGCATGCGGGCGGCGTCGGGCTGTGCGAATACGTGCAGCATCTGTCGATGATCGACTACGTGTGCATTGCCGGCACGAAGGAAGGGCGCGTGACCGAATACGTCGATCACCTGCACGAGCATTTCGTCGAGCCCTGTGTCGTGCGCGGCGCGGCGTACCTGCCGCCGACGGCACCCGGCTTCTCGATCGAGATGAAGCCGGCATCGCTCGAGCAGTACCGGTTCCGCGGCTGAAGCGCGCAGCGCGCAGCACGACGGCGCACGACGACCCGCGCATGACCTGCGCGCGGCGACAACATGAACGACGGAGACGCGAAGTGGATTTGAATCTGCAAGACAAGGTCGTGATCGTGACCGGCGGCGCGTCGGGCATCGGCGCCGCGATCTCGATGCGGCTTGCCGGCGAAGGCGCGATTCCGGTGGTGTTCGCGCGCCACGCGCCGGATGACGGCTTCTGGCGCGCACTCGCGCAGAAGCAGCCGCGCGCCGCGTGCGTGTCCGTCGAGCTGCAGGACGACGCACAGTGCCGCGACGCAGTCGCGCAGACCGTCGCGCGCTTCGGCCGCATCGACGGCCTCGTCAACAACGCGGGCATCAACGACGGCGTCGGGCTCGATGCCGGGCGCGACGCGTTCGTCGCGTCGCTCGAACGCAACCTGATCCACTACTACGTGATGGCGCATTACTGCGTGCCGCACCTGAAGGCGACGCGCGGTGCGATCGTCAACATCTCGTCGAAGACGGCCGTCACCGGCCAGGGCAACACGAGCGGCTATTGCGCATCGAAGGGCGCGCAGCTCGCGCTGACGCGCGAATGGGCGGTCGCGCTGCGCGACGACGGCGTGCGCGTGAACGCGGTGATCCCGGCCGAGGTGATGACGCCGCTCTACCGGAACTGGATCGCGGGCTTCGACGACCCGGAAGCGAAGCTCGCGGAAATTGCCGACAAGGTGCCGCTCGGCAAGCGCTTCACGACCGCCGACGAGATTGCCGACACGGCCGTGTTCCTGCTGTCGGCGCGCGCATCGCACACGACGGGCCAGTGGCTGTTCGTCGACGGCGGCTATACGCATCTCGATCGCGCGATCGGCTGAGGGCGGCGAGCCATGCAACCCGATCCGAACCCGACGACCCCCGCGCCCGCGGCGCTGATCGAGCTGACCGGCGTCAGCAAGCGCTTTCCGGGCGTGCTGGCGCTCGACGATTGCCGCTTCGACCTGCGCGCCGGCGAAGTGCATGCGCTGATGGGCGAGAACGGCGCGGGCAAGTCGACGCTGATGAAGATTCTCGCCGGCGTGTACCAGAAGGACGAAGGCGAGATCCGGATCGACGGCCGCGCGGTGGACATCGACGATCCGCGCGCCGCGCAGGCGCTCGGGATCGGCATCATCCATCAGGAACTGAACCTGATGAACCACCTGAGCGTCGCGCAGAACATCTTCATCGGCCGCGAGCCGCGCGGCCGCTTCGGCGTGTTCGTCGACGAGGACCGGCTGAACCGCGACGCCGCCGCGATCTTCGCGCGGATGCGGCTCGATCTCGACCCGCGCACACCGGTCGGCCGGCTGACGGTCGCGAAGCAGCAGATGGTCGAGATCGCGAAGGCGCTGTCGTTCGACTCGCGCGTGCTGATCATGGATGAACCGACCGCCGCGCTGAACAACGCGGAAATCGCCGAGCTGTTCCGCATCATCGGCGACCTGCGCGCGCACGGCGTCGGCATCGTCTACATCTCGCACAAGATGGACGAGCTGCGCCAGATCGCCGATCGCGTGACGGTGATGCGCGACGGCAAGTACGTCGCGACCGTGCCGATGGCGGATACGTCGATGGAAGCGATCATCGCGATGATGGTCGGCCGCCAGCTCGATGCGACGTTCCGAACGCCGCCCGATACGTCGGCCAACGCGGTCGCGCTCGAGGTGCGCGGGCTGTCGCGCGGCCGCGCGATCCGCGATGTCGGCTTCACGCTGCGGCGCGGCGAGATCCTCGGCTTTGCGGGGCTGATGGGCGCGGGCCGTACCGAGGTCGCGCGCGCGGTGTTCGGCGCGGACCCGGTCGACGCGGGCGAGATCCGCGTGCACGGCAAGACCGTGACGATCCGCACGCCGGCCGACGCGGTGAGGCACGGGATCGGTTATCTCTCGGAGGACCGCAAGCACTTCGGGCTGGCGGTCGGGATGGACGTGCAGAACAACATCGCGCTGTCGAGCATGCGGCGCTTCGTGCGCCGCGGCATGTTCCTCGATGCGCGCGGGATGCGCGACACCGCGCAGTCGTACGTGCGGCAGCTCGCGATCCGCACGCCGTCCGTCGCGCAGCCGGCGCGGCTCCTGTCGGGCGGCAACCAGCAGAAGATCGTGATCGCGAAGTGGCTGCTGCGCGACTGCGACATCCTGTTCTTCGACGAGCCGACCCGCGGCATCGACGTCGGCGCGAAAAGCGAAATCTACAAGCTGCTCGACGCGCTCGCCGCCGACGGCAAGGCGATCGTGATGATCTCGTCGGAGCTGCCCGAGGTGCTGCGCATGAGCCACCGGATCCTCGTGATGTGCGAAGGGCGCGTGACCGGCGAATTGCGCGCGGCCGACGCCACGCAGGAAAAGATCATGCAGCTCGCGACGCAGCGCGAGTCGACCGTATTGTCCTGATTCCGACGCTTACCCGATCATGTCCAACGATACGCATCCCGTTCCGCCTCTTGCCACCGGCGACACGCCGGCCGGCGCAGCGGGCCTCCGTGCCCGCTTCTTCAACCCGGCCGCGCGGCAGAAGCTGCTCGCGTTCGCGAGCCTCGTGCTGCTGATCGTGTTCTTCAGCTTCGCGTCGCCGAACTTCCTCGAAGTCGACAACCTCGTGACGATCCTGCAGGCCACCGCCGTGAACGGTGTGCTGGCCGTCGCGTGTACCTACGTGATCATCACGTCGGGCATCGACCTGTCGGTCGGCACGCTGATGACCTTCTGCGCGGTGATGGCCGGCGTCGTGCTGACGAAGTGGGGCCTGCCGCTGCCGCTCGGGATCCTGGCCGCGCTATCGTTCGGCGCGCTGTCGGGCAGCGTGTCGGGCTTCGTGATCGCGAAGATGAAGGTGCCGCCGTTCATCGCGACGCTCGGCATGATGATGCTGCTCAAGGGGCTGTCGCTCGTGATCTCGGGCACGCGGCCGATCTACTTCAACGACACGCCGGGCTTCACGTCGATCGCGCAGGATTCGCTGATCGGCAGCCTCGTTCCCGCGCTGCCGATCCCGAACGCGGTGCTGATCCTGTTCCTCGTCGCGGTCGGCGCGTCGATCGTGCTGAACCGGACGATCTTCGGCCGCTACACGTTCGCGCTCGGCAGCAACGAGGAAGCGCTGCGGCTGTCCGGCGTGAATGTCGATGCGTGGAAGATCGCCGTCTACACGTTCAGCGGCGCTGTGTGCGGGATCGCCGGGCTGCTGATCGCGTCGCGGCTGAATTCCGCGCAGCCCGCGCTCGGGCAAGGCTACGAGCTCGACGCGATCGCGGCCGTCGTGATCGGCGGCACGTCGCTGTCGGGCGGCGCGGGCAGCATCGTCGGCACCATCATCGGCGCGTTCATCATGAGCGTGCTGACCAACGGCCTGCGCATCATGTCGGTCGCGCAGGAATGGCAGACGGTCGTGACGGGCGTGATCATCATCCTCGCCGTCTACGTGGACATCCTGCGCCGGCGCCGCCGCTGACGCATGCACGCACGAACACGAACATGCAGGCGCTTCACCGCCGGCCGGGCCGGCATTTCAGTCGATACCAACCAAGGAGACGCGAAGTGATCAGGAGCAAGGTGTTGAACGCGATCGTCGGGCTGACGTTCGCCGTCGGCGCGACGGCCGGCGCGCAGGCGCAGGAATCCTACATCCCGCTGATCTCGAAGGGCTTCCAGCATCAGTTCTGGCAGGCCGTGAAGGCGGGCGCGATGCAGGCCGCGAAGGACTACAAGGTGAAGGTGACGTTCGAAGGCCCCGAAACCGAGGCGATGGTCGACAAGCAGATCGACATGCTGTCCGCCGCGATCGCGAAGAAGCCGGCCGCGCTCGGCTTCGCGGCGCTCGACAGCAAGGCCGCGCTGCCGCTCCTGAAGAAGGCGCAGGCCGAGAAGATTCCGGTGATCGCGTTCGACTCGGGCGTCGACAGCGACATCCCGGTGACGACCGCCGCGACCAACAACAAGGCCGCCGCCGCGCTCGCCGCCGACAAGCTCGCCGCGCTGATCGGCGACGAAGGCGAGGTGGCCGTGGTCGCGCACGACCAGACGAGCCGCACGGGCATCGACCGCCGCGACGGCTTTCTCGAACGGATGAAGTCCGCGCACCCGAAGGTGCAGGTCGTGACCGTGCAGTATGGCGAGGGCGATCAGCTGAAGTCCACCGAAGTGACGAAGTCGATCCTGCAGGCGTATCCGAAGCTCAAGGGCTTGTTCGGCACCAACGAAGGCTCGGCGATCGGCGTGGTGAACGGCGTGCGCGAGATGAAGCGCAAGGTCGTGATCATCGGCTACGATTCGGGCAAGCAGCAGAAGGACGCGATCCGCAGCGGGCTGATGGCCGGCGCGATCACGCAGAACCCGGTCGGGATCGGCTACAAGACGGTCGAGGCGGCCGTGAAGTCGGTCAAGGGCGAGAAGCTGCCGAAGGTCATCGATACCGGTTTCTACTGGTACGACAAGACCAATATCGACGACCCGAAAATCACGGCGGTGCTGTACGACTGAGCGCGACGTGACGCGGCGGGCAACGGTGAATCACGAGGACACCATGGGCGCAGTGCGTATCGATTCCCACCAGCACTTCTGGCGTTACCGCGCGGCCGACTATCCGTGGATCGGTCCCGGCATGGGCGTGCTCGCCCGCGACTACCTGCCCGACGCGCTGTGGCCGCAGATGCATGCACAGGCGCTCGGCGCGTCGATCGCGGTGCAGGCGCGCGCCGGGCGCGACGAGACGGCGTTCCTGCTCGATCTCGCCCGCGACGATGCGCACATCGCGGCGGTGGTCGGCTGGGAGGATCTCGGTGCGCCGGAACTCGCCGAGCGCATCGCCGAATGGCGCAGCCCGAAGCTGCGCGGCTTTCGTCACCAGGTGCAGGACGAAGCCGACGTCGGCGCGTTCGTCGCGGATCCCGCGTTCAATCGCGGTGTCGCGTGGCTGCAGGCGAACGGCTATGTGTACGACGTGCTCGTGTTCGAGCGCCAGTTGCCCGACGTGCGCGCGTTCTGCGCGCGGCACGATGCGCACTGGCTCGTGCTCGATCATGCCGGCAAGCCGCCGCTCGCCGAATTCCACCGCGATGGCGCTGCGCTTGCCCGCTGGCGTGCCGGGTTGCGCGAGCTGGGCGCGCTGCCGCACGTCGTGTGCAAGCTGTCGGGGCTCGTGACCGAGACGGACTGGCGGCGCGGCCTGCGCGGGCAGGACATCCGGCACATCGAGCAATGCCTCGACGCGGCGCTCGACGCGTTCGGCCCGCAGCGGCTGATGTTCGGGTCGGACTGGCCCGTGTGCCTGCTTGCGGCGTCGTATGACGAAGTGGCGTCGCTGGTCGAGCGCTGGGCCGAAGCGCGGTTGTCGGCGGCCGAGCGCAACGCGCTGTGGGGCGGCACGGCCGCGCGTTGCTATGCGCTGCCCGGCGATTCGAAGCCCCGCATATAAAATAGGCGCGAACGGCCCGACGCGCGCGCTCCATTCGTCAGACCGTCCGCAATGCAATCGCTTACCTGTATCAACGTATGTCCATCCAGCCGATTCAGAACCGCCGCCTCTACCAGCAGATCGCCGACAAGCTCAGCACGATGATCGAGTCCGGCGACTTCCCGCCGGGCAGCTATTTGCCGCCCGAGCGCGAACTGGCCGAGCAGTTCGGCGTGTCGCGCACGTCGGTGCGCGAGGCGCTGATCGCGCTCGAAGTCAGCGGGCTCGTCAGCGTGCGTGTCGGCGACGGCGTGAAGGTGCGCCAACCCGAGGCGGCCGCCGCGCCGGAGCCGCGGCCCGATACGAAGGTTGCGCCGTTCCCGGTCGTCGAGATCGATCCCGAGCTCGGCATCGCGCTCGACCTCGATACCGAAATCCCGCCGTTCGCGCTGCTGCAGGCGCGCCGGCTGATCGAGCCGGAAGCCGCGTCGCTCGCCGCGAAGCACGGCTCGGACGCGCAGATCGAAGGGATTCACGCGGCGTTCCTGCGCAACCAGGAAGACAACCGCAGCGGCTCGCTCACGCATCCGGGCGACCGGTTGTTCCATATCCGTATCGCGGAAGCGAGCGACAACCCCGCGTATGCGCTGATGATCAAGCAGCTGCTCGCGCACAAGTACGACCTGATGTTCCAGCGGCTGCAGTCGCTGTACATGCCCAACGACATGCCGCACCGCTCGGAGCTCGAACACCGCGCGATCCTCGACGCGATCCGTGCGCGCGACCCGGAGGCCGCGCGCCGTGCGATGGCCGAGCATCTCGACGAGGTGATCCGGATCTTCGGCCGCGCGCTCGACTGAGCGCGGGCGAGCGCAATCAGAAGCGGTCGGCGCGGTAGGGCGTCGGGTCGGTAAACGGCGCTTCGCCGGTCATCATCTCGGCCAGCAGGCGGCCGGAGACGGGGCCGAGCGTGAGCCCGTGATGGTTGTGTCCGAACGAGAACCACAGCCCGCGATGCGCGGGCGCGGGGCCGATCACCGGCCGCATGTCGGGCGTGCACGGCCGGAAGCCGAGCCACGGCTGCGGGTCGAGCCGTTCGCCGAAGCCGAACACCGGGCGCGCGACGCGTTCCGCGCGCTCGAGTTGTACGCCGGTCGGCGGCAGGCCGCGCCGGGCGATCTCGACGCCGGTGGTCAGCCGCAAGCCGCGCCGCATCGGCGCGATCACGTAGCCGTATTCGCGATCGACGATCGGCGCCGACGGCGCGCCGCGTTCGGACGGCGCGTAGTGCATGTGATAGCCGCGCTTCTCGCGCAGCGGAATCTTGTAGCCGAACTTGCCGAACACCGTGTCGGACCACGGGCCGAGCGCGACGACCACGGCCGGCGCGGCGATCTTGCCGTCGTCCGTCGTGACCTGCCAGCCGGGCGACAGCGCGTCGAGGCTCGCCGCATCGCCCGTGAGCAGCGTGCCGCCGCCTTGCACGAAGAGTTGCGCATAGGTTTTGACGAGCGCGGACGGATCGACGACGCTTTTCGGATCGAGCCAGTGCAGCGCGCCGCAGAAGCCGGGCGCGAGGCTCGGTTCCTGCGCGCGCAGCGTCGCGGCATCGAGCGGCGTGATGCCGAGCCCGTGGCGGCGCGCGGTGAGTCCCGCATCGGTGACGGCGCGTTCGAACGCGGCCGGCGTGCGGAACGCTTCCATCCAGCCGCTCGCGCGGATCAGCTCGGTGGCGCCGGCGCGTGCGATCAGCGCGTCGTGCTCGACGATGCAGCGCTCGATCAGCGGCAGCATGTCGCGCGAGGCCGCCGCGTGACGCAGCGGCGCCGATTCCCACCAGAACCTCGCGAGCCACGGCGCGAACGCGGGCAGCGACGTGCTGTGCCAGTAGAGATCGGTGGAGCGGTTCAGCGCGTAGCGCATCAGCGTGAACGGGCTGCGCGGGAACGGATACGGCTCGACCGACGAGCGCTCGATCAGCCCCGCGTTGCCGAAGCTCGTGCCTTCGCCGGGCGCGCCGCGGTCGACGAGGGCGACCTTGCGGCCGCGATCCTGCAGGTGCAGCGCGGCGGAGACGCCGACGATGCCCGCGCCCAGAACGATTACGTCGAAGTCCATGAGGGAAGGCGAAATAGACGGTTAGCGATCAACACTCGAAGTCGGCGACGGCGCTTCGGTCGGGTGCTCGGAATTGCAATCGAATGATCAGCTAGGATACTCGCGAACGCGACGATGCGCGAATCGGGCGCTTGGCCGTGAGGTTGTCGCAACAACCATTCCGGTTGTACGCTAGGCGGCCGGCCGTACGCAGCCGGATACGAAGGCGTCGCGCAAATTGCATTTCTCACTTCCGGAGCGATTCGAGTACCTGGAGAGCGGGCGACTTCGTCGAATTTGCCAACTGGTCACGAGAGCGCTCCATGCCCGAAAACAATATTTCCGAGGCCCGACAACCTGCCGCAATTCCGTGGCATCGATCGCCGCTCGTTCGCAGCGCAGCCGTTTTGGCGGGACTGTTCGTCATCCTGCAGCTCCTCAGGTTTCAGCTGGTGATCAGACTTGTGGTCGGTGCGATTTCGGCAACGATGCTGTATGGGATCTTGCGTGAATGGATCCCCATGCTGCGGCCATTTCGAACATGGCTGATCCGCCGCACGGTCAGAGTCATGCGGAAACTGCGCCCGATCGCGAAACTTCCTCCGGATGTCACCGTGGCTTATGGTCTGGTCGCAATGATGTTGCTGCTTTCCGGAATCCTGTGGATTGGGCTGGATATGCCGCGGATCGGCCGTTTCTCCATACCGGTGTTTCTTCTCCTTGCATACGCGGCTGCTCGACACATCTACCATGTGTTGAGCCTGGTCGCGCGCTGGACGTGGAGCAAGGTATTGGGAAAGGGCGCCTATCTGGCGGTGGCGTCGATCGCGCTTTGGCTCGCGCACTCGGACGCGGAGCGACTGGTCCTGACGCTGACGCATGAAACCGCCGACCACTTTTCCAGCTTCACGGGCCTGTCGGCTTCCGTATTTTTCGCGCTGCGTCTGGTTCAGGCAGCGGGACTTATGCTCGTTGCGTTCTTCGTATTTCAGTTGGTTTTCCTGGTCGGCAGCATGATCATTCAGCATGCTGCAAATCAAGTCAGGATATTCAGCACGCACGGAGCTGAACGGATGACCGTGACCTGGAGAAGGCTCAGGTTCGGGCTAAAAAAAACGGAGCCTGACGGCCGGAAGCGGCTTCGCCAGGTGATTGCCATGCTGGCGCCGTGTGGCATGGTGTTCTGGGCAATAGCGTTGCTGATGGGGCCCACCTATCTCATAGGCAGTATCGAGACCCGGACGCTGTTTTCTCACGTGCTGGTACGGACGACGTATTCGGCGGCAAGCGCGTGCCGTGGGGACAGTCGTGCGGGGTTGTTCGCACGCATCGGTGACGACAGTGTGTCGGAGGCCGTGAAGGACGGGTACGGGTATGTATTCCGGACCGTGCCGTGTAAAGCGAAGTAGGTACCGTTTTCCGCGGGCGCATGAATCCTTGTCGTGTCGCGCATCGTATGACGGATCCGTTTCGTCAGGCGCGGAATCGTGCAGCAACTTTTACTGGCTGTGCATCGATGCGTATTGGAAACCGGCCCGGTGCGCCTCTGCGAAACTGCATGTGCTTGATGCGCACGGTCGTCCTATCCGCTGATCAATCTGCGGAAGCCGAATTCAGATCGGCGTTGCGCTTCGCTTTCACCGCCATCACCAGGCTCAACGCTGATTCAACATACTTTCCGACGGTTATTTGGCGGGAGTATCCCACTGGTTCGGGTTGCGAATTTTTACCTAAGATGGAAGCAATCATGTGCGTGACACGGTACCTGCGCACGCACACGGCAGGCAGGAGGCAGGGCCGGGAACGACTGCAACCGATGTTTCCATCATGGATGCGAGTGTGTGCGCGACGGCCGCGAAGCATGCGGCCGCATCGACGCCAGCGGGTGCGGCGGCAATCGCCGCGCGGACGGCGTGCGGCCGGTCGGGCCGAGTCGCGTCGTTGCGTCACGCATTCATCGCAATCGTTTGCGTTCTGAGCGTTGTCCCTTCCGTCCTCGCCGGATCGCTTGCCGACAGGGGCGACCCGGTCGACACGATGCACGTCGCAGCCACCGCGACGCCCGCCGGCCCGACGGGTCCCGCCTTTTCGTCACACGACTCCAACGTACGCCAGGTCGTGCTCGGCATCGTCAGTTTCACGCGCTGGCCGACGACGCCCGTGCGCCTGCATCTGTGCGTGACGGGCAGGCCCGACTACGCGGGCGACCTCACCGACACGATGCAGGCCGGCTCGACCGTGCTCGACGTGCAGCGCGTCCGCTTCGACGATCCCTCGCTCGGCATCGCCTGCGACGTCGTGTATCTCGGCGCGCTCGGCAACGACGAGCGAATGCGGGTGAGAACCGCGCTCGCCGGCCGTCCGGTGCTGACCATCGCCGAACACGATCCGTCGTGCACCGCGGGCAGCATGTTCTGTCTGACGGTCGAAGGCGAGCACGTGACGTTCGACATCAATCTCGACGCCGTCGCGCGCAGTGGCGTGCGCGTGCATCCGAACGTGCTCAACCTCGCGCGGCGGACGCTGACGCCATGACACGTTCCGCGCCCCCCATCGCGTCCTCACGCGTGCCGCGCCCGACGCTGCAAAGCGTGTTGCGCCGCGCGCACCTGCGCCTGGCGTTCGTCGCGGTGACGATGGCCGCCGTGTCGCTGATCGTCGTCGCCGTGATCGCGTTGCGTGCGTATGCCGGCAACAACCTCAACCTGCTGGCCCGCTCGCTCGGTTACACGGTCGAGGCGGCGCTCGTGTTCGGCGACCGTGCCGCGGCGAGCGAAGCGATCGCGACGATCGCCAGCGATGAGGACGTCGCGCAGGTGGTGGTCACGGACAACAAGGGGCAGTTGTTCGCGACCTGGAAGCTGCCTGCCGGCGGCCGGATCGCCGGGCTCGAGCGCGTCGTCGCCGCTCTCGCGTTGCCGGGCGCCGTGACCGTTCCGGTGATGCACGACGGCATCGTCGTCGGTCAGGTGATCGTGCGTGGCCGCGGGCATCAGTTCTTCGGATTCCTGCTCGGCGGCATCGGCGGCATTCTCGGCTGTCTCGTCGTCAGCGTGTTCGGCGCTTACATCAGCTCGAAGCGTCTGCTGCGCAATATCGTCGCGCCGCTGCGCGCGCTTGCCGCCGTCGCGCACGCCGTGCGGCGCGAGCGTGCATTCGCGCGTCGTGTCGAGCCGGTGGCGATCGCCGAACTGAACCAGCTCGGCGACGACTTCAATGCGCTGCTCGATGAACTCGAGGAATGGCAGAACACGCTGCGCGACGAGAACGCGTCGCTCGAATACAAGGCGACGCACGATGCGCTCACCGGTTTGCCCAACCGCGTGCAGTTCGAGTCGCGTCTGTCGCTTGCACTCTGCGACGCCGTGTTGACGGGACAGCGGGTCGCCATCCTGTATCTCGACTGCGACCGCTTCAAGGAAATCAACGACTGCCTTGGCCACGATGCCGGCGATGCGGTGCTGGTCGGCGTCGCGGCACGGTTGCGCGCGCAGGTGCGCGAAACCGATCTCGTCGCTCGCCTGGGCGGCGATGAATTCGCGGTGATGCTGACGGGTGTGCGCGACACGGACAGCGTGTGCCTGATCGCCGACCAGATTTTGTCCGGCATGGTGTCGTCGATCGAGTTGCCCGACGGACGCATGGTGGCCACCATGATGAGTGCCGGCGTTGCGCTGTATCCCGACCATGCGTCCGACGCGAGCGGCTTGCTGCGCGCGGCGGATGCCGCGATGTACCGCGCCAAGCGTGCGCGGCCGGGGTCGTGGCAGTTGTCGGAAGGCGTAGCCGGGCCGGTTTGACGTCGATCGTTTCGCGCTGCGGGCGAGGCCGCGGCGGCGGGATAAGAAGCGCACGCGATGCGGGCGCATGCGAAGCAAGGGGACTGTGATGAAAAACGCGTTATCTGTGAGCATGGGGAGGATGTGCGTCGCGAGCGCGGTGCTGCTGTGCCTGCTGCTCGGCGGGTGCAAGACGCCGCCGCTTCATCGTGGGCTCACGCAGACGCAAGTCACGGCGCTGAAGTCGGCCGGGTTTCAGGAGACCGAGCAGGGGTTCGAGTTCGGGTCGACGGGGCCGATTTTGTTTGACTTTGATCGGTACAACCTCAAGCCGGTCGTCAGGCGGATCGTCGAGCGGATCGGGAGGACGTTGAGGTCGGCCGGGATCAACGGTGTGCGGGTTTATGGGTACTCGGACGAGGAAGGGGAGACGGCTTACGATCTCGAGTTGTCCCGGCGGCGGGCGGAGGTGGTGGCGATCGAGCTGGTGGATGTGGGGCTGGACGGCAAGCAGATCGCGGTGGTCGGGAAGGGGAAGAGCGATCCGGTGGGGGATAACCGGACACCCGCCGGGCGGGCGCAGAACCGGAGGGCGGCGATTGTGGTGTCGCCGCGGTGAGGGGAGCGCATGCGTTGGGCTGTAACAGTTTGCCACCATTGCCATGCAGAAGCCCGAACGTCCATTCGCGAGCGGCGAACCTTGATGATCACGGCAACCGGGCCGGATCTGCGGCACGAAACGGACACGCGTGACTGGAAGTTTCCCGGAAAATCTGAAACGAAGTTTTCAACTGCCTGAATAAAATCGTTCCGCCTTTTTTGAACGCTGCATGGCCAAGCGGCGAGTGCAGCGGCTACCGGAACGTGTATGGCCCTGGAACCCAACGACCTGCTTCGGCATTTCGAACGTGAGCTTGCGCTGCTGCGCCGTTCGATGCAGACGTTCGCGCAGCGCTTTCCCAAGATCGCCGCGCGCCTTGCGATCACTGGCGAGCATTCGGACGACCCGCACGTCGAACGCTTGTTGCAGTCGTTCGCGTTGCTGGCGGCGTCTCACGACATCCGTCTCGAGGATGACGTGCCTGCGTTTTCACACAGCCTTCTCGAATCGCTGCACGGCACGTTCCTGCGCCCGTTTCCTTCCTGCGCGATTGCGCAATTTCGTGGCGGCCAGACCGACAAGCAGACCGCACCTCGCGTCATCCCCCGCGGTGACCGATTGATCGCGCCGGCCGGCCGCGAAGTATTTCGGATGACAGATGACGTCACGATCGTGCCGTTGACCGTCGCGGCCGTGCGTTACACGACGTCGGCGATCGCACCGCGAGACGCGGCGTTGCCCGCCGAAACGTCCGGCTTCCTGAGCATCACGTTCGAGCTGACTGCATCGGAAGCCACGTTTGCGATCGTGCCGGACAGGCTGCGCCTGCACTTCACCGGTGCGCGCGAGGTTGTCGCTGCACTCGCGGACGCCGCGCTGCTGCTTGCCGTACGAAGTTTCGCCGAAGTGGGCGAGTCCGGTCGCTGGAAGCGCCTGCCGGGCGTGGCGATCACGGCCGTCGGCGTCGAGCCGGCCGATGCGCTGCTCGCCCCGCCGCCCGACGACGCCCTCGGGCCGTTTCACCTGCTGATGACGTACTGCGCCGCTCCGGAGCGTTTCGACTTTGTCGACGTCGACATGAGGCTGCTCAAGCGTGCCGCCGGCGACGGTCGTCGCGTCGCGCTGCATCTCGCGATCGCCGGCGTGCATCGGGACTCGCATCGCGCCCAGCGTCTGGCCGCCGCGACGGCGGACCATGTGCGCTTGTTCTGTACGCCCGTGATCAACCTGTTCCCGGACGATGCTGCGCCGATCGAGACGCGTGCCGGTTGCGCGTATTACCCGGTGAAGGCGCTGGCTCAGGCCGGTACGCCGCGCACGGACATCTGGTCGATCGACTCCGTGCGTGAGATTTCCGACGCGGGGACATCGGCACTGGCGCCATTCCATTCCCTGCGGCACGGCATGGACGGCCGTCCCGGGTTGTTCTGGACTGTATTGCGCGACGAGGCGAGGCGGGCACCGAAGCGGAAGCCTGTCGACCCCGACGCCAAACAGGCGGACAAAGCGCCGACACCGACGCCTGCCCCGGACGAGACGCCAGAGCCGCTCCACGGCGTCGAACTCCAGCTCACCGACCGGGACGGCCAACCTGCCGATCCGGGCAAGCGCAATCTGGCGATCCGGCTTTCCTGTACCCAGGGTGACCTGTCCGGGATGCAGGCGTGCGAACTGACGCCGGCGGAAGGCGACCCGGTGGGAACGATCATGTTGCTGAACCGGCCGACCCGGTGCCGGGCGCGGGCTTTCCGCCACGGGGAACTGTGGGATCTGCTGTCGCTTCTCGTGCCACAGGCGATCCGGCTGGACAAAGGCGGCCTGGCTCAGCTCAGGCGGCTTTGCGCACGCTGGGCGGAGGATTCGGTCGATGCCGGACGGCGCTTCGATGCGCTCGTCTCGTTGTCGACCGCGCGCGTGCGGTGCTGGCTGCCCGGCAAGCCGGCCTCGGCGTTCGTGCAAGGGCTGGAAGTGCGGCTGGTCGTGGACGAGCAGCGCTTCGCCGGGTTCAGCCTGGGCGGGTTCGCGCACGTGATGGACCGGTTTTTCGCGCCGTACGTTCCGGTTAACAGCTTCGTGCAGATCGTGCTGTTTTCAGCCCATACCGGTGCGGTGCTTCGGCGTGGGCAACCTTGTCCCGGCACCCAGCCTTTGATCTAGTTCCCGATTATTGGGGCGATAACGAAAACGTTTGCGAAGGCGTCTTTCGCGCCCCCGGGTTTTGACCTACATTATCGAGGCTTCGGCCCGGCGAACCGGCCGACAGAACCTGAGAACACAAGCAAGGAACAAGAATGAGTTTCGCTCCGAACGGGGGTATTCCCAACGGTTTGGGCGGCAGTGCGCTCGGCTCCCTGAGCGCGCTCGGCGGCCTCGCAGGTCCGATCGCATCGAGTGTTGCCGGAAGCGTCGGCCCGCTCGCCGGCCTGGCCGGGCACGTCGACACCGTCCAGCGCGCGATGCAACTCGCGCAAACCGGTTTCTCGCTGATGGACAAGACGCCCGGCGCGATTGCCGAGGTGATCAACGGCGCCGCCAACCCCGCGCGCCTGACCCAGCTCAATCGCTACGTGACGCTCGATACGCCGCTCGGCCCGGACGTGCTGCTGGTCAGCGCGGCCGTCGTCGACGAGTACGTGAACCGGTTGCCGGAGATTCACCTCGACCTGCTGTCGCATCGCCACGACCTTCGCCCGGACGACCTGATCGGCCAGCAGGTCAAGATCCGCTTCGACCAGCAGGCGCGCCTGTCGACGCTCGAACGCTTCGTCGCAACCGGCACCGGCGATACCGACCGCTACTTCGACGGCTACGTCGCATCGTTCGACCGCGCCGGCAATCCCGGGAACGTCACGCAGTATCACCTGACGGCCGTGCCGTGGTTCTGGTTCCTGACGCGCTCCACCGACTGCCGGATCTTCCAGAACAAGACCGCGCAGGACATCCTCACCGAGATTTTCCAGGAGCACGGGTTTTCCGATTTCGTGTTCGATATCCGGACGAGCCAGAAGCCGCTCGAGTACGTCGTGATGTATCAGGAGACTTACTACAACTTTTGCGCGCGGCTGATGGAGCAGGAGGGGCTGGTCTGGACGCACCGCTACGAGAAGGACAAGCATTTCCTCGTGATCGGCGACACGAACCTGCTGTTCCGTCCGATCGACGGGCTGGCCACCGTGCCGTTCGCCGCGACCGAGGCGAGTGAGGACAGCGGTATCGACCAGTTGCACGAGGGCCGGCGCTTCGGGGTCGGCAAGGTCACGTTTCGCGACTTCAATTACCAGAATCCGTCGTCGCCGCTGATGCTGGTCGAGGCCGAGCCGCAGAACCTCAAGCATGCGCGGCTCGACGCGACCGAGCGGTTCGAGCACCAGTCGCTGTACGACCACGGCGACGACGGCAACCGCTATGCGCGTTTCGCGATGGAGGCCGAAGAGGCGCAGGCCCATCGCTATACCGGCGGCGGCTATGCGTGGCGCATGACGACGGCCGGCGCCGTCACGGTGGCGAATCATCCCGTCCTCGAGAACAACCAGGAATACGTGATCCTGCACGTGCGTCATGAAGCGGTGAACGACTACACGCAGCACAGCGCGAAGCTGCCGTACCGCAATTCGTTCGCGCTGCTGCCGAAGAAGATTCCGTACCGTGCGCCGCGCGCGACGCCGAAGCCGGTGATTCACGGCACGCAGTCGGCGATCGTCGTCGGGCCGAAGGGCGAGGAGATCTATACCAACGGCAGCGCCGTGAAAGTGCACTTTCCGTGGGACCGGCGCGGCAAGAAGGACGGCTCCGATTCGATGTGGGTGCGCGTGTCGCAACCGTGGGCCGGCGACGGCTGGGGCGCGGCCGCGATTCCGCGGATCAAGCAGGAAGTGCTGGTCGCGTTCAACCAGGGCGATCCCGACAACCCGGTGATCGTCGGGCGCGTGTTCAACGGCGAGCAAGGTAATCCGTACCACGGCGCGGCTGGCCAGACGATGGGGATCAAGAGCCAGACGCACAAGGGGCAGGGGTCGAACGAAATCCGCATGACCGATACGAACGGCATGCAGGAGTTCTTCATGCACGCGCAGAAGGACATGAACACCGTCGTCGAGAACAACGAGACGCACAAGGTGCTGGGCCCGATGCGTACCGTGCTGGTGGCGACGGGTAGCGAAGAGAAGCAGATTCCGCAGGGCAACCTGACCGAGACGATCGCCGAGAAGCGCAGCACGACCGCGACCACCGTCGAGGTGACGACGCCGGCCAAGGACGGCGGCGGCGGCACGCAGATGTACGTGGCCGAGCGCGGCATCCTGCTGAAGGTGCAGGACAGCTCGATCTCGCTCGCGCCGGAAGGCATCCGCCTCGAACACAAGGGTTCCGTGATCCTGATGACCGACGACGGCGTGATGGTCAACGGCAAGCGCATCGACCTCAACAAATAACTCGAACGACACCAGCCATGCACTACGCAATCCACGAAGGCACCTTCGAACTGCCGGACGCGGCGCTCGACCGCACCGTCAACATCCTGATGATGAACGTCGGCCCCGGCGGCCTCAACCTCGTGATCGCCCGCGGGCGGTTTCGCGACGGCGAGAATCTCGACGCATTCGTCGCGCGCGAATGGGAAGTGGCGTCGCGCGATGCGCGGATGCTCACCGAGAAGGCGCGCCGGCCGATCGTGGTCGGCGGGCGCGCGGGCATCCAGATCGATTCCACGCACGAACGGGACGGCCGGCTCTGGCATCAGATGCAGACCATGTTCCCATCGGACGACGCCGGCCGCGTGCTCGTGATGACGCTGACCAGCGCGGCGCCGCTGACCGACGAACAGCAGGCGATCGCCGACCGCATGCTTGCCAGTTTCCAGCCGCGCGCGGCTCGGCCGACCCTGCTCGGGCCGGGTGACGCGTCGTGAGCGCGGAACACTTCGCCGCCGCCCGCTTCGAAGACCCGATCCAGCACACGTCGTTCTGGGGCGAGCTTGCCGGCACGGTCGGGTCGGTGATCGGCGGTGCCGTCGTCGGCGCGTTGGTGGCCGAGGCGATGGAGGGGCTGGTGTTCGTCGGCCTCGCCGCGCTCGAAATCGGCACGGCCGGGCTGGCGACGCCGCTCGTGATTGCGATCGGCGTGGGCGTCGCGGTGGGATCCGGCGCGCTGATGGAAGCGAGCGGCATGAACGAAGCCATCGACGACGGCGCGAAGGCGCTGGCCGATTCGATCGCGCCGCCCGAGATCAAGGGCAAGATCGCGAGCGGCTCCGGCAACGTGTACGTCAACGACAAGCCGGCGGCGCGGGCCGCGCAGCCGGGGGATCTCGACACCGTTGCGTGCACGGATCATCCTGGGCCGCAGATGATTGCCGATGGGTCGGGGAGCGTTTATATCAACGATCAGCCGGCCGCGCGCGTCGGCGACAAGACGACTTGCGACGGGACGATCGCCGAAGGCTCCGATAACGTTTTCATCGGCGGCGGCACGCAGCGCGTGCGGGACGTCAAGTCGGCGACGCGGCTCGGCTGGCTCGGCGCCGCGCTGGGGATTGCGCTGGCGGTTTGCGGCCGCGGCAAGATGAGCTGGGGGCAGTTCCTGAAGAGCAAGGTGCCGTGTATCGCGATGAATTTCGCGGCGAGTGCGTTCGGGACGTGGCTCGGCAGTCTGGCGAGACCTTCGGCCGGCCATCCGGTGAACGTCATCACCGGCGGCAAGGTTCTCGACGGCACGGACGACACCGACTTCGCTTTGCCCGGGCCGCTGCCGATCGTGTGGCGGCGTTTTTACAGCAGCCATGACGATCGTGCGGACAGCCTGTTCGGCACCGGCTGGAGCGTGCCGATCAGCGTCGAGCTGCGGATTGCGCGCGAGCACGGCGAGGTCACGTCGATCACGTATTGGGATGAGCAGGGGCGCGATATCGAATTTCCGGCCGTGCCGCCGGGTGAGAGTCATTTCAGCGTGCCTGAAGGCATCTATCTGATCTGTACCGCCGGCGGTCACTATGTGGTCGAAACGGTCGACGGTCTGTATCGCGATTTCGGCCGTGCGCGCAGCGATGCGGACAGCGAGACGCTCAAGCTGTGGCGTCTCGAGGATCGCAACGGCAACTGGATCGAGGTGGAGCAGGAAGCGGCCGATGACGTCGTGCGGCCCGGGCTGCTGCGTGATAGCGCGGGTCGTTTGTTGACGCTTGTCTACGATTCGTCGCACCCCCGACGCATCGCCGCGATCGAGCTGACGCGTGGTGTGGACGGCGAACGCCCCGATACGCTCGTGTGTTACACGTACAACGACGCCGGCGAACTGGTGGCCGTGACCGATCGCAGCGGCCACGTCGGGCGACGGTTCGGCTACGAGCGCGGACTGATGGTGCAGCACACGTTGCGCGGCGGCTTGACGTGCTTTTATGCGTGGCAGGGCGTCGGCCGCGACGCGCGTGTCGTGCGCCACTGGACCGACGACGGCGAAGCGTACACGTTCGATGCGGATCTCGTTCAGCGTTCGGTGACGATCGCCGACCAGATCGGGCGCGTCACGCAATGGACGTGGAACGAGGATCGGCAACCGACGAGTCATACCGACGCCGAAGGCCATGTGTGGCGGCTCGAGTGGAACGCGATGCGGCAATTGGTCAGTACGACCGATCCGGCCGGGAATACGACGCGCTTCGAATATGACGAGCGCGGGCGGCAGACGCAGCGTATCGATGCGCTCGGCCAGGTCGAGCGGACCGAGTGGAACGGGCACTACGATCTGCCCGTCGCTGAAACCGATCCGGCCAATGCGCGCTGGATCTATCGCTACGACGATCGCGGCAACCTGACGATGACGCGCGACCCTGCGGGTTTCGCGACCGAGTATTACCGGGACGATCGCGGGCTCGTTCATACGATTCGCGATGCGCGTGGCGGGTACAAGTTCCTCGAATGGAATGGTCGGGCGCAGTTGACGTCGTATACCGATTGTTCCGGCAAGGTCACGCGGTTCGCGTATGACGCACGTGGTGCGCTCGCGCGGGTGACGGACGCGGCCGGGCAGGCCACCGTGTATGAAACGGATGCGATGGGGCGCGTTACCGGGATCGGGACGGCTGACGGTGCGCGTCAGACGTTTCGATACGATGCGGCGGGGCGGCTCGTCGAGGTCGTTGATGCGAATCAGCGTCGGACGCGGTATGAACTCGATCCGCGTGGGTTGCTGTTGTCTCGCACGGATGCGGCGGATCGCGTGGTGCGGTTCGGTTACGACGATGCTTTCAGGCTTGCGAGCCTCACCAACGAAAATCGCGAGACATACCGTTTTCAGTATGAGCGGCGCGATCTGGTTTCCGCGCAGATCGGGCTCGATGGCCACAAGCGTACCTACGAGTACGACGTGTGCGGCCAGGGCACGATTGTCCGCGATGGACAGATCGAGACGCGATACGAGCGCGATGCGATCGGGCAGTTGACGGCGAAGCAAGCTCCGCATGAGCGTTGTGAATACCTGTATGACAAGGCCGGTCGAATCACATCGGCGGAGTTGTACGCGCTTGCCGCGCGTGGGCCGTCGCTGAAGAACCGGGTCAGCCTGAAATACGACGCGCGCGGTGAGGTCGTCGAGGAGTACACGCCGACTGGCTGGCTCGCGCACACTTACGATGAGCTTGGCAATCGCGTCAGCACGACGATTTCCGGCGAACGAACGATCGATTGGCTGCATTACGGGTCGGGGCATGTGCACCAGATTCGTTTCGATGGCGCCACGGTGGCCGATATCGAGCGGGATGACCTGCATCGCGAGATTCTACGAACGCAGGGCAAGCTGACGAGTCATTTCGGGTACGACGCGGTGGGGCGTCGGGCGCGGCACGCTGCGCAGCGAGGTACGGTGGGCGGCGAGTTGCTTGCGAAGCAGTGGCAATACGATGCAGCAGGCGACGTGATCCAGAAGCGCGATCAGCGCTACGGCACCACGAACTATCGGTATGACCCGACGGGGCGTATCGAGCAGGCCGTGGGGCCGGGATTGCCGTCGGAAGTGTTTCGCTGGGATGCGGCGGCCAACCTGGTGTCGAGCGATCACCCGGGCGGCTTTGTCGAGCACAACCGGCTCAAGATGTTCGAGGACAAGCGCTTCGAGTACGACTCGTATGGGCGGCTGGTTCGCAAGCTGAGCGGGCACGGGCCGGCCAAAGAGCTGATTCTTGAATACGACGATTGGAACCAGTTGAAGTCGGTCGTGACGAAGGACCGGCTCGGCATCGCGACGACGCACTTCGAATACGACGCGTTCGGGCGGCGGATCCGGAAGCTCAACGGCAGTTACGCGAGTACGGATTTCCTGTGGGACGGCATGCGGTTGGTGCAGGAGACGTATCACGATCGTCGTGGTGAGGAAGCGCTGACGTATTTGTACGAGTCCAATAGTTACGTGCCGCTTGCTCGGATCGATCAAGGGAAGGCGGCGGCTAATGATGCGGATGCACGGGATGCCGTCTACTACTTCCACAACGACGTTTCGGGGCTGCCGGAGGAACTGACTGACGCGGATGGCGAGCTGGTCTGGCAGGCACGCTACAAGGTGTGGGGCAATGCGGTGCAGGAGGAGTGGATTGCGCGGGTGCCGCAGCGGCCGACAGCCACGTGGGGCGAAGTGTCTGTGGTCGCGCCGACGCCGACACACGTACCGCGACCACAGAACCTGCGCTTCCAGGGGCAGTATCTGGATCGCGAGACCGGGTTGCACTACAACACTTTCCGGTTCTACGATCCGGACATCGGGCGATTCATTAATCCGGATCCGATTGGGGTGGTAGGAGGGGCTAACCTTTACCAATACGCCCCCAACCCTATAACCTGGATTGACCCCTGGGGGCTATCGTGCTCCAGTGACGCGAAGGAACTTGCACAAAATCTTGGAAACAGACCTAGCGCTGACTACCGGGCGCACCATATCGTAATGTCGAATTCGACTGATCCGAGAATGGTGGCGTTGCGAACCAAGATGGATAATCTCGGGATACCAATCAATGCGGGTGAAAATGGTGCTTGGCTGCCTAAAGACACTGGCTCGCGCCTAGCCGGCGACTTATCGACCGCCCATGCTGGGGAAGGTGTTCACAGTAACGCATACAAACAATACGTTTTTGATCATTTGGATAATGCAAATACGGTCCCCGATTTTCATGCTGGATTGGATAAAATAAGGACCGACCTTGAGAGCGGGAAGACTTTCCCCAGGAAAAGATAGGTGAGAAATGAAGAAAGACGATCTTGTTAAGCTGCTGCATGAAAGTGATGGAGCTTATTCAAAGTTTTTGAAGCACGCGAAAGAGAACACTAAATCAGAAGGGTGGGGAACTGGTGTCGGTGCCCCATTTTCTCTCGAGCCCTATCGTACTGAGATACTTGGAGTGAAGCCCGGCCGTATGTTGAAAGGCAAATCGGAGCCCGGACCCCGACGGTATTGTTATTCGTACGATGATCAAGGGCGAGTAATACATATGGTTGCGTATGGTAAATTGGGCGGTCCACCCGGAAACCAGGATTGGATGCGTTCCGATGATTTTTATCAATATTCAGAAAATTCTGCAACTCGGTACGTATATGGAAATACATTTAAAGAGAATCCCGATTCACAGGTGACTCGAGTTGTGCGATTGAACTATGTAAAGGGAAAGGTCTCTAGTGTATTTCAGCTTGAAAAACGAAATCTTGAGTATACGGAGACGAATTATTCATATGATGCTGATGGGAGTATTGTCGGGATAGTGGTTAAATGGCCGGAGGGGCGTTTTCCTGATCGAGTGTTATCGGTGGAGGGCGGCGGCGGTGATGTGAAGATTTTTGAAATTCGTGGCGAAAGAAAGATTCCCGTTTATCCGGAGCCTTAACGCGATCGGTGGTTGGGTTAACTTAAATAGAAGAAGCAGCGGTTTTCGTGCGGCAATTTGTCCCTCGCTCCCGCTGGAGGGAAGTTTCGAGAAAAGGGTGCCGGAGATATGCAATAAGAGCGAAACGGGGCGGTAGTCGATGATCCATATGGGTGCCGATGGCCGCGCTGGATCCTGCATGCCCCTAGTGAGAGGTCGGGCGATGAATAGGGATGAATTGATCGTACTGGTCGGAAGAATGAGAGAGTCAAATTATGCCTCCGACGAGGAGGCTGAAAATGACATTGAAATTTTGAATGCGAATGTGATTGATCCGAGTGCAATGGATTATATATTTCAGAAAAAGTGCGAGGATATGCCGCTGGAGGAAATTGTGGAGAAAATGCTTTCGTATAAACCGATGCAATTGTAAGTTGTGTTAAGAGCGGGGCGCGCGGAGGGCGATTCGTCCAATAACCAAGGGTGGTGTTTGAGTGTGACTCTTCTCGAATACGCGGACTTTTGTCGATCTGGCTGAAGGGGTTTGTGTTGATATTTGTGATTTATAGTCGAATAAAATGAATTCCATATGAGCTTGTGGGTAAAAGAGGTGTAACGGTTGGGGGGGCTCGTGCGAATTTATAATTCTCTGTTGGGGCTAACCGAAAATATCCAGTCGTTGCCAGAAAAAGACTGGATTTACGCAAATGTTGATTCCTGGCGGAGTGACCCAGAGCGGGCGAGGTTTTTCTACATCCCGTGGGATTACATTCAAGATCTGGATGATGATGAAATTTATGTGGACGACGAGGGCATGGAGATGCCGAAGTCAGTTGAGAAGTATAACTTGAGATGTTGGATGTTGGTGAATCAGCTGAGCCATATTTTAAAAAACAAGATCGATGAAAATGATAATGTCAGGTGGTTTATTGATGAGATAAATTATTATCGTGAAAATGATGAATTTAGGACTTAAATTTTAACATCGAGAAATTTGCAATACTGCTTGATTATTCGGTTCGAGCAGTCATATGACATTCTTTCGCGTTGATCGGTCGCGAGCGAAAATAGATTAAAATGGATGGCTGATCAGGTAGTCTCGGTAAGTTGGTTTCAATGCTTGTATTGCCGGGGCGACGAGGCTTGTGTATACCATTTACTGGTTCATGGCACGCGATCCGACTGGGTCGTGCGGCGGTCGAATTTTATCGCTATGCCATGAATCCACGTATGTGGACCACTACATTTGGTTGCGCGCTTCACCAAACTGCGATGACTCTCTACACGCTCGACGGGCAATGAGATTATGGGGGCACTATTTAAAGAGGGAGTGCTGCAAGTGGGATTGGTAAGGCTTATGGTCCATCTATTTCTAGGCCAATAAATATAAATGATTTCTAAGCGTGGTCGTTGCTTGAGCGTTGTTCTTCTGGAAGATATTGATTTTCTTGGTCTGGTTGAAAAAATCGAAAATGCATTTGGTGCGCGTCTTTCGGTGAAGGATAAAAAGGGGCGTTGTATCGCAGATTGGGATGGCGATGATTTTTCTATCGAGGTCGTTGATCGGGTTGATCGACTTGCTGATTTTTTGTCTGATGGAAATCACATTGTTGATGTTTTTATCGAGTCGGATGAGAATTTCAATGAAAAATTTGAGGGTAAAATAAAATCCATCTTCAAAAATGGTGGGGTTGCGTGGGGTCGTGCGGTATGGTCGCAAGTTAGTCGAGATGAAAGTTTGCGAGAGATATATCCTGATTCGGATTGATTTTCAATTGCGAGTGTTGACGGGGTTTTCTATTGCGACGTCATTCATTGCCGATTTTTGAGAAGCAGATGAGGCTGTCGCACAATAGCGCTCCGTTGTCCGGTTGTGGGATTCCGCTCGATGATGGCAAGCGTGGACACCCGTGTGACAAGGCTGGCCGAATCACATCGGCCGTGTTGTACGCGTTTCACGTGTTGAAACATTGAGGTGTGTAGATGGACGTTGAACTGAAAAAGAAGTTTGAGAAGAGATTGCAAGAGGTTCTCAAGGGAAATATAAATGAGATCGGCGTCAAGGTGTCGAGAGGTGAAATTATTGTCGACCGCGAAGGGGCGGGTAGTGGGCGAATCGGATTCAGGTTTCTAAGAAATGCAAACGGGTATATTCTTTCTGCTGCTGCTGATTCTCCTCGTCTTCAGGATTTCTATGTAGGCAGTAATCCTCCATACAAGTCAAAGATTCCGACGGGGTTGGTTCTGGCGATGAATACATCTATGGAAGCGGTAAAATCATTTTCGCCGAGTGTCGGCGGGGTGGTTGATTTGCCGCGGAATGAGGTGGAGATGGAATCGACGTGTCGATGGATATGTGAAAAAGTGGTGGGTATTTACTTGCCGAGAGTGGTAAATGCGGTGGAGGTTAATTCGGGGTTGATTAAGGATGTAATGGACAACCCGAACTACTACTCGTACCCATTTTTGACTATCGTTTTCGCGGCGAAGAAGAATGGTGTCGGTCAAGATGGACTGGATGTCGAGTATTTGCTGGGTAAAAATGTGTCCGGGAATAAGTCGTTTGATCGAAGTATTTTGAAGGCTTATCTTTAAAGGTGGCGATTTGCTTGGGGTCGCCTTGGTGTCAAAAAATAAAAATTACGCAGAATTTCCGCTTGACTCTTGTGGGGTGTTCGATGAATTAAAATTTTCTTCGGATGTATCACGTCCGCGAACAGTGTATTTGCGAGTTGACCTTTGAGGTGGGAAGAAAGATAAACTGCTCTTGCTGCAGTAGGTGTAGATGATGAACTGATCTGGCAGCCTCAGCGCATTCTGGAGGGATATCAGTCAATTATGGGAAAATTGAATGTTATTGTCGAGAAGATGAAGGCGGATTGGTCTGTGGCGAGAAGGGCTTTTCATTTTGGAAGGGAATGTCATTTTTTTCTGAGATCTGATTTTGCTGATTCGGTTGCGCTTGATTCGACGATTCGGGGTATTCCGGACTCCGCGTCCGAGCTCGCGAAATTTTGGAAAATATCCGAGCGGGCAGATTTATTCAAAGATGTTGGGTACGGGCAGTGGGGCGTTCAGGTATTGTCGCCTCAAGAGGCCATCGATGAAACTGCGAGGCAAAGGGGAAGAAGGGCGCGAGAGTTTCTGAATGGTGATGTTGTTTTTGCTCGTTTTTACGGGGATTCAGAATTATTGTTGATGGATCCTGCTGGTGCGGTTTGCGTTGCTTTGCCTTTGGATAGTCGATGTGACTGGCCGAAGGTCGCGGATTCGTTTGCGGATTTTTTGGAAAAATTGATAGATTCTCAGGGAGCGAAATATTGGGAGCCACCGGAGAAAAGTCGCTAGTCTAGGAGTGGCGATCCGGCATGTTTGGCAGTTCGAGGGGATTGTGAGGCGGCAGTCGGGGAGTAGTGCAATCGATCCGGTTGGGAACGCGACGCACTTCGAGCATGGTTCGTATGGGTCACTCGTTCGTAAGGTGAGTGAGCATGGGGCCTGCCAATGAGCTGGATCTCGAATACAACATTCGAAACCAGCTTAACACCGGCGTGACGAAGGACTATCTTGCCGTCAGACAACGCACTTCGAATTTGCGGCGTGAACTTGGGATGCGACAACGCGTTCCAGGTCCCGAGACGGGCGTTGTGACCGCACCCGCATGGAACGAAACGCAGCCAGGGAATCGACTAACCATGCATCGGGGCGCAAAACGTGCGTTTCCAGGGACAATATTTGTATGGTGAGACCGGGGCTGCACTACACACTTTCCGATTGTGTAGCTCGGACATCGGCTATTTCATCAATCTGGTTCCGTCACGTCTGCATGACCAACGACGTCAACTGCGCCGCCCGCGTCACTTCCGTCTTCGCATAGATCGACTTGATCTGCGAGCGGATCGTGCCGATCGACACGCCGCGCAGCTCGGCGCATTCCTGCGGCGAGCGTCCGTCGCAGCACAGCAGCACCGCGAGATCGGCTTCGGCCGACGACAGTCCGTAGAACACGCGCAGCCGCTGCGCGCGTGCCGCCGGCGAACGCAGGTCGGCTGCCGTCATCAATGTCGCGACGCCGGGCCGCTCGCGCACGAGGCGTGACTGTTCGGGCACCGGTATCAGCGCAAGCGGTAGCGGTTCGCCCGTCGCACGGCGCAGCAACAGCCCACCGCGCGCGAACGCGTGCCGCCATTGCGCATCGTCGACGCAGCCTTCCGGTGCGAAGCGCCCGTTCGCGATCCGCAGCGCAGGTTCCGCCGCGATCAGTTGATCGGCTGCGCGATTCGTATAGCGGAGTTCGCGTTGCGCGCCGAGCAAGAACACCGGCACCGGAAGCGCATCGAGCGCCGATTCCGCGGCGGCCACGCGTGCTTCGAGTTCGCCGATGCGTGCCTCGATCCGCAACGCGCGGCTGATGTGTGCGCCCATGCTTTCGATCGCGACGCGCTGTGCGTCCGACAGGCCCTGCGATTCGGGGCCGCTCTGTACGCTGAGGAATGCGCCGGTGTGCTCACCGCGATGGATATACAGGCCGGCGATGCTGCCGATCCCGTATGGTTTCAGGAATTCCTGGTAGAACACGCAGTGGTCGCGCTGTGGGCGGGACAGTTGCTTGGCGTCCTCGAACCAGCGACCAGTCGGCCAGTTGCCGGCGATCGGTACGACCGGGTCATACAGATAGAACTCGGTGTTGTATGCGCGGCGGCAATCGGCAACCCACGGCTCGTCGTCGCCCGCAGCCCGGTCGATGACCGGCACTCCCGCCGCGTCGTCGAACGACAGCAGCGTGGCCATACGCACGCCTACCGACGATCGCAAGCCGTCGAGTACGACTTCCCATCTCTGATCGCCCAGTGCTGCAGCGTAGATGTCATCGAGCAATGCCGATGGAATCAACTCGTTCCGTTGCATTTGGCTACCCCGCGCGATGCGTTCTTTTTGACAGCCTTTCGGGCATATTACTCATTCTTGTACGAGGTTCAATATGCGGGCAGCGCTTTCTGCTCGAAGCATGTTGCTTCAGGGGTGCTTCTCGTCAGACGTAATGGCGATTCTCAATGTTTTCCTGCCGTTCTTTTGCATACAGGACAAAGCAGCGGCATCACCGGACGAATCAGACATTGCATTTTTTCATCCCCAATCTGGGGGATGAAATCCGATCCAAACATTGCTGAAATCTAGCCCAATGCACGGGGGAACGGAATGGAGTTGACCCTGTACTTCCGGACACCGCATCACCCTTAGGTTGAGGTGCTCATCGCCTACCTGGCCCCCCGTTGAGAGCGCAATTCAAGGTGCTGCTCGTTGTAAGGTTGACGGGTGATGGTCAGATTCCTCGCTGCTATCACAGCGTCCGGCCTGGGCATAAAGGCGACGTAGTCGCGCTTCATCGAATCTCCCGAGCGCGAGCAAGGCACGGTCGTGGGCTTTGGCGGTCAAAGGCAAACTTCTGGCGCTTGCTGTTAAGAAAACCACATAACATGTGTTGGTTGCATTTTCCACACGTTTGCTTGGAGCCTGAGGTTTCCTATGGAACGACGCGTGTTTCTCTCGGTTCTAGGTTCGGCTGCACTCGCGAACAGTTTGCCTGCCTTTGCACAGGCCGATAGATTTGAAACACTGCTTCATCAAATCCAGAATGACCCGGAAATGGTTGAGCAAAGTTGGATCTATCGCGATAAGACGGGGGCTCGCGGCGTACCTCATGGTAAACCCTCTAAGCGGCTATTGAGCCAGCGGTCGATCGATCTGATTGTTGCCTGCGAGGTCGCGAGCGAGGCGGTCTACAAAGCAAAGTATCAACGACCGATCTGGCCAAAGGGGCAGTCAGGCGTGACTATCGGAGTCGGCTACGACCTGCAGTCCGCAAACGCAGCCATCATCGATCGTGACTGGCCGATGCTCAGCGTGGACGACCGCGCGCTTCTGACAAGCGTGGCTGCACTCAAGGGGCCCGCCGCAAAGGCAGCTTTGCCGCGTGTGCAATCTGTCGAGATTTCTTGGTCGGACGCCTACACGCAGTTTCTCGCTTTCCTGCGATACCCCACCAAACAGACGGAAGACGCTTTTCCAAACTGCGGAATGTTATCCGACGATAGCTTCGGGGCACTCGTTTCGCTGGTTTACAACCGAGGGCCGTCGACGCATAACAACAAATCTCGGAAAGAGATGTACGAGATCAAGCAATTGATGGCAGCCGAGCAATTCGATAAAGTACCCGATCGAATTCGTGCAATGAAGCACCTCTGGCCGGGCCCCGACCAACGGGGATTACCCATTCGTCGTGAAGCAGAGGCCGCCTTGTTTGAGCGAGGGCGCCGTGCCTGAGGCCACTGCAATGATCACAGTCGCACAACCGGCACTGCGAAACAACAGTTGGCGAGTCCGATTCGGCCGAGTATTGTTGTTGATTGCAACGTCAATTGCATGCTGCGCGGCCTGCGGTCAAACACCGGTCCGCATTGCATTAGTTATTGGCAATACCCACTATAACCCGAATCCCTCTCTGCCAAACGCATTATCAGACGCGCAAAAGCTGGCTGAACAATTAAGGCGACAGGGCTTTACCTTGCAGCCGAACAGTTACGATCTCGACCGCCCCACTTTAACCAACGTGATCGCTGCATTCGGGAAGCGACTGCGTGCGGCTGGAGACAACGCGGTAGGCTTTTTCTACTATGCTGGCCACGCTGCTCAGGATGAATTCGGCAACAACTATCTGCTGCCGCTCACATCCAAGGCGCGAACTCCCGCCCAAGTTCGCAACGAAGGCACTCCGTTGCAGCCACTGCTGAAGGACATGGAGGAGGCCGGCAACCCAATCAACATCGTTGTGCTCGATGCGTGTCGCCAATGGTATCCGTCTAATACGCCACGAGATCCAAAGGGACTGCACGACATGGGTCGCCGTGGCAGCACGCTCATCGCCTATGCGACACGCGCTGGCGATATCGCTGACGAAGGCGCTTCGCTGGAGAGTAGTCCGTTCTCAGGTCGCTTGATTGAAGCAATAGCACGACATCCGAACGACCCGATAGTCCTGCTCTTTGACGACGTGAAGACGCTTGTTTCCAACGACACAGGCGGTGAACAACTCCCGCTCGTGGTTAACGGTCTCACTGCGTCAGGCCGCTGGAGCTTCGCCAGCGGCGAGTTCAATGGTGTGCCGGACAAACCTGAGCCGGTCGGAACGCCCGACAAAGTCACTCCTTTCCTGGAGGGCCTCGACCGTGCAAAGCTAGTGCACTTCTTCCGTGGCAGAGAATATTTTGCCGACGCGCTCCTCAAACACCGCGACGTCTTGGCCAAATACGAGATTAATACCCCGATCCGACTTGCCTACTTTTTAGGCGCCATCGGTTACGAGACCGGGGGATTTAGAGCCAAGGAGGATAGGCTTACATATTCTGCCGCAGCTTTGCGTAAGGACTGGCCTCGCCAAGTGACATCTGACGAAATGGCAAGAAGCCTCGTTGGTAAGCCCGAAGCCATCGCCAACGTGATCTACGGAGGCAGAAGCGACTTGGGGAACGGGCCACCAGGAAGCGGAGATGGCTGGCGATATCGTGGCCGCAACATATACGGCCTCCTTGTTGTCGGTCGGTACAACTACAAACGTTTCGGCGAAATGGTCGGCGTTGATCTACTCAATTCGCCAGACTTGGTCAATGATCCAGACATTGGATTGGCGGTCTCCGCGGCCATCTGGCACGCATACAATGTCAACCCGGCTGCTGACGCCGGAGACTTGGAACAGATCGCGCGAAGGTTACGCACCCCATTCAATCCCAAGGATACTGGCGAGCGGAACTGGTGGGTTAGCCAGGCTAAGACCGCTGTCAATTAGCAGGCGATGGGGCGGGGGCTTCGGCACTCCGCTCTGCCTCTCCATCAATCGCTGACCGCGTTCTCGTATGGAAGATCGTTCTACAGACCGCCATGCCCTGCCGATGCCTTTAGTCTCGGATGCGGTCGATCTACTACAACGCGGACTAGGACAATGACAGTCCGATATCCGATCTATCTCCTAACCGTCGGCATGAGAGCTGGGCGTGTGTTGGAGCAAACACTTCCTGCGGCCGCTTGCCAACCATCCTGGACCACTCATGCCATGAGTGATCAATGGCTGCGAAGAGGCGACACGACCTTTGACTTGGAGTCGACAACGGTAGATTACAGTCCGACGACGAACTTCCGAGTTCGGCCAAAAGCGGCCTCCGGCGATCATTCCACGACCGATGTTTCGCGTGGCAAAAGTGGCCCCTTGATCGTGCGAGACGCCACTGGGGACTCAGAACGGAGTATTCTAGGCGTGGGCCAACGTGATTTTCCGCTTTGGCTGGCAGAAATGTGGCTTTCACGCCATGCCGCGTAGAAGTAGATTTTTTGATTAAAACTTAATCGTTTATGCATTGACGGAGAACTCAATGCCAGACCAATATCCCTTCATCGTATCCAATAATAAAATTGAGCCAATTCTAAGTAGAATTCGCACAGCCGCAAAACCGGAAAAATTGTCACAGGAACTTCTCGCAACGTGGGGATTTACCGCATCAAATGATAGGGCAATGCCGCGGGTATTAAAGGCGCTAGGCTTTTTAACTGAAAATGGTGTGCCGACGGCTTATTACGACCGTCTCCGGGATCCTTCGGACTGGAAGCGAGTTTTGGGAGAGCGTGTTCGTGAAACTTACGCCGATCTGTTTGCAATTGATTCGAATATTCAATCGGCAAGCGAGGCAGAGGTAAAGGGGGCTATTAGCCGCATTACTGGAAAGGACGAAGAGGCTGTTAAGCGATATTATTCGACATTCAAGACTCTCGCTAGGCTGGCTGATTTTAGCGAGAGACCTGACCCAGCGCCGATCGTAAAAGAGGCGAATAACTCCTCTTCCTCAACAGCATTACCAGAAAAAACAACCGAGGCTGCGCCTCCCGCAGCGCCAGCATCGCATCGAAAAACTGAATATCATTACAATATACAGATTCATCTGCCGGTCACGACCGACATCACGGTTTATAACGCAATTTTTAAAAGCCTTCGTGATAATTTGGGGGTGTAGTCGATGCGGCAATTCGTTTTCAATGCACTGCTCGCGGAGAATTCGCTCGCTCAATTGGCGAGTGAAGGTATTGCGATTCGCGGCACCGCTACACCTCCGGTCATTACGGTCGACGAATTCGGTTTCAGCCCGCGCATCGTTTACGATGCAAAAAAAATGTCGTCGGTCTTTACGGCTTTTTTTTGCATTGAGAATTCAGCTCGAGATCTAATAGCCGAACGTCTTCTATCGCGCAAGGGTTTGGATTGGTGGGGTTGTGCGGTGCCAGCAAAGATTCGAGCGGCCGTTGAAAAACTTAAGGAAAAAGAGGCTGCGAATAAATATCATGCAGCCAGATCGGCTGCGTTAATTGGTTATACGCTTTTTGGAAATCTAGGTCAGATTATTATCGCGAACTGGGATGATTTTTCTGACTTGTTTCCGGATCAGGCATGGGTTATGTCGAGATTTAATGATCTGGAAATGTCTAGAAATATAATTATGCATACAGGAACACTGCCGCAGATCGAGGTTGATCGGATAGAGAGTATTTTGCGAGATTGGAATCGTCAGGTTGGCTGATGAATTGATATACTTAAAAATAGGCTTTGACTTCAGACGTTCGATTGGAGCGGCGTGACAGTCGGCTCTGGGTCGATCTGCGCCGGGCGGCGGCCGGCCGAGTTCGGCCAGAAGCCGCCACTAGTCAATGGAAAAACAGTCACTCAAGTTCAGTTACTAAGTTTTCAGTTAGTAACTTCACTTGAGGCGCGCGCTAAGACATTGATTTTTCGACGGTTCCGATGTCACCATATTGGTACTACAAACCGAAATCTTAGTACGTTGCATCGCGATTAGAGGATAGATGGCTTGGCTATCTCACGGCGAGAAAACTCTGACGCCATGAGATACAGAAACTGTTGCGGCTGCCCGGATATAAAGTCCTGAATTCGAGGACCGAAGGCACCGTCATTGATCGCGGGGAAATGGTGCGGTCGGTACCTCGTAATTGATCCCAAATAGTACGCGAGGATATAAGTCGAGAGTAGTTGCGGCAATGTTTGAGCGTCTTCTGCAGCCGGTCGAAGGTAAACGTAGTGCCTCCTGTACGGCGGAACTGACGAAACGGTGGTCCAGAGAATCCCCTGAATTGAGTGGAACAGAGATTCAAGAGAGTTCGCATATTTCGTGTTCGGGCAGACGACTGGTGTGATTTGTTGAATGCAGATCAGTTCCCGGCCGGAAGCATCGGTCTCGCTGCATGCGACCTGGGTAAACGCATTTTGCAGCTTTGACTCGGCGAGTAGTCGGGTAATGCTTACGCCGATTCGGGAAAGGTCGTCTGTAACGAAGTACAAATTCAGCCAGAGCTGGCGTGTGTTTTTGTTGAGGTAAGTGCGGATATCGTGGACTGCAATGAACCGTTCTTTCTTGCCCGCGGCAGATGCCCACAACCTGTGACCGGGAAGAATTTGTGGCAGGAGAGTCGGCACATCGAAGTCCTGATTCACAGCAAGGCCAGCACCCGTGAGCGCTAGCATGAACTCCGAAAAATTCTGCAAGTTGCCTTGAGCATTAGGACTGGGGAACGTGCGCAGGAAAGCGTCGGTGAGTTCGCGGTTGCTTGGAGCGCGAAGCATCTCTGAGATGCCGTGCTGGGCCTTATTAAACGTTTGTTGCGTTCCGCGAGTCAGGCAGAACGCCTTCACAAGGTTCATGAAGCAGTAGTAGAGCGTTAGCGGCCGAGCCGACACCCGCCGGGCATCCACTGCGCCTTCAAAGAAATCACGTGCTTGGTTCATGCATGCAAGAGCTTCAGGGCGAGCAACCACCGGGCATGTAGTCTTGATGGCTTGGTCAATGATGGCCCACGGATCAAGCGAGAAGAGCAATGATTGCAGGCTTGCATTACCTCTGGCCCCGAGCTTTGTTGGCCAAAAACTGAACGGAATCAGTTTTCCGTTGACTCGAAGCCGTTCGCCTACTCGCGCAGCAGGAAGCGCCATAAGTTGGATTGCCCTTATACATGAATGGAACTCGGCTTATGTTGCCGAGCGAATTTAGCAGCGTTCTGAACGTTCGGCACAAAGTCGGGCGAATAATAGATTGAACATCTGCGGCTTGCTTTCGCGGTGCCGGCCTGTCATTGAACGCATCCATTCTAGCGGGAACGACCACTGTTGGCAGTCAACGCGTCTGGCTGCTATGGGTCGGCTACGGTCCCCGCGTCGGGCGGCAGCCGGCCACAAGCAGACCTTCGCCTGGAGTGTGGTTGAGACTTTCAGATGGCGGCTTCGCTCAACAAGCGGTAATTCGGCCTCGGTAAGCCAGCGTCATGTCGCCTCTCTCCCTGATCTGCTGTTCGCTGTCCATTCGATTAATGTCGGCTGTCTCGCCGTTAGCGGACGGGACGAGCTAGGATGCGCAAACGCGGTGGGATCTCCTCGAGTAATACTGGGAATATAACTATGTGGCGAAAACGTTTCGGGATTGGTCGCGGACGCAGTGATGGCGATAGACATTCGAGAGTCTCTATCCCGATGCCCGTGCCGGCGCTTCACACTTCGACGTCAGCGCTCCGCCCCTCCGGCGGGGCTGGCGATCCGATCGGTGTCGCTGCGCGATGACCGGACCGCTTGTCCGTCTGTCCGCGTGGCGTGCTCGTCGCCGTGCGAGGCTCGCTGCGGAGGCCGCAAGAACCGAACGGCCGGACGGCGGGATCGGTGCGGAGGCGCCGATCCGGACTGCGTCCGAGGATCGCCTGAGGAGGGCGGACTTCGCAGGCCGCATAGCCGGCGTGCTCTCGGAACTCAGTCTGCGCGAAGGCAGGGTGTTCGCAATCCGAGGTGGGTGGGGCTTCGGCAAGTCCTCACTTAAGAATCTAATCACCGAGCGACTCGATGCCAAGAGTGACGGGGCCGACTGGCTTGACTTCAATCCCTGGCAGTGGGGCGACGGCGATGCGATCGCCCGCGCCCTCTTCGGCCAGATTGCGGATCGTCTGGGGGGCGAACATTCGAAGGCAGCGCTCGCCCGCGCCGAAGCGCTTCGACGGTACGGCGCGATCCTTACAGGGGCCAGCGCGCCGCTAAAAAAGGCCGGCGGCTCAAGTCATATAATTTCGACAGTGCTGACGAACGCCTCGGTGATCGCCGTCGCCTCGGCAATAGGCTTCGACCTCCCGACGGCAGCGAAGGTGGCAACTGGCCTCGCCATCCTCTCGATCGGCACGCCCCTGCTGGGTCGAGCGCTGTCGCATCTGTGACGTGATCGCGGCAGCGAACCGCTCGACAAGGTGCGCGATGCGCTGGAGGTTCGTCTTCGCGAACTCGACCGGCCGCTGGTTGTCTTCGTCGACGACATCGACCGGCTCGAGCCCGAGCAGATCAGGATGCTCCTCCGGCAGGTGAAGGCAAACGCCAACCTGCCCAACATCGTCTTTGTCCTCCTGTTCCAGCCCAGCATCATAGAGCGTGCGCTCGATCCGGTCGCAGACGGTGACGGTCGCGCTTTTCTCGAAAAGGTCGTGCAGGCTAGCTTCGACCTACCGGCGGTCCCGGTATCGATTGTGCATCATATATTCGGGGAAGAGCTCTCCGAGCTGGCGGGACCGTACGCAACGGAGGCGAATGGGTTCTCGCAGACGCGTTGGGGTAACGCGTTCGTCGGCTGCATCCAGCCGCTATTGCGCAACATGCGCGACGCGCGCCGATTGATCTCGTCCATCGCCGTGCACTTACCGTTGCATGCGGCCGGCGACGTATTTGAGGTGAATATTGTCGACTTCCTTCTTCTGGAGGCGCTCCGGGTCTTCGAACCGGACCTCCATGAGGCGCTGTTCCGAGAGAGGGAGCTGGTCCTCCAGGAGGGTCGGTTCCCGGGCTATGGTCGGCGGGATGAGGACAGGACAGCGGCCGAGCGACTTCTCGAGCTCGTGCCGGAGGAGCGCCGCGTCATCGCCCGGGACGCGCTCAAGGACCTCTTTCCGCCTCTCGAATGGGCATACGGGGGCACGAACTACGCAGAGGGCTCCCATCTCAAGTGGCTGACAGCCAAGCGGGTGTGCTCCCGGCGCTACTTCCCGCGTTACTTCGAACTCCAGACAGCGGCCGGCGAAATGTCGGAGCGTCGCTTCGTCGCGTTCCTCGACGCGACTGCGACGGAGGACGGGCTAGCTGCCGCGATCGCCGATGTCGAGACCGATGGCTTGCTGCCCTCGCTCGTCGCGAGGTTCGACGAGTCCGTCGACCGCCTTCCGGTCGAAAACGCCGCCGTGCTGCTTCCCGCGATGTTCGGGATCGCCCAGAAGCTCGCAGGCCTGCGCGCCGGCGACCCCTTCGATTCGCCCTGGCTTTCAGCATGGCGAGCGACAAGCTGGTTCCTAAAACGGGTGCCGGAAGGTATGCGAGGTGATCTGGCGCTTGAGGCGCTCCGCCAGACCAAGGCGCTGTCAATTGCTGCGATCTTGATTCATCTTAACGATCCCGCCGATCGGAAGGAGGGGGAGAACGACGCCTTCGATCCGGCGCTCGACACCGATACCGTCGAGGCAATGAAAGCCGAATGGCTGCGGTTGATGAGGAGCCGCGCCGCGGACGTCGACGTGCTGATCGCCGAACCGGATCTCATGTCCTATTTGTACCGATGGAGGGACTACGCTGGTTCATTGGACGAACCCCGCGAGTGGATGGTCGAGGCGATCCGGACCGACGAGGGCTTCGCAAGGATGGCCACACGCATGATGAACCGGGGCACGGTCCACGCGTGGGGTGACAGGGTCTCTGCACCGCACAACACATTCAACAAACAGACGATCGACGACTTCGTCGGCATTGACGTGGCCAAGGTCAGGTGCGACGCGATCGATCCCGCAGAATTCCCCGAGCACGAGGAGGCCCTGCGAACGCTGCGTCGCTCTGTTGATATGTGGCTTGGACTAAGAGAGCGCGACCCATTCGATTTCTAATCGGGTGGCCCATGTCTAGGCCGAGTTGACCAGAAAGGTGCTGTCATGCGCCAGAAAGCGGTCGTACTTATGGTCCCGTCGACCAATCGATGTTGAAACTCAAATGCTTCTCCTAAATGTCGAAGGGGCCATTGAATTCACTGGGCGGCCAGTGTCCGTATAGGACGGCCTTCAGCCAACCGATGTGGTCGATGGAACGGCCGTTGTACTTTGGAAGCAACCGCTGCAGTCGTGCCGGGGCAGATGTCGGCTTCGGGTCGATTGCGGACTGTGGAGGCTGTAGAAAAGAACGTTCCCGGCAAGCAATTTCTTTATGTCGATAAGTCAGAGGAGACGGAGCAGCAGTCGCTTCTGTATCGAACTGTGATCATGTTGTGAGTGATACCAATTCATTCGAACTGTTTCAAATGATCGTGTCCCGAGTCGATCAACGTCCGCGTCAGTTTGCTTTTCCTTCCGCATCTGCGCATGCAATGGCGCGGCCCGCGCAGGCAAAATTGCGTTCCTATGCCTAACGGCTAACGTTCGAGCAAGTCGCAAATATTGGGCGTTAGCGATGGTCTAATACGCAATGTCCAATGATGATCGCGCGTGCATCGCGCGCGCGAATGGGCACAACGTAACCGGTAAGCCCTATCGAAACATCGCTTTCATCGGGGCAAAAACAAAGGAGGAATCCCGACCATAAAAACGCCGCAGTAAACGAGCGCGGGCCGCAAGTGCTACCAACACTCACGACCCGCTAACCAAAGCCAACTACCAAGGAGTTGCCCATGGCTAAGCCGAATCATAAAGCACGACCACCGAAGACGGAGCGTTTCGTCACGATCCAGGAAATGTGGGGTACCCCGAAAACGGACGTCAAGCCGGAGAAGTTCTACCCGTACATGAAGATTGGTGGAATGTGGCTGATCGAAGATGCGTGTTTTGTACCCGGCCAGAAGGCACGGATTGATATTGAGCCTGGCAGGCTGATCATCACGAAACTGTAAAAGGCAACGCCGCAAGACGCGGCCGCGCTGCGCGATGTCGCGCAGCGCGCCGGGCAGGGTAGCCGCCATCGGCCGCCCCCAATGCATCACCAGGCAATATTGCACGACGACCGCGACGTTCCCGCGCCACCTGTAGCTGTGCAATGCGTGCCGGCGCCGTTGTCATAGAACGTCCGTGTCTCCGGTTGCGGCACTGACGGATCAAACGGATTCGGCGTACCGTGCGGCCCGCGCGCGGCATCGTAAGTCCGCGTTGGCGCATACGATCCGCCGCTGCCGACAGGTCGCGAACCATTCGCCCGCAGGTATTCGTCCCAGTTCTGCGCGCGCTGTTCATATTCGGGCAAAGCGCGCCCGAGGCTGTCGCTCCCGCCTGCGCCGAGCGCAACGCGATTCGCGGGCAATACGAAATCGGATTCGGGTACGGACGCAGTGTGCGATTCGAGCGTATCGCCTGACACACGCACCGGCCGCGTATCAGGCGTATCGAACGGGCTGCGTTCAGCCGGCGCAGCGTACTTTACGCGTCGGGTTGCGCGTGCCGAGCGCCCATCATCGCGAGCCACGGCCTGACGTTCCGAACGAAACACGTTGGCACCGCCCGAACGATCGACGAGCGAATCGCGGCCCGAGGCGTCGACGGTAGAAACAGAAAGCGCACAAGCAAGCGCGGCAGCGGAAGAAAGACGGAAGGGATGATTCATATGCGATCCGAAGCAGGTGATGTGCATTGAAAAAACGGCAGATCACTGGCTGGCGAGACTGAACGACGGACGGGCGTTGAAGCGGCCCTGAAGCGACGGCGAAGCGCGGCGGGCGCGGTTCGCGGGAAGGCTGGCTGGATTGCAGAGGCGAGTTCGCATTATTTCATAAAAATAACAACCAGCTTTCGTGAGTGCCGTAAACGTCAGCATATGGAAGGATTAACCGATCCACCCCGCCGCCCCGCGTTGGTGCGCGCCCACGCAATCCTCAGTCGATTGATTTAAAACACACCGACCCCTAAAAACAAAAAATCTCGCGATCCACGATCACAGATCGCCGCAAAGCCCCATCCATCAAGCTACAACCCCAAACCTCCACCCAAAATCGCAACCCAATTGCACCCACCGCAAACGTTCTCCGCCCGCCCGAGTTGCTCCCAAATCGCCACCTCTCCCCACCCAAGTTTCTCCGTGTTTTCCCTCATAGAAGCGGCATTTTTGACAGACGATTTAAAAACCCCCATATAATTTCGACTGCCTTGCCAACGGCTGTCGGACCATCCCTCCGAACGAGCAGTTGGCAAGCGGGGCAGGCGAAACGCTTGCGCAATGCAAGACGCATCACGATGTCTTTCCGAACCAGACGTCCCCCTTGGGGGACTGCAAGAGCCGGGCCCCGCTACGCAACATTCATCCGCAGGTCCGTCTTCATGTGTCTCGGGCGTGTCCCATGTCCTCGCCCCGGGTGCTGTTCGATTGCGCAAGTCATGCCGCCTTTGCCCGTATGACTAAACAACATCGAGGAGCTCCCAGATGACGCTGTCCCGTCTTACGTCCATTTCCGTCGCCGCCGTGCTGTTCGCCGCCGGCGCCGCCGCCGCGCAAGCGGAAACCGTGAAGATCGCCATCGCTGGTCCGATGAGCGGCTCGGTCGCCCAATACGGCGACATGGTGAAGGCCGGCGCGCTGACCGCGATCGAACAGATCAACGCGGCAGGCGGCGCGGGCGGCAACAAGTTCGAAGTCGTGCAGATGGACGACGCATGCGAACCGAAGCAGGCCGTCGCCGTCGCCAACAAGATCGTCAGCCAGAAGATCAAGTACGTGATCGGCCACGTGTGCTCGGGTTCGACGATCCCCGCCTCCGACATCTACGAGAACGAAGGCATCGTGATGGTCACGCCGTCGGCCACCGCGCCGCAGCTGACGGAAGGCAAGAAGCGCCACTTCATCTTCCGCACGATCGGCCGTGACGACCAGCAAGGCCCGGCCGCCGCGCACTACATCATCAACAACGTGAAGCCGAAGAAGGTCGCGATCCTGCACGACAAGCAATCGTACGGCCAGGGCATCGCGTCGTCGGTGAAGAAGGACCTCGAAGGCGCGAAGATCCCGGTCGTGCTGTTCGAAGGCATCAATGCCGGCGATTCGGACTACTCGGCGATCATCACGAAGCTGAAGTCGCAAGGCGTCGACTTCGTCTACTTCGGCGGCTACCACCCGGAAATGGGCCTGCTGATGCGCCAGGCGCGCGAGCAGGGCGTGAAGGCGACGTTCATGGGCCCTGAAGGCGTGGGCAACAAGGACGTGACGGCGATCGCCGGCCCGGCTTCGGAAGGCATGCTCGTCACGCTGCCGGCAGATTTCTCGGCCGACCCGGCCAACGCTGCGCTCGTGAAGGCGTTCGCGGACAAGAAGCGCGACCCGAACGGCCCGTTCCAGATGCCGTCGTACGCTGCGGTGAAGATCATCGCCGACGCGATCGCCGGCGCGAAGACGACCGACCCGACCAAGGTCGCCGCGTACATGCACAAGACGACGTTCGACACGCCGATCGGCAAGGTCGCGTATGACGCCCAGGGCGACCTGAAGGCGTTCAAGTTCGTCGTCTACACGTGGCACAAGGACGCGACGAAGACCGCCGCCAAGTAATCCGGCGTACCCGCCCGCGCGCCCGCCCTGTCCGAGACCCGGACGGGGCGGGCGTGCATTCGCGCCGCGCATGACCGCATTGCGCGGCCGACGGGCGGCCCGAGACGACACCGTGCGTTGCGCGCGGCCGACCGCCGTGATCCGGCGACGGCACGCGACCCAGCGCCAACGGGAGCTTCCCGCACATGACTGACTTCTTTCCTCAATTCGCCCAGCAGCTGGTCAACGGCCTGACGCTGGGTGCGATCTATGCGTTGATCGCCATCGGCTACTCGATGGTCTACGGCATCATCGGCATGATCAACTTCGCCCACGGCGAGATCTACATGATCGGCGCATACGTGGGCCTCGTGACCCTCACCGCCATCGGCATCTCCGCCGGTTATCCGCTGCCGCTCGTGCTCGGCGCCGCGCTGATCGTGTCGGTGCTCGTCACCGGCCTGTACGGCTTCGCGGTCGAGCGTGTCGCATATCGCCCGCTGCGCGGCGGCCCGCGCCTCGTGCCGCTGATCTCCGCGATCGGCATGTCGATCTTCCTGCAGAACTACGTGCAGATCGGCCAGGGCGCGCGCGACGTGTCGGTGCCGGTGCTGATCTCCGGCGCATTCGACATCCATCTCGGCGGCGATTACGACGTGACGATTCCGTATGCGCGTCTGCTGATCGTCTGCGTGACGGTCGTGCTGATGATCGCGCTCACGCTGTTCATCTCGCATTCGCGGATGGGCCGCGCGTGCCGCGCCTGCGCCGAAGACATGAAGATGGCGAACCTGCTCGGCATCGACACGAACCGCGTGATCTCGTTCACGTTCGTGCTCGGCGCGATGCTGGCGGCCGTCGGCGGCGTGCTGATCGGGCTGACGATCGGCAAGCTGAACCCGTACATCGGCTTCGTCGCGGGCATCAAGGCGTTCACCGCCGCGGTGCTGGGCGGGATCGGCAGCATCCCGGGCGCGATGCTCGGCGGCGTGCTGCTGGGCCTCGCCGAAACCTTCGCCGCAGGGTACATGCCGGCCGAGTACAAGGACGTGGTCGCGTTCGGCCTGCTCGTGCTGATCCTGCTCTTCCGCCCGACCGGCCTGCTCGGCAAGTCGGACATCGAAAAGGTCTGAGGGAGACGCAGATGAGTCAAGTCATTTCCGTTCGCCGCCCGGCCGCCGACGCGTCGGTCGGCCAGGCGCTGAAGAATGCCGCGGCCGCCGCGCTCCTGACGGCGATCCTCACGATCCCGGTGCTCGGCCTGCAGCTGAAGCTCGACGGCTATCAGGTGGTGCTCACGCCGCACTGGCGTCCGGTGTGGATCGCGGTCGCGGCCGTGTTCCTGTTCCAGTTGTTCAAGCCGTGGCTCGTGCGCGCGAAATCGGCGGTGAAGCTGCCGGCGATGCCCGCGATGGGCGCGCAGCAGCAGCGCGCGATCATCTGGGTGTTGCTCGCGGTCGGCCTCGTGTGGCCGTTCTTCGGTTCGCGCGGTGCGGTGGACGTCGCGACGCTCGCGCTGATCTACGTGATCCTCGGCCTCGGGCTGAACATCGTGGTCGGTTTCGCGGGCCTGCTGGATCTCGGTTATGTCGGGTTCTACGCGGTCGGCGGCTATACGTACGCGATGCTGAACCAGTATTTCGGGCTGTCGTTCTGGGAGTGCCTGCCGATCGCGGCGATCGCCGCAGCGACGTTCGGCTTCCTGCTCGGCTTCCCGGTGCTGCGTCTGCGCGGCGACTACCTCGCGATCGTCACGCTCGGCTTCGGCGAAATCATCCGCCTGCTCGCGAACAACCTGACGAGCCTCACCGGCGGCCCGGACGGCATCTCGAGCATTCCGAAGCCGACGGTGTTCGGCTTCGAGATGGCGCGCTCGGCGAGCGTCGAAGGCGCGAAGACCTTCCATGAACTGATCGGGCTGGAATACAGCGGCGAACACATGGTGATCTTCCTGTACCTGATCGCGCTGGTGCTGGTCGGCTTCACGCTGTTCGTGACGAGCCGCCTGATCCGCATGCCGATGGGCCGCGCGTGGGAAGCGCTGCGCGACGACGAGATCGCCTGCCGTTCGCTGGGTCTCAACCCGACGCGCATCAAGCTGTCGGCGTTCACGCTCGGCGCGGCGTTCGCGGGCATCGGCGGCGCGTTCTTCGCGGCGCGCCAGGGCCTCGTGAATCCTGAATCGTTCACCTTCATCGAGTCGGCGCTGATCCTCGCGATCGTCGTGCTCGGCGGGATGGGCTCGCAGCTCGGCGTGATTCTCGCGGCGATCCTGCTGACCGTGCTGCCGGAAGTCGCGCGCGGCTTCGCCGAGTACCGGATGCTGATCTTCGGTCTGGTGATGGTGTTGATGATGATGTGGCGTCCGCAGGGCCTGCTGCCCGCGAGCCGTCCCCACGTGGAGCTGCCGCAATGAGCGCGAATACGGAACTGTTGAAGGTCGCCGGGCTGCAGATGCGCTTCGGCGGATTGCTCGCGGTGGACGGCATCGATTTCGACGTGCGCCGCAACGAGGTGTTCGCGATCATCGGGCCGAACGGCGCGGGCAAGACCACGGTGTTCAACTGCGTCGGCGGCTTCTACAAGCCGACCGGCGGCGACGTCGTGCTCGACGGCCACGCGATCGCGGGGCTGCCGAGCCACCAGATCGCGTTGAAGGGCCTCGTGCGCACGTTCCAGAACATCCGCCTGTTCAAGTCGCTGACGGTGGTCGAGAACCTGCTCGTCGCGCAGCATCGCAAGGTGAAGTCGGGGCTGTTGCCGGGCCTGTTCTCGACGCCCGCGTATCGTCGCGCCGAGAAGGAAGCGCTCGAACGCGCGGCCGTGTGGCTCGATCGGATGGGGCTGAAGTCGGTCGCCAACCGGCAGGCGGGCACGCTGTCGTACGGGCACCAGCGGCGTCTGGAGATCGCGCGCTGCATGATCACCGAGCCGCGCCTGTTGATGCTGGACGAACCGGCGGCCGGTCTCAACCCGCAGGAAAAGATCGAGCTGCAGCACCTGATCGACAAGCTGCGCCACGAGTTCGGCGTATCGGTGCTGCTGATCGAACACGACATGAGCCTCGTGATGGGCGTGTCGGACCGCATCCTCGTGATGGAGCACGGCCGGCCGATCGTGATCGGCACGCCGGAAGCGGTCCGCAACGACCCGCGCGTGATCAAGGCGTATCTGGGGGAAGAGTGATGCTGAAGCTGGAACAGGTCCATACGCACTATGGCGCGGTCGAGGCGCTCGCGGGCGTGTCGATCGAGGTGAAGAAGGGCGAGATCGTCACGCTGATCGGCAGCAACGGCGCCGGCAAGACGACGCTGATGATGACCGTATGCGGCACGCCGCGCGCGTCGTCGGGCCGCGTGCTGTTCGAGGGCAACGACATCACTGCGATGTCGACGCACCAGATCATGCGGCAGGGGATGGCAATCTCGCCGGAAGGACGGCGCGTGTTCCCGAGCCTGACGGTGCTCGAGAACCTGAAGATGGGCGGGTTCTTCGCGAGCCGTCATGAGATCGACGATGGCATCGAGCACGTGTTCAAGCTGTTTCCGCGCCTGAAGGAACGCGCGGCGCAGCGGGCCGGCACGATGTCGGGCGGCGAGCAGCAGATGCTGGCGATCGGCCGGGCGCTGATGAGCAAGCCGCGCCTGCTGCTGCTCGACGAGCCGACGCTCGGCCTCGCACCGCTCGTGATCGCGCAGATCTTCGACATCATCCGGACGATTCGTGACGAGGGTGTCACGGTGTTCCTGGTCGAGCAGAACGCGAACAAGGCGCTGGGTGTGGCCGATCGCGGCTACGTGCTCGAAACGGGGCGCGTGGTGCTCGCCGACACGGGCGCGAACCTGCTCGCGAACGACCGCATCAAGCAGGCGTATCTCGGCGGTTGACGAGAGAAAGCCGCCGGCCTGCAATGGGCCGGCGGTCTACGGGAATTGTGTAGCCGATTCGGCTTCGATCGTAGCAAATTTGGCTACATGTGGACTCGGTGGTGAACGAGTGCTTTGTCAGTGCAACATCGTTGATGACCGACGTGAAGGCATGGCTAGTGGCGAACAAGCCCGAGCTACTGGAAATTCAATAGCAGTTGCCGTCAAATCGCATTCGTCTTCCTGGCGAATTCGATGAAGATCAAACGAACCGTCGCGAACGTCGACACGCTGATGTTCGACGACGCGAAACACCTCTATCAGCAGCGGTTCGGCCTCGACCTGCTGATGACTCTTCTACCCTAGCCGATCCTGAACGTGCTTTTCAGCACGTCGCGTAAATGCAGCGCGGCGCGATTGCTGTCGTCCGTGAGGATCGTGATCAGGTGCGGTGGCAGATCCGGCAGCGCGATCCCCGCGACGTTGCTCGTCAGGTTGCCGGACACGCGATCGTGCTCGATGATGCCGACCGCGAGGCCATTCGCGATGCACGCTTCAACCGCCGGCGAGCTCGCGCTCTCGAGCAGCATCCGGTGCGCGATCTTCGCCTTCTTCAGCGCGTTCAGCGCGGTGTCGCGGTACGGACATCCCTGCAGCTGCACGGCGATCGGCAGCGGCGCGTCGGGATTGAACTTGAAGGTGCGCGCGGCGACCCACACCGGATGGGTCTTGCTGAGCAGTTCCGCGTGCGGCAGCGCTTTCGGCACGACGGCAATCGTGATGTCGAGCTGGCCGCGGGAAAACAGCTGCTGCAGTTCCTCGCTGGAGCGCGCTTCGACGGTCAGTTCGAGCAACGGCCGGTCGGCGGCGAAGCGCGGCAGGAATTCCGCCATGAAATGCGCGGCATACGAATCGGGGATGCCGAGCCGCAACTTGCCGGTCAGGATCTGCGGCGACAGCGATTCGACCAGCCGGTCGTGGCTCGACAGGAACTCGGTGGTGTCGCCGAGCAGCTTGTGGCCGAACTGCGTGAGCTCGACGGCCTGGTTGTTTCGCGTAAACAGCCGCTGCGCGACCATCTCCTCGAGCTTCTGGATCTGTGCCGTGACCGACGACGGGCTGCGATTCACATACGCGGCCGCATCCTTGAAGCGGCCGAGCTTCGCGACGGCGTGGAAGGTACGCAGCAGGTCGACGTCCAGGGTGCGCGGCATGATTTTGATTTTCCGAATCAGTGATTCAGGTAATGTCGATTGACGGAATTATTGCGCCTCCCTATCCTCGGGTCAACAGGCGGACGACGGCAGGCATTCGATCGAGCGTGACACGTATCCCGGGGAACGATTCATGTCTATCAATGATTTTGTAGTGGATGCATTGGTGCGGGACAGGAAGCTGAAGGCGGAGTCGGTATGGACGGTCGAGAATCACGAGAAGTATTCGACGTTGCAGCGCACGGACGATGCCGCGCGGCAACGCGAGGCGGGGCGTGAAGTCTTCTCCTTGATGCGGAACCTGAACGAATTGGGGGTTCGGAGTCCTGCATTATGTGCGGATCGCAATGGAAAAGGATCGTTGCGGGAAGCGATCGGTGCGTTGAGCGAGCGTCTCGCCACGTTGTCGCGCGGCCGCCATGTTCACTACATCGAACTCGGGCCCGAGCCGGTCAAGACGACCGAACTGATGAAGGGCGTCAGCGGCGGCGGGCCGGACCATCTGCGGTACACGGCGGTCGACATCAACGAGTCGTCGGAACACGCGATGCGCGACGCGATCATGCCGTTCCTGAAGACGCCCGGCTGTTTCAACTACATCGCCGACGACTACCGGAACGTGCAGTGGAACCACATCGATCTGGGCCAGGACATGACCTTCATCACGATGCTCGGGTTCCAGGAAGGCAACGAGTTGCCGGTGACGATCGGCCGGCTGATCCGCAATCTCGGCGGCAAGTCGACCTACGTTGTGTCGGAGATGCAACTGTTCGTGGAAGGCCGCGAAGCGCACATCTATGACTTCTACCGCAACGAGAACATGGTGCGGTTTTCCGAAGTCGTCAGCCGGCAGCAGGGCTTCGAGCCGCACGGCGAGCATGACGTGTCGATCGTCCGGCTGAACCTGCTGGGCGATCAGTTCCACGTCGCGGTTACGCTGCAGCCGGTGTCGAAGGCCGGCGTCCACGGGCATCTGATCACCAACGTCTGCCTGAAATACACGCCCGAGCAATTCCGCCACGTGCGCAGCAGTCACGGCAACTGCCGGGTGATCGACGAGCTGCGCAGCGGGGACGGCAGCGTCGTGTACCAGATTGCGCAGTTCAAGGGCTAGCACCCCGGGGCCGCAACGACGAGAGCGAGGCACGCGATGAACAAGGGAAATGCACTGCCGGTGTTTGCGCGCGGGTTCGATCGGGTGAGGCTTGCGCTGCGGACCTCGCTGGCCGGCGACGCGAATGTCGTGGACGACACGGTTACCATTGCGGAACGGATGCGCTGGACGAGCGGCTTCCTGCGCGACGGCTATCAGGTGCGGTATCGCCGCAACCTCGACGATCTCGGCTATCGCGACGTGCCGATGCGCGGCACGCAGTCGAACGCGCTCAACGCGGTGTGCAGCCTGCGCGGGTTGTTCTCCGACGAAGCGGTTCACGCGTTGCGCGAGATCGGCCGCACGCTGGAACGCAGCGCGTCGCACAGCAACTGGATCATCTCGAAGCGGGTGCGTGCGGTGACGAACCGCTCGCGCTTCATCGACGCCATGATGCACGACCGCGCGTTCCTGCTGCGGCTGTCGCGTCTGGCCGGCGCGCCGTTGATCCCGTATCCGATGATCAATGCGCGCTCGCAGTTCAACTATTACTACCCGACGCGCGAGCGCGACGACAAGGAACAGGTCGGCATGTGGCACACCGACGGCACCAGTTTCGTGCTGAACATCGTGCTGTCGGATCGATCCGAATACGAGGGTGGAAACTTTCTGTTCTACGAATCGACTGCCGAGACGTTCGATCGGCACGATCGCGAACGCGCGCATGTGAAGACGGCGGATTTGAGCCAGGCGGGCGACGCGCTGCTGATCTACGGCAGCAAGCTGTTTCACGGCGTCGAACCGGTCGAGGCAGGGCGGCGCATGTCGCTGGTGCTGTCGTTTCATTGCCCGTATACACGCGAAGACGACAACGGCTTCTGGCATCTCGCTTCGGACGACGGCATCCCGCGCACGGTCGTCAACTGGCTGGCACTGCAACGCAGCCTTCGCGACGACGCGGCGATGCAGTACCTTCGCCTCGGTCTCGAACCGATCCGGTTCGAAGAGCTGGGCGACGCGCACACATCCACGGTCACGTTCTGAGGGGCGCAGTTCCGATGCAGCTTTTCCTGATCCAGCTCGTGTTCGTGTTGTCGTGGAGTTCCGGCTTCATCGGCGCCAAGCTCGGCGCGGAGACGGCCGGTGCGTTCAACCTGCTGTTCTGGCGTTTTCTGCTCGTCACGCTCTGTCTGGCGATCGTCCTCAACAGGCGGCTCGGGCGCCTGACGCTGGAGAAGATTCGCTATCACGCGGTGATCGGCTTTCTGTCGCAGTTCCTCTACCTGGCCTGCGTCTACGTCGCGATCCAGCATGGGCTGCCGCCGGGCATCGCGGCGATCGTCGCGGCGTTGCAGCCGCTCATCACGGCGGCGATGACGACGTTCGAAGGCAGCGAGCGCAGCGGCGCGCGCCAGTGGGCCGGGCTCGTGCTCGGATTCATCGGCGTCGGCATCGTGATCGGCGGGCAATACGCGCTGCCGACCGAATCGGTCGGCATCGTCATGTACCTGCTGCCGCTGGTGTCCGCGCTGGGGCTGTCGATCGCGACGATCTATCAGCGGCGGCGCGCGCTCACGACGGCGCGCAGCAACGAGGACGGGTTGTTTCTGCCGCTGTTCGTGCAGGGGTGCGTGAGCCTCGTGCTGTTCGCGGCATGCGGGCTCGTCACCGGCGATCTGCATGTGCCGACGCAGCCGAACGTCTGGTTGTCCGTCGTGTGGCTGACGGTGTTCTCGACGTTCATGGCTTACCTGACGTTATGGGCGCTGCTCAAGCGCATGCCCGCGACGCGCGTGGCGACGCTCGTCTATCTCGAACCGCCCGTGACGCTGACCTGGGCCGCGTGGATGTTCGGCGACCGGATTCCGGTGACGACCTATCTCGGCATCGTCGTCGTCGCGCTCGGCGTGTGGCTCGCCAGCAAGCACGGCGAACGGTTCGGCCGGACGCGGCGGCCAGGCATGGAAGCGGCCCGCGGCAGCGAGCCGGACGCCGGGTTCACGCGTGCAACGCCAGACCCTTCACGGCTTTATCCACGGCCTTCTTCGGCCCGTGCAATGCAAGGCCGACCAGATCGAGATTCGTCGCGTCCCCGGCGCGAAACACTTCGCGATTGGCCGCGTCGTGCCCGGTCGAGAACATCGCGCGCACGTACGGCACGATCCTGACTTCGCGCGACAGCGCGTGCCGATGCGCGGCCTGCAGGCCGTCGAGATCGGCCGCGAACACCAGCATCGGCTGGCCGAACATGCGGCCGTAGCGATTCCCGGCCGCATCCTCGTAAGGCTCGCCGAGCGCTTCGGGCGCGCCGGCCGCGACGCCCGTCGCGAGAAATGCGACCACGTTGAGTTTCTGCCACGCCGCGAGATCGTCGCGCACGATCAATGCCACTTTCGTATCGAACATGAGTGCTCCTCGTTGAAGCGCTCATGATCGGATAGCCGGCGCGATCAGTCTGGAACGTTTGTGCACATCCGCCGATAGGCGGCCGGCGTCATCCTATACGCACGCCGGAACCAGCGGCCGAGGTGACTCTGGTCGGCGAAGCCGACGTCCGCGGCGGCCTGCGCCGGCGTGCGGCCCGCCGCGAGCAGCCGGCGCGCCGCGCGCAGGCGCAGGCGAACCAGGTACGCGTGCGGCGACGTTCCGTACGCGCGCTGGAACAGCCGTGTGAGCCGGAAGCGATCGATGCCGGCCCGCTCGGCGAGTTCGTCGAGGCCGAGATTGCCGTCCAGATGCGCGTGCAGCAGGTCGCGCACGCGCACGATCGCCGGCGGCACGGTGCCCGTGCTCGCGTTGGCGCTTGCCGCGACCGACTCGCGCAACTGACCGCCGAGGCGCATGAGGAGACGGTCGAGCGTCTGGTCGCGCGCGAGCTTGCCTTCGTTGCCGTGGATCGCGAGAAACGCGTGGCGGATCGCGTCGACGAGGCGGCGATCGTCGACGAGCGTATGGCCGAACGCGGCTTCGACGCCGCTCAGGCCGGGAAGATCGATTCGGCGGGCCGCACGTTCGACCCACGCCTGTGGCAGGTACAGCATCGAGTAGGTGAAGCCGCCGGCTTCCGGCGCATGGCCGTCGTGCAGCGCGCCCGGTTCGATCAGGATCGCGCGGCCCGGCACGCTCGTGTGCAGCGACCGATGACACTGGAAACGCTGTACGCCTTGTTCCGTGAAGCCGATCAGCATGTCGTCGTGATCGTGCGGATCGTACGCATGCCCGCTGAAATGCGCGCGCAGGCTTTCGATCCCCGTTTCCGGATCGCGGCGCGCGACGAGCCAGTGTTCGTTCGTGCCGTTGTCGTTTGCCGCGCTTGCCATCGCTCGCCTCGCTGCCCGTCGTCGTTGCCTGCCGGATAGTGTACGCAGATCGTACGCGCTTCGCGCGGCAGCGACGGGCGGCGGGGTTACAGCACGCGTGCGATCGCCTGTTCCAGCAGCGACAGCCCGAGATCGATTTCCGCTTCGCTGACGGTCAGCGGCGGCGCGATCCGGAACACGCCGCCCATTCCGGGCAACTGCACGATGTTCATGCTGAGCCCGAGGTTCATGCATTCGCGCGTGATCTTCGCGCCAAGGCCGTCCGCCGGCTCCTTCGTCCGCCGGTCCTTGACGATCTCGACGCCGAGCAGCAGGCCGCGCCCGCGCACGTCGCCGATGCAGTCGAAGCGCTCCATCAGGTCGAGCAGCCCGCGCCGCAGCCGGTCGCCCATCACGTTCGCCCGCTGGACGAGGCCGTCGCGCTGCACCACGTCGAGCACGCGCAGGCCGACCGCTGCCGGCAGCGGGTCCGACACGTGGGTCGTGTAGAACAGGTAGCCGAGTTCGTGCGCGCGTTCCTCGATCCGCGCGGACGTGACGACCGCCGCGAGCGGCAGCCCCGCGCCGAGGGTTTTCGACAGCGTGAGGAGGTCGGGCGTCACGCCGTCGCGCTGGCACGCGAACATCGTGCCGGTGCGCCCGACGCCGGTTTGCGCTTCGTCGAGGATCAGCAGCATCCCGCGCTCCTCGCACTTGCGCTTGAGCGCCGCCATGTAGCCTTCGGGCAATTCGATGATGCCGCCCGAGCTGAGGATCGGCTCCGCGATGAACGCGGCGAGGTTGCCGCTCGACTGGCGATCGATCAGGTCGAATGCGTAGTCGAGTTCGGCGAGATAGTCGTAGGTGCCGTTGCGCTCGAAGCGCGGCCGGTACGCGAACGGCGCCGGAATCGCGAACGAGCCGACGGCGGCCGGGCCGACGCCCTTGCGGCCGGCGCTGTACGTGGCGGATGCCGCCGCGCCCGTCATCCCGTGCCACGACTGCGCGAAGCCGACGATCTCGTACTTGCCGGTGACGAGCTTCGCCATCCGGATCGCCGCTTCGTTCGATTCCGCGCCGGTGCTCAGCAGCAGCGCGCGATCGAGCCCGGGCGGCGTGAGGTCGGCGAGGCGCGTCGCGAGGTCGACGACGGGGCGCGACAGCATCCCGCTGAACAGGTGATCGAGCTTGCCCGCGTATTCGTTGATGACGGAGACGATCTCCGGATGGCTGTGCCCGAGCACCGCGCTCATCTGGCCCGACGTGAAATCGAGGATCGCGCGGCCGTCCGCGTCGTAGACGAAGCTGCCTTGCGCGCGCTCGATGATCATCGGCTCGAACGTGCCGCCGTAGCGGATCAGGTGCTGCCTGGCGTTGTGCCAGAAGGTTGCGTCGTCGTTCAGGGACATCGGGCTTCTCCGGACAAGGGCCAAGGATCGCTTGCAGTCTAGGCGCCGGTCTGGTTTTATGGAAACGAATAGTTCTTATGCAAGGTAGAAAAGGAGCTAATACCTTGGCACGTTCGCTCGAAATCGACCTGCTGCGCTCGTTCGTCGTCATCGCCGAAGTGCGCTCGCTCAGCCGCGCGGCGGCGCGGGTCGGCCGCACGCAGTCCGCGCTCAGCCAGCAGATGCGGCGGCTCGAGGAAAGCGTCGACCAGCCGCTGTTCCAGCGCACCGGGCGCGGCCTGCTGCTCACGCATCCCGGCGAGCGGCTGCTCGTGCATGCGCAGCGCATCCTGCGGCAGCACGACGAGGCGATGGCCGATCTGTGCGGCACCGGGTTGTCGGGCACGATCCGGTTCGGCTGCCCGGACGATTACGCGGGCGTGTTCCTGCCTTCGCTGCTGCGGCAGTTTTCGAGCCAGCATCCGCAGGCGATCGTCGAAGTCGTGTGCGGGCCGACGCCGCGCTTGCTCGAACAGCTCGACAAGCGGGCGGTCGATCTGGCGATGGTGTCCGTGCCGGACGATGGCTCGGACGGCGACTTCATCCGCCGCGAGCAACTGGTGTGGATCGGCTATCCGGGGCTCGATGCCGCGCGGTTCGATCCGTTGCCGCTCGCGCTGTCCGATCCCGATACGCTCGATCACATCGCGGCCTGTGAGGCGCTGCATCGCGCGGGCCGCGATTATCGCGTCGCGTATGCGAGCAGCAGCCTCGCGGGGCTGACCGCGCTGGTGCGTTCGGGGCAGGCGTTCGCGGTGATGACGCAGACGGCGGTGCCGGCGGATCTGGCCATCCTCGCCAGCGATCGCGGATTGCCGCCGCTGCCGGCGGTCGGCATTACGCTGCGGTTCGACCGGAAGCGGCCGTCGCATCTGACGGCGGCGTTCGCGGAGCATATTCGGGCGGTGTTGCCGGTGCTGTGAGGGCGGGGTAGGGCGTGTGGGTGATCGGTCGAGCGATGCGCCGTTTTCTGATGGAGAGGGGGAATGCTGATGCAGCAGTACCTGCGCCTTGTCTGATAGGGATCGGCACACGAAGCTACGCCACGACCTACGCTCGATCTTTTCAGGACTGGCCGATGCCGACCCATATCAGCCCTTCGGGCCAGCGGAGGATCAATGGCGGCTCAATGCCCCGTTGCGGTCATTTGTCGTCGTCCCGCGCGAATTCCAGATGCGTGCGACCGGTCATTGTGCAGGTCGATCACTGCGTGCGATCAGGTTTCCCTTCAGCGCTGCGCTCATCGGCATCTTGAGATTTGCGCCGCGCGGTGGAATCGGCGATTCGAACCACTTTGCGTACAGGCGCGCGAACTCACCGCTCTTCATCAGCCGGGTCAGCGTACCATCGACGAGCCGCTTGAACGCCGGATCATCCTTTCGCACCATACACGCGTACGGCTCGATCTGCAGCGCTTCGCCGACGACTTCCCACATATCCGGGTCGCTAGCATTCGCACGTAGCCCGTAAAGCAGAACGTCGTCGAGTGCGAGCGCCGCCGCTCTGTCGTCCGCAACCTCCTTCAGAGCTTCGGCATAATCCTTTGTCAGCACCACGTCCGCATCGACATGCTGCGCGTCGAGTTGGCGGCGTAAGGCCTTTTCATTGGTGCTCCCGCCGACGGTCGCGACGACCTTGTGTGCGAGATCAGCGTAATCACCGATGTGTGATTCACGTTTGGTCATGAGTCGCGTGCCTGCGTAGAAGTAGTTGGTCGAAAACGTGACCTCCTTGCCGCGCGCCGATGTATTTGTCGTCGATCCACACTCAAGGTCGATGGTGCCGTTGACGAGCAACGGAATCCGGTTTTGCCCGGTAACAGGCACGTAGACGGTATGTAGGTCCGGTTTTCGAAGCGCCTTTCGGACGTCATCGACAATTTCTTCAGTCACGTCCATCGAAAAGCCAACGGCCTTATGCGGCGTCAGCAGATAGCTGAAGGGCACCGCAGCTTCCCGATATGAAACGACGATCTGATTGGTTCGCGCAATCTTCTCCAACGTCTGCGCGTTCGCGGCCGTCAAGGCGGCATGACCTACAAATAATGCGGCGAGCGCGGCAAAGGATCGATGCATCATGATGCCCTCCCTGTTCACGACATATGAGCCCGGCGATACTTTCTTCGACTTGCGAGTCGGATTTGGTTCTGAATCGAACGCGCGCGCTGGAGATGGCCGACCACCGTGCCACACCACTGTAAGCCGAGTTGATCGCACTCCGTTGATCTAGGTCAACCGCATTGCCTCCTTTGACACATCGTTTTGGGATCAATATTTGGCCCAGCCATCCTGTCTCTCGGAAAGCGGAATTGCGCCGACCGCAAGCGTGAAATCCCGGCTAATGAGCACAAGTGATTGGTAAGGGAGCGTTCGACTTCCGTCTGCCAATGACCGTTGGCTTAGCGTTATTCGCCGAGCCACGCGCTTGGCAAATAACGCTTCATGACCGAGAGCGCCAATTCGATGAACGTCCCGGAAAACCGACGTTGAAATCCTCCACGTCAACTTTTCGGAGATTCGTTTGAACGCGAACTATTGGCGAAAAGCGCGCATTTGATTAGCTCCAGTTTGATGGATCCGATCTGTTGTCTTGCATTGCCCTTTGCGGTCTTGCTAGAGTGCAAGGGGTTCCCTGCTGGGAGACGGCCATGCATCTGAAAGTGTTTGCCGCGACATGCGGCGTGCTTTTCGCTTCGACGATCGCTATTGCGCAGGAGAAGCATATCGCCGCATTCGACGCACCAGCGAGCGGAAACAGGTACACGAAGCAGTACATCCTTGAAGTCGGCGATGTGCCTGAGCACAAGCTACGGCTATACGAGTTAGTGCGCAGTTACGGTCGCAAAGACCAGACAATTGAGGGCGTCGTTCTCAAAGAAGCCGTCATCCGCGCCACAAGCGACCTGACCGACCTGAATGGGCTTGGCCGCAGCTACGTCGAATACAGAATGGAGAACGGCGACAAGATTTTTGCTCGCGGATACTTCCTCAACCACAAGCTGCCAGGCAGCGACCGCCTGAAGAACCTCACAGAGTTGGATATCACGGGCGGCACCGGCAAGTTCCGCGGCATTCGTGGCATCGTCCGCGCGGAAACCGTTGCCGACTCCAAGGCCTTCAACCAGAACCGCACCGAATTCGAATATTGGTTCGAGAAGTAGCTACAACGATTGCTTCAAGTCTGCGAGCGCCTTGGCGAATCCGATGTCCCACATCGGGTTGGGCGCTTGAATTCGTTAGTTCGTAGATGCGGGAAGCGGCTGTGATCTCGTCCGTCAGGTTCCGGAGTAATGCAGCCATTCCAACGGCAACTTTCCCGACTCGACGAACGTCCGGAAGTGGCCGAACTGCGCCATACGATGCTGTCGCGCCGCTCCGGCGAGCCGGCGACGTCCGAGCGGCGCAGATCGACCCGAAGGAGACCTTCGATCTTCGCCAAAGCGGCCGTTCGCAATGCGCTAAGCTACCGGTAGCTAGTCCGCCCAGAGAAGAACGTGAACAAAGGGCCCGTTGGGATGTGCAATATCCCGGCGGAGGCGGCTACAACATTTATCCAGGAGGCAGACGTCGTGACAGGTGATCTGGTTCTATCTGCCAAGCGTGTTTGGTACTACTCGGAGTGCGATGAATCCGCATTCTTCGAGTGGCTCGATAAGCTGCCTTGTGTGAAGCGCTATGAAGGCGAGCTAGACGTATTGAGCATCTATGTCGATCAAGCGAAGGTCGATGAGAGTGCTTTGCGCGAGTTGCTTGCTCTGTTCCGGCGTTATGCGGTGGAGATGAAGCAGCTTCGAGTCTTCGACCGAAATGCATTCGCGTCCTGGTTCCGCGATCCACGGGCCTACTGGCATGCCGCGGTGTTTCAAGCCCAGTGACGGATCTCATCGCATGCATGCGGTGCTGCGGTGAACGGGACATCGACTACCCGCCGGGTATGACCGACGGTTGCAGACTCGAAACGGTCGCGGCCATGACAGGCTTCTCTGTCAGTGTGTTGATAAATGGAGCGTTCGCAATCGGGGTATCGGTTAGCTCCACGGTAAGCCAACGGGAAATTAATCTGTCTATTGGGAATTAATGGCGAAGGGGGATATGATGCTGAAAATTTTTCGCGACGCGTGGCCGGTGCCGCCGAAAATGTCAAGATCTCAGTACCAAAGATATCGCCTCTGGTGCCTTGTGTTTTTAACGGTATGGATTTCTTCTGGGGTGGTTTTGTGCTTAATATGGGGGCACCTTAATTTCATCTTGAGAGGTGTCCTGGCGCTCGTCGGAGCAGGGTTTACTCCCGACATGGGTATGGTTGAGCAGTTGTTTGTGTCGTATGAAAAATATGAAAAAGAGGGAGGCTGGTAAATAACCGGAAAATTGACAAGGTTATTGAGGGTGATGAGGTGTGGAACCCGGACTGACACAGAACCTTCCCGATCCTGCGCTGATTGTCAAAGATTTGAACATCGATGTCGGACGGCCGAAACTGGCCGACTGCCGCCCGACGTGCTCGGCCGTAGCCGACCCGAAGCTGACGGTCGCCCTTGCGTGAAGCGGTCATTCAGTTCGTCGGTGCTGGAATGCAGCAAGGTTTCTAGCCTACGCTGACCTCTTCGTCTTCGCTGACTCCTGGCGAGTCAATTATGTTTCGAAGGTACTCAACAGAGATAAATCTATCGAAATTCACACCTTACAAGCTAAGCAGCGATCCGTAAAAGTGAACAGTATTTCCACCTGATCGCTTTCTGGAAGTTTAGATAAAACGAGATGGCCCCGCCTTCCTGTCGACGCCATATATGTATCGAATTCCACTGAGGCATTTGTCCAGCTCACGTTAGAGATTTGATACGGCTCACCATCGAGGAAATCTCGGCCAGATACGGTAAGGCCATCTGCAGTAGCACTTACCGTATATTGCGATCGCCCATCATCCTCATCTGCGCGCCAAGTACCAATCAACTGATGACTGGAAAGCAAAGATGTAACTTTTCCCACAATTGCCTCCTACGTCAAACTGAGGCGGTCCACGGGCAATTGTCAACGATCCCAAGGGCGATGTCGACCGACCGCTTGTGGCCGACTGCCGCCCGACGCGGTCGGCCGTAGCCGACCCATTTTCGTCATCCGTGGTTGACATGCCGCTGTCCGCTTCTTGCTCGATTGACCGATGCCAGTGATCGTTGAGCCATCACCAGATGGTGGCGGGGCATGTCGTCCTAATAGACGAGGTAAATTCGACCCGACGAAAGATCGGAAACGCAAGCACGGCCTTGCGAATCCAAAGAAACTCCAGTCGGACTCCCGAGATCCGTTGCCACTACCGACTGCTGAAAGCCGACTGGAGAACGAGTCAGTTTAAGCAACTGTCCTGCACCGAACATCGCGACATATATCGTTCCATCGGCTGATATAGACAAGTCGCCGACCGGTCCTTCGACGGCGAGTTCGATCGTATCGATCAAGCGTCCATCCTGTTCATATACGTCGATGCTTCGCGCGCGGTGCGGAGCTACGTACAAGTGACCGTCGGGACCGATACCAATAACGTGTGCGCTCCCACGCAGGCTGAATGTCGTTTCCACCCCGTCCGGGTGAACGTGTAGCACGCATCCGCCTTTCGACTGCATGACGGTAACAAAGAGGTCGCCGGAATTCGTTGTGACCATGCCCTTCTTTGTGCCTTCTACGCTCCGACCAATTTCATTACCAGCACCGAAGCGGGCACCGTCACGACGAAAGTAGAATGCCGCACCCTGATGTATATTATTCGCATAAATTCCACCATTTTTGTCGATTGCGATGCAATCGACGCCGAAGGGAGCTAGGTCGGGTTTGGGAATCCGCAATACTGTCTCAACTCCACCGTTACGCTTCAGCTTGAAAATAGAACTAGATTGATCACAGAAGTACAAGTCGTCGGCGCTATCGAAGCGGATGCTTTGCGGTCGATATAAACTTTCGAAATAGATAGATTTATCACCATGGACATGATCCTCGACTCTCACGTCAATGGAACTCTTGAATCCGTGTTGAATATAATCCACTCGTGTTTTCCCCAAGGATTTCGCCCGGAGTATTCCTCCGCCGACATGTGCAACTTGCTCGTCCTGGCTATTCCACACGCCGCCGCTGGTAGATACATTCCGCCGGATCGAGCCGTCAGTTTCGACAACTTGCGCACTCAAAGTTCGGATTTCGCCAACGGATAACGAAACGACGTTTGGAAACAGGCCAAGATTACTCACGACCCCCTTCCCTCGTTCTCCCAGAATATTCGGCGCGGCAAGCACGGAGCTATCCCACGCGGGAAGAATTTCTCCATTAGCCGAACGGAACCAAGTCTTTCCTATGGCCGGTCGATCGAATTCAAATGGACCGTGAGAGACGTATTGCCCTTTTTTGTATGTACCTCGCGTTGGTTGAATACGAAGGAACACCTTACCCCCTTCATTTGCTTCGACCATAAACCCGGTGCAATCAAGTCGTCGCAACTTCCCGCCGACATCCTCATATAAAGGGATGTTTGCATCAATGACCTCGTAGATATTGTCCGCGCCTGTACCGATGGGACGCCCATCGACATGCACTGAATGGACTTTGTCCGCACCTGAAAACACGTCAAGTTCTCCTGCGAAACCGGGGCTAAGCTCGAATTCCGCCAGATCAGCTCGCTGAAGTGTTGCGCGAAATGACTGTCCCGATCCAACAACCTTGTCTATTCGGGTTAGTTGAGCGCCATGGAACCCCACCGTCATGCGATCGGAAAGCGCAACAACTTCGACACTAGCGATATTCGGCAGCAACGCCTTATCGCGATCGAGAAGGCGCAACAAGAAACCCGCGAATTGGAGAAAGGAATTGCACTCGTCAATTGAACCGCATGGGAGAGCTGGCACGGCCTTGTGTGCTCTGTCGTTGCGGACGAATCCAAACGCGCCCGAGAATATCGATTTAACCCATTCGACATCACGAGAACCACCGATCTGAATCTTGGGTGCGGGGCCATCGAACGCCTCATTCAGCAGGGCTTGGCCGATGCTAGTAGAGCCAATACGGCCTTGGATTTCACTTTCGACGTAACGTAGCGCAGCTAGGATCGCATCGTCGAATTTCCCAGATTCCGCGATATCTTTCGCTTGCTCCTGAATTGCCGGGTGTACTGTCTGCCACACATTGCTCCAATCAATCGCGTCCATATTGTCATCCTTCGCTTGTCGTCACGTTTGAGAAGCATATTCTCACAGACGGACAAGGGTCGAGCTCGCCGAAAGAATTTTTCCAACTGATGCGTAAATCGGACGGAAGGGGGGGATCACGTGCAGACTTCGGGCGACGAATGATGCAGTTACTAGAACTTGACGACCTCTGTTCATTTCCCTGAAAGCAGACATCCGGGGAATTGGTTCGAACGACTACTTCTGGCCGGAAGTCGCCGGTCGGCGCCCGGTGCGGCCCGACAGGCGACTTCCGACCCGTTGCGGACTTGACGTCTTGGCAAAGCGGACGTTTACCGTGGAATGAGCGGGGCCGTGACCTAGGTGTAAATCTGGGTGGTCGAGATGCATCATGGGGGCGTCAAAAGCCCCGTGGCTGTCTGGATTTCCAGCCTGTCATCGGCGGGGTCGTCATCAAGAAAACATCGTGCGGAGGGCTCTCCGATCTAATGAACTCGGCTGCCCTTTGGTTATTGCGTTCCGCAGCCTCCAGATCAATAGGAGGATCAGCACCATCCCAAATGCAATCGACCCTCGCTTCGAATCCAGGGAAATGCCATATGCCGCCTTCGATTCGAGCGACAACCAAGCCGTGTTGGGCCGCCCGCTCACAAACTGCAATTGCCGCGTCGGTAGAAAGCTTCATCACAATGCTTCCATCGAGGAAAAAAAAGTCATCCGACGAATCGTAGACGCGAGAACGATCGATGTTCATTGGGTGGTTTCAACACAATCCGACTGCCAGAAGTTCATTTTAGATCGTCCTTTGCGATTGCGGACGACGCCAATGGCCGCTTTGTGTAACGGTTGTCGACTAGTCCGCTCCTGGCCGACAGCCGCCGGCCGTGATCTCCAACAACCGGCCGGATGGCGAACTTCGAGCCGTCCCGTTCAGGCCGCTGGTAAACTCGGGCAGGCAAAGCAACTTTTCCCGGTCACATGAGTACCCAACCCACCGCAGCACCTGCACCCGTCACTCCAATGATGCAGCAGTACCTGCGCGTTATCTGACAGGGCCCGGCTAGAAAAGCTACGCCCAAAGCTACGCGTATTCCTTGGGAATTGAGACTCTTGATCTATTACGGCCCGTCTGTCCCCGTGTACGACTTCGACCAGGCCGAAAAAGAGCGATCTCAACCGAGATAACGGATTACAAGTGAAAACAAGGACAAATACGCGGATGTCCATCATCGTCTGGACAACTCTAGTTCTGGCGGGGAGTGTCATCGTCTGGATCGGAAACGCGACTGCGTCGCGAGTCTATTTCGTGATAGTAGAGCGGTCATGGTCCTCGACCGACGCGACCGTTCTATCATCGGAAACAATTTCTCGATCCCAGAAGAGCGGGAGGATCTGGACACCGTCGTGGACATACTCGTATATCGTGCACGGTCGTCGATATGTGAGTCAAAGTAGCAGCACCATTTACGGTTACAACGCGACATGGTACGGATCGCAAGAACTTGCCAAGCGAGCTGCGCTATCCCGCCCCGCCGGCTATACGCTGCCAGCTTACTTCGACCCGGCCGATGCCAGTCACTCGGTCTTGGACCGAGCAACGTGGCGAGGAGAGGACTGGATCACGCTGGTTCTTCTTCTGCTGCTGCTCGCTTCAGTTGCGAAGGGGCTTCAAAGCTTCAGGCGGGCCGATTCGAAGAGGGACGGGTAGACTACGCGCAACCGGTTTAGGGGCAGTCATCGTCGATCAAGGCGGAGCTCACGCCACACTTGCATTCCCCGATACCAACCGACAATGGGTATCAGTGTCGCCGCGCCGAAAGTTAAAATCATTGAAACGGCAAGTAGATGCTCGCCCGCAACCGGCCTGAAAACAAACCCTAAAACGACGACGGACACGAAAAGCGCACCAAACAAAATGGCGGCAAATCGCAGAGATGCTATTGAGGCAACGCCCTCAATGCGCCCGCTCTGATGGTCGCACCAACCCTCCAATGTTTGCCAATCGTTCGGATCCCGGAGTACTGCGGTTACGATCATTCCGCTCTCAACTCGAACAGTTCCGAGAATCTGCACAGCGTATTGTCGCCGACCGTCTATGGTGGCATTGAATGTCGTATTCGTCCCGAACCTTGTTCGGGTCGTTGCCGCGCCCGACACATCATCGATTGCCGCTGTAACTCGGTAGAGCTTCACTTTTCTCACGTCCCAGTCATCCATCGACACTGATTGTCGACGATTCAGGCAATCGCGTCGAGCGACTCTTCCTGGCCGAACTCGGCCGGCCGCCACCCGGCGCCCGCGACCGACGCAGATCGACCCTAAGCGGTCTGACACATTTCCCGAAAACGGTCATTCGATCTACCACATGCCCTCTGGGGGACACCCAGTAATACGGTCGGCATGATGCCGGGTTGCCATCCTGCGCGGAGCCTCATTTTTTATGCATGGATGTTCGTAGGCTTATTTCATGGCCGCTGCTCTAATATCTTGACAAAGGTTCTTTAGATTTCCAGGACATTGGTTGCTCGCATTTCTGGCGATCCGCTGCAATCGGTCTGCAGGCACATTTTCGTCAATATGCCGGATAATGAATTTACGGAAAGCTGGATCTGACGCGATCATGGGTTCAATCTGTCGAATAGTTTCCCAGTGATCGGCGAGCAAAAGAGTAATTGACTCGCTGAAACCTTCCGCAACGGCTCCATCGTCACAATGCGCATATTGTACAAATTGTAGATGCAACTGCTTCCACGACCTACCAACTGCAGCTACAGCTTCTGCCTTCTGAGCCTCCGCTGCTGTACAAACTCGTGTGTCACCTAGGGCCGTTGACGAGCAGAAAATGGCGACAAGCCATAGCCAAAAGTAGCGACCTATTTTTTGGAATGAGTCGACGATCATTTTCCTTATTATGAACGTGGATGCAAAGGGCGTAGGCGTCATTTCCCACCAAGCCGTCTTGAGATCACGAACACCTCGACATCTGACATAGAGCATTCTTCCCTCGATGCATCGCTTGCAGTGATGACCTCTATCGTCTCACCACTTTTTTCAGTGAAGACGACGTGATGAACTTGACGGTACAAGTCATTTCCAATTCGTTCCGATGCGAGTCGAACCGTCTTGGTCTTGTTGAAGTCGAGTTTGTCGTTGTCGGTTAGCCCTGCGTTCTTAAGCTTTACGAATGCCATACTGGTAGGCCAACGATCAAGCCCCGCGCAGTCCGGGTCCGCGGCCAGCGCATGGACGCCCGGGAAGGCACATGCCGCAGCAACGATGAAGGAGGGAATGCGGTTGCTCATTAACGCCTCACGTTGTAGTTACCGAGGATACAAAATCCTACCCTCAGGCAGGATGTCTTCTGTGAATGTGCGCACCGATCTTTGTAACGTCGGCTATCTCTCGGAGAGAGCCGGTAAGACGAGGCGATATTACCTTAAGGTCGTATTCGTAAATCACGAACGTTCGCAGGTTGGGACCGGCGCAGCTCTCATTGTCGGTGATTTACGTGGCTGCCCCGAATGTCCGAAAGTGGCCGGACTGCGACGGCGGCAATACATCGAAAAATGTTTTCAGTTGCGTTTCTGAACGACGCACCCCCAACCATCG
>NZ_QTPZ01000040.1:0-74954 GCF_003853505.1 Burkholderia sp. Bp9015
AGCGCGCGCACGGCCGGGAAGGTCTTGCTGATGCCGCGCATCTCGAGCAGCGGCCGGGGGGACTCAGAACGCGACATGGTTGACCTCCTGCGATTCGGTGCGGGCGCCCTTGAGGATGCCGGCCCGTGGAGAGAAGTTGAAGAACATCGGCAGCGTCGCGGCACCGATCGCACCGGCGTCGGCGCCGAACGAGCCGCGCACGAGCGTCGGCGTGCCGCGCGCTTCCGGCGCGGTGGCGACGAGCGCCGCGCGCAGGCGGGTCGTCACCGCATCGAGCAGGCCGGCGTCGGTATCGGCGTCGAGTACGACCACCGGCGCATCGACGACGCACAGCACCGCACGCAATGCCGGCGCGAGCGCGTCGACACAGTCGTCGATCCATTCGTCGACCGCCGGCAGGCCACGCGCGATGCAGGCCTCGAGATCGGCGCGGTTCTCGACCGTCTCGCCGCAATGGCGCAGATGACGCACGAGCGCGTGCAGCGATGCGCGGGCGAGCAGGATGTCCCACGGGCCGCGGGGCGGCGGCGCGGACGCCAGCCGGCTCGGCGGAACCGGAATCACGGCGATGTCGCCGGCATTGCCGGTCACGCCGCGCAGGCAGTCGCCGTCGATCGCGATGCCGCCGCCGATCGCGGGACCGATGAACAGGTACACGAAATCGTCGCACTGCCGGCCGTACCCGTAGAACAGTTCGGCGATCGCGGCCGCGTTGCCGTCGTTTTCGCCGAACACGGGCAGCGACAGCGTGCGCCCGAGGTCGCTCGCGAAGTCGACGTCTTCCCACGCGCGGAACGTGTCGGGTGCGAGGCCGAGTTCGCGCATCCACGCGCCGAGGTTGTACGGCTGGGCGACGCCGACGCCCGTCAGGCGCGCGCGCTCATGCGTGGGGAGCAGGTCCTGCATCGCATCGATGTCGCGCCGCACGATGTCGAGCACGTCGGCGGGCGGGGGGAGCAGGCAGTCGTGGGAGCGGCGGCCGAGCACGTCGCCCGCGAAATTGACGAGCGCCGTCTCGATGCGCATCCGGTCGAGGTGGACGCCGATGCCGAACGCGCCGCGCGGATCGAGGCGGATCAGCGACGCCGGCTGGCCGCGCTGGCCCTCGGTGCGGCCGGCGGATTCGATCAGCTTCGCGTCGGCGAGCGACGCGATGATGCCGCCGACAGCCGCGCTCGTCATGTTCGCGAGACGCGCGAGGTCGGCCTTCGACGCGCTGCCCACGCGGCGCAGCGTCTTCAGCAGCAGGCGCTCGTTGTAACGGCGCACGTTGGCCGAATTGCTGCCCTGGCCGAAGTGCGGGCTTCGCATGGCGTCTCCTTCCATGTTGCGTCGAACGTCGACGCATTAAATAAATCATGTTGATTTATTTAACCGCGTGAGCGGTAGCATGTCAGCCTAGGGAAATCCCGGTTTTGTTCCGGGATGAAGGCGGGGCCCGGGTTGCCGGGGCGGGCGGCCGCCGCGTCGTGCAGCGGGGCCGGCGATGTCGAATTCGCGCGATGGATCGCGGCCGGCGCGCACGCTCGACGGACCGCCGGCCGGACTGACTCGCCGCGCAGGCCGGGGCGATTTGTCCTGATGCGCAGGTGGCGAAGGAAAGATGGCGCGTCATGCGCGTCACCGGGACGGTATGGGGCGCGGCGTGAACCTGGTATCGATTCGGCGCCGGAAATAAAAAAAGGCCGGCTGAAAGCCGACCTTTTTAGAAAACAGATGGTGCCCAGGAGAGGACTCGGTCACACGAGCGCGACCCCGGCTGCGCTTGCAAGCGCAGCCTTTCGAGTCCTCGCGCAAAGCGCGCAGGCGCTTTGCTTCCTGGGCCTGAAAAAGAAAAAGGCCGGCAGAAGCCGACCTTTTTTAAATAAGTGGTGCCCAGGAGAGGACTCGAACCTCCACGATGTTGCCACCGCTAGGACCTGAACCTAGTGCGTCTACCAATTCCGCCACCTGGGCACGTTTCGCTTGCTGCGATGCGAAGACCGCTATTCTAGCGCGTCTGAAGGATCTGTCAACAGAATTTGAGGTTACGAACGAAAATAATTTGCCGGCCTGCTTGCGATGCGAGAGGGGAGCGTGCGCGGAAACGATCGGAGTGTTCGTCGATGCGTCGTGATGGTCAGGTGCGACCATCGTGCCACGGCGAGCGTATCGATTCGGCGCCGGAAATAAAAAAAGGCCGGCTGAAAGCCGACCTTTTTAGAAAACAGATGGTGCCCAGGAGAGGACTCGGTCACACGAGCGCGACCCCGGCTGCGCTTGCAAGCGCAGCCTTTCGAGTCCTCGCGCAAAGCGCGCAGGCGCTTTGCTTCCTGGGCCTGAAAAAGAAAAAGGCCGGCAGAAGCCGACCTTTTTTAAATAAGTGGTGCCCAGGAGAGGACTCGAACCTCCACGATGTTGCCACCGCTAGGACCTGAACCTAGTGCGTCTACCAATTCCGCCACCTGGGCACGTTTCGCTTGCTGCGATGCGAAGACCGCTATTTTAGCGTGTCTGGAGCATCTGTCAACACAATTTTTCGATGGCGATCAAAATTATCGCGCGTTGCAGGTTCCGGGCATCAGGCGCCGATCGGCTCAGCACGCTTTGCCGCGAAATTCCAGCGCAGCGCTTCACCCGTGTCGACGCGGGCGGGCAGCAAACCGGCCGCGAGGAACGTATCGGCGATCTTCTGCTGCTCACCGAAGTTCTGCGTGGCCACGGTGCGCACGAGATAGCTGCGTCGTGCGTTCGCGCGCTCGATCGTCTTCGCGTCGAGTCCCCAGATCGGGGCGAGGGTATTGGCGGCCTCCTGCTGATGTTCGCGCAGCCAGGTGCCGGCTTGCGACAACTGGTCGAACACGATCTGGATGACGTCGGGGCGCGCGGCGGCAAAGCTGCTCGACGCCAGGTAATAGCGTTGGTACGACGCAAGCCCGTCGCCGTCGGCCAGAATCCGCACGTCGGGACTCGCGTCGACCGATGCGACATACGGATCCCACGTGATCCATGCATCGACGCTGCCGCGCTCGAACGCCGCGCGGCCGTCGGCCGGCGTCAGGTAGTGGATTGCGGCGTCGGCGGGGGTGAGCTTTGCGCGTGCGAGTGCGGCAAGCAGCAGGTAGTGGCTGCCGGCTGCTTTCGTGACGGCGATGCGCTTGCCCTTGAGATCGGCGAGCGTGCGCAGCGCGCTGTCGCGCTTGACGATGATGGCCTGCGCTTTCGGTGACGGCGCTTCCTGCGCGACGTATACGAAGCGCGCATGCGCGGCCTGTGCGAAGACGGGAACGGTGTCGGCCACGTCGGCACTGAAATCGACCGCACCGACGTTGAGCGCTTCGGTCAGCGGCAAGCCGCTCGCGAATTCATGCCACGACACGCGCAGGCCGAGCGGCGCAAGCGACTGCTCCAGCGTGCCGCGCGTCTTGAGCAGCGTAATGAGCGTCGACGATTTCTGGTATCCGATGCGCAACATGGAGGGTGCGTTCTCGGCGTGCGTCCGGATGCCGGCGACGCTCAGGCCGGCGGCCAGCATCGCGCGCGCGAACGCGCGGCGGTTCATCGACGTCATGGGGTGGTTCCTCGTCGGGTTCGTTGAAAGCGAGGCGGCTAACGTACCAACGGGGAGGGCAATCGATAACCGATTAATTCTGCTATCGATCGGAGTGGCGGGCATATGGCGCGGTACAGTACGCGCAATGTGCGGCCGGAAATGAAAAAAGGCCGGCTAAAAGCCGGCCTTTTTAGAAAACAGATGGTGCCCAGGACAGGACTCGGTCACACGAGCGCGACCCCGGGTGCGCTTGCAAGCGCAGCCTTTCGAGTCCTCGCGCAAAGCGCGCAGGCGCTTTGCTTCCTGGGCCTGAAAAAGAAAAAGGCCGGCAGAAGCCGACCTTTTTTAAATAAGTGGTGCCCAGGAGAGGACTCGAAAAAAATCATAAGCATTTGAATTTTATGAAAATTTCTTCTCGTCTTGAGAAATGTGTACTCTTTTATGTACTCATTTCTCCCTGGCTGAGGATGGATTCTACTGGCGTCCAAATGCTCAAAAAGCGGGGGGCAAGAATTTTGTGTTTTCGTTGCATGTTTGCAACGGAATTGGTGGCGATCCGCTCGCTGGCATCGCCCCCTTCGCTTGGAGCGGTGCTGTATGCGGCATGGATGACGACGGTCGTCGCCCCATCGCCGCCTTTACGAGGCCGGCCGTTACCGTCCCCGCTTAGCGTCCCGTTTGAGTGCAGCCTTCAACAGTTTCGATATGGGGCGCAGCAGGATGGCGCTCCGATACCATTGCTTCCGCGTTTCCGAATTTGCAGGTTCGATGGGGGAGGCGGAGTCTGATTCGGTTTGTCCCGCGTCGTCGAGCAAAGCGCGTGCTGCGCCTTCAAGACCCAGAGGGGCGAATGCACGTGGAATCCAATGCGATGCGCGCTGGACCGCCTCCGCGGTATGCGGTAGCTCTGCTGGATGATTGTGATCCTGCAGAAAAATGTAGCCTGCCAAGAGCAGCGCAAATCGGGTGGCCGGCGCGGGGTAATTGGGTGAAGTCACGTGCCCGGGAGTCGCGGGCCCGAAGATCAGGCAGAGCAGCGCGAAGGCGAGCAGCACGAGATCTATTCGATGCGTTGATCCGTGCTGTCTAGTAGAGTCTGGCGGCAAAGCTCATCGCGCTGAAGCCAGGCGGCAACCAGACCGCCCGCGCGAAAGTCCGAGTTGGACTCTTGATATGCATCACCGGCCAATGCGACATGCCCACAGAACATGTGGTTCAGTTCGTGACCGAAAGCGGCCATGGTAGTGACCTGCTCCCCGACGTGCTGGCCGGCTGGTTCGACTGTTGGCCTCGTCGTAGTCCAACATCACTTCACCGCTTTTCCTACAGAAAGCTCCGTTGAATTCGGATCGATGGCGAAATGGGCTGAGTGGTATTTCAGACGTTTCTTGCCGAAAAACAGATTGTTCTGAATAGCCTGGACGGGTGCAGGATCGTCAGAATTGTTGAATTGGTGGCGCAACGGCTTTTCTGGCACCGGTCACTTGGTGCGGGCCATCAATTTTCGGTTCATTTGATTGGAGCAAGGTGATGAAGAAAAAGCTAGCAGGACTGGGGCTGGTTGTTGGCGCATTGGCTGTTGCCGGTCAGGCGCAGGCACAAACCGCGGAAATCAAGGTCACCGGCAAGATCGTGCCGGATGCGTGCCAACTCACGCTCGGCAACGGCGGCGTCTACGATTTCGGCAACATCGCGTCGGACAAGCTCAGCCAGGACGCCACGACGAAACTCGACGCCAAGACGCAGACCGTGGCCATCTCATGCAATGCGGCCGCCAAGGTCGCGTTGAACGTGCGGGACAATCGCTCGGGTACGGCCGTTGGCGGTAAGGGCGACGACTATGAGTTCGGCCTGGGCAAGGAGAAGGCGGGCTACTACACGCTGGCTCTGAATAAAGCAGTCGGTGACAGCAATGCGCTGGACGTCGTGGTGGCTCCCGCTGGCTCCGACGCGTGGGCGCTCGATAGCACGGGCTTGATGGCGAACGGCTCGGCGCGCAAATCGTTCTCGGAATCGGGCAGCACAGCGCCCGGGGCATACAAGACCATCTCGGCCGATCTGACCGTCGCCCCGACGATCAACAAGCTTTCGGATCTGGACCTTTCCAATGGCGGTGTCGCGCTGGATGGCTCTGCGACCCTCGAACTGACCTATCTGTAAGCAGAGCGATCGAAGTTGACCGGAGCGTCGGCGGTTGCGATGGCCGGCGCTCGGGCCAATTTCTGTCGGACATTGCTGTTCGCCGGGCAAGCAGGGGTGAGGGATTTGGATAGCTGACGCTATGTGCAGTGTTCCGATTTGGCGGGTTTTTCGAAAGGCGGACATTTCGGTCGGGACTTCGCGACACTGGCGCTATCTGCTCGCGTGCTTGCTGCCGCGATATGCGTTTGCCCATGCAATTCAAATGAGTGGGATATTCAGATGAGCTTGAAGCAGTGGATTGTTCTTTCCGTGCTGGCCTGCGCGTTGTCGGGCGTAGGCGTTGCATCAGCGGCCGACCTCAGCGTCAACGGTCATGTCCGAACGGGTGGTGCTTGCAGCATGGCGTTGGGCAACGGTGGTGTCATTGATTTTGGCAATCTATCGCGACAGAAGCATTTTCCTGCTCCTGAAGTTGTGGTTAGCAGGTACGTAACGTTGACGCTTAACTGCCAGCGCCCGACCAAAGTCGGCGTCAATGTGATCGATAATCGAAAAGGTACGGGATCCGAAAATATGCCTTGGAATTTTGGCCTGGGGAATCCTGCAATCGGTAACTACGCCATTGTGCCCGGTCGTGCTCAGATCGATGGAAGGGACGGCGTCCAGATTTGGCGCAGGAACAACGGATCAACTAATTGGGACAATAAGGGTGCCTTTGCTCACTGGTGGGGTGGGAGGATGATGACCCTTTCGTGGGACGTGAGTGGGCCACAGATTGAGCCGGTGGAGTTCAAGATGTTGACGACCAGGTTGGAGATCCAGTTCGAGCCCAAATACGACTCCGCGTTCACCGACGAGTTCGTGTTCGACGGTTCCGCGACCTTGGAACTCCTGTACCTGTAACGCCCGCGCGTACTTAATCAGCCCATTTCAAAGAGTCTGAATCATGCAAATGATGAGACACGTGCTTGCTCTGACGGTGCTCGCCTTCTCGATGGCGAGCACCGTTCCTTCCCGGGCTGCCGACCTCAGCGTCAACGGTCATATCCGATCGGACGGTGCTTGCAGCATAGCGCTGCGCAACGGTGGCGTCATTGACCTGGGAAATCTATCGCGTAAGGATTTTATCGCTGGCCATCAGCAGATTTATCACGACATGCCGTTGCTGATTTACTGCCAGCACCCGACCAAAGTCGGGATCGACGTGATCGACAATCGCGCCGGCGTGCAATCGGCCGGAATGAATGGGTACGCATTCGGCCTGGGTGACCCGGCAATCGGCTATTACGTCATGAGCGGCTACGTTTCGGACGGCCACAACGCCGATGGTAGGTTCGTCCGCATGATTCGGCGCAGTAAGGACGAGACTACTTGGGGAGAGAAGGGTAGTGGCGACGTCGGCTTGGCCCCCGGCTATACCATTGCGTGGGACGTGGAGGGGCCGCAGACGGAGCCGGTGGCGTTCAAGGCACTGGCGAGCGGGTTGGGGTTCCGGTTCTACTTCAGGGACGACATCGCGTTTACCGACGAGCTCGAGATCGACGGCTCCGTCACACTGGAACTGCGCTACCTGTAACGCCAAATCGTTACAAGCATCGCGCCTGGCGTCGGCCGTCGGGCCAACGCAGCGATCGATCTCGCTGCCCCCTTGAATTTCCTCGCCCTCCCGGGCGTAACGGTCATTCCTGTCCATTAAATCCATTTAAGTTGGATTCCTAATTATGTTTAGTAGCGCCCTGCATTTCCTGTCATGGCCTGTTTCCCGTCCCCAGTCTTTTTCGTCCTGCCGGTACGCACTGTCGAAGGCCGTACTGATGGCGGGACTGCCAATCCTCCTGAGCATGCGGGCCGTTGCACTGGCCTCTGGCGTCCTGCCTGAATCTTCCGTGGTGATTCTGAACGAGTCGGACGGCGAAACCACCATGAACGTGAAGAACACAGAGTCGATTCCGCTGCTGCTGCATACGGCCATACAGAACACACCGGAAGACCAGGAGTTGCTGGTCGTGGCGGTGCCGCCGGTGAGCCGGGTGGAAGGTCAGGATACCCAGCTGGTTCGCTTCCTGCTGCAAAGCCCGGCGCCGCTGCGGGTGCAGCGGCTCAAGCGCGTGACGTTCGAGGGTATTCCGCCCAAAGGCCCGGACGGCAAGGCGCGCATCAGCATGACGATCCGCCAGAACCTGCCGCTGATCGTGCATCCGGCCAAGCTCGCGAAGCACACCTCGCCCTGGACGCTACTGCAGTGGTCGGTGGCCGACGGCAAGCTGCGCGTGCGCAACGACAGCCCGTATGTGGTGCGTCTGGGGCAGGGTGTGCAACTTCTGCCGGACAAGACCGCCGTGGATCTGGGTAAGACGTATGTGCTTCCCGAAAGCACCGTGGAGGTCTCGTTGCCGCCGGGGGCGGGGGCACGGACAACCGGCGTCAAGCTGTCGCCCGCGACGATCTACGGCTACGAGGTTGATACCTACGACGCGCCGCTCGTCAACGCCGCGACGCAACAGTAATGCGGTCCGACCGTACGCCGCGCCGAAAACGGCGCCACCGCGAATCGGGCGTGTACTGCAGCGGGACGGCCGCGTCGCTGTTGATGCTGCTGGCCGGTGCCTATCCGCCACGGGCGCATGCGCAGGCGGCTGCGCCGCCTGACGCAGCGCCTGCCGCGCAAACGACCACCGCCCAAACCACGGCCGATTCGGTCGCTGCCGATGCGGCCTTCGACACGAGCATCTTGCAGCAGCGCGGGCTCGATCCGCAGATCGCCGACTATTTTCGCGCCGCGCCACGTTATCGTCCCGGCCACAGCCGCGTTGTTGTGTACGTCAACGACATTCGGCGCGGGCGGATCAATACGCGCTTCGACGAAGACGGCGCGCTGTGCTTCGACAAAACCTTCCTTGGGGCGGCCGGCCTGGTCGTGCCCGACGCGAAGTACGCGGTGGACGGCGATGTCGGCCTCGACACCTGCTACGACTTCGCGCGGGCCTTCCCCGGCACGGAAGTGACGCTCAAGCCCGGGCGGGAAGAAGTGCGGCTGGTCGTGCCGACAACGGCGTTGCGTCAGGCGGTGGCGGACTTTTCCGGCTACAGCAGGGGGGGCAATGCGGCGCTGCTCAACTACGAGCTGATGGCCATGCGCAGCGAAGCGAGCGGCATGCCGGGCTCGAACTTCCTGTCGCTCAATTCCGAACTCGGCGTGAACGCAGGCGACTGGATCCTGCGCAGCCGTGCCTACTCGCAAAGCCAGGATCACTCAGGGTTTCAAAGCCGACACCTCTATGCCTACGGCCAGCGAACCTGGCTGCGGCTGGGTGCCACGGTGCAGGGTGGGCAGATCAATATCGCCAATTCGGTGCTCACCGGCGCGCCACTGACCGGCATCCAGATTTTTCCAGATGCCGCGTTGAGCAAGCAGGAGCGCAACGTCGTCATGGTCGAGGGCGTGGCGCAATCGCAGGCGCGCGTCGAGGTGCGCCAGGCGGGCGGGTTGATCTATACCACGGTCGTGCCGGTCGGCCCGTTCGCGCTGACCGACCTGCCGCTGCTCAACAACAGCAGCGACCTGGAGGTGACCGTCATCGAATCCGATGGCGCGCGGCGCAGCTTTGTCGTGCCTGCCGCGTCGATCAGTGCGGGAACTCTCGGACAGCGGCCGGGCTATGCTTTCGCGATCGGCAAGAGCCGCAATCTCGACGGCAACAAGGCCCGTAGTCCGTGGGTGGCGAGCGCGAGCGGTAGCTGGGCGCTGGGGCGGCGAAACAACGTTGGCGCCGCCGCGCTGTTCGCTCCCGGATACCAGGCCGCCAGCTGGGGCGTGGATATGCGCGTGTCGTCGTCGAGCAGCGTCAAGCTGCAGCAGCGCGCCTCGCTGCAGGCCAGGAAGTCGGGTACGCAGGGCGAGGTCTCGGGCATTTTCGGCGGCCTGCACGAGAACCTGAGCATGAGTTTCAGCAGTGCGTACCAGAGCAGCGGCTACCGCACGCTGGACGACTTTACCGTGGATGCCGGCCAGCCCGGGTTTGCTGCTTCGCGCTTCCGGAGCCGGCATACCGCGGCCGTGGCTTGGTCCGATTCCAGGCTGGGCGGTTTGACGTTCGGCTACACATTCTCCAACCAGCAGAACGGGGAGCGCACCCAGCGGCTGAACTTTTCCTGGGGCAAGAGCTTCGCCTTCGGCACCGTGTCGCTGAACGTGGAGCGCGACCTCAGCCCGCGCCGGGAAACCCGGTCTTACGGCAGCAGAGCCTACGACAGGCCCGACAACACCTATTACGTGTCGCTGAGCATCCCGTTCGGCAAGCGCAGCGTCCGTACCTATGCAAGCAACACGAGCGGCTATACGCGCTTCGGTGCCAACTACAACGAGCGGATCGGCGATCGCCTGAATTACTCGCTGAACGCGGAGCGCAACACGCGTGACCGGAGCAACGCCGTGTCGGGCCAAGCGGCCGCGACGTCGCGCATCGCTCAAGTCAACCTGGGGTTTTCCGATACCGGCCAGCGCGCCCGCTCGTATTACGGCGGCGCCTCGGGCGGCGTGGTGCTGCACGCAAACGGGGTCACGCTTTCGCCCTATCCGGTGCAGGACACGTTCGGCATCGTGTCGGCATCGGGCGTTTCGAACGTGAAAATCAACACGCCGCAGGGGCCGGTATGGACCGACTTCTGGGGGCGTGCCGTGGTGCCTCGGCTCTCCGCGTATAGCAGCAATCGTGTGGAGGTGATGACCGGCACCTTGCCGCGCAATATCGACATCGGCAACGGCTTCCACCAGGTCGACCCCGGGCGCGGTTCGGTGAACCGGATCGACTTCGAGCTCACCCGCGTGCGTCGGGTGCTGCTCAACGCGCGCGACTCCGAGGGCAATCCGCTGCCCTCCGGCACCTATGTGCTGGACGGCCGCCAGAAGTATGTCGGCATGGTGCTTGAGCAGGGGCAGGTGTTTCTCAATGACGGTGCCGGGGCCGATGCGTTGACCGTGGCATTGCCGGACGGCAGGCAGTGCCTGTTGAAGTATGTGCTGCCCGAGCGGCCAGTTCCCGGCACCCTGTTCGAAAGCGCCGATGCCCGTTGCACATTCCAATGAGACCGCTGGCCTTGAGAGACGACATGTTGCGACAACTGAAATTTGTCCGCCGGTGCGCGTGGGCAATGTGTGCGGGCTTGATCATGAGCAGCGCCGCGATGGCGGCGGACAATTGTCAGGTGCATGCCGGGCATGCGCAGCTGGACTACGGTGCTCAGTACCGGCGGACCATCCTGGCGCAGCCCGCATCGGCCCAGGGGCACTCGTTGGGAAAACGCCTGGTTTCCGTGAGCGTCGTCTGCAAGGACCCGGTGCGCATGGCGATTTTCCTGCGCGGTGATGCACGGGATGAGAGCGCGTTCCGGTTTGGTTCGCAGGGCGTTCTTTCAGTGGTGGCCGGCGACGCGAATCTGGATGGCAGGTCCGTTGCGCTGGGCAGCGTGGAACATGCCGGCCAGCAACCCTCGGAGCAGGCCGGCAAAGCCAGCTTGCATCCGAACAAGGGCGTCGTCGTGTTGGAGCAAGGCGTGCCGGCGACGGGCAGCCGATTGGCCCTGCAACTGGAACTGGATCCCATGATTCCCCGCGCCTCGATCGAAGTCGTCAACAGCGAATCCGATTGGTCCAGTAGCCACTTCCTGGAGCTGGTCCCGTTCTGAAGCCGATCGAGCGTCGGGGATGCAAGTGTCGGCGGAGCGGTGAACCAGGCAGCCGCGCGGTGCACGCTGAGGTTTCCATACCTAGGATATCGCTATGCCATTGCGCTGCGCGACCTTCACAAGCTCGACCACATTCGTGGCATTGAGTTTGTTCATGAGACTTACCTTATAGGTACTCACCGTCTTGTGACTGAGCATCAGCGTGCGCCCGATTTGCTGGTTGTTCATTCCCTTGACCAACAGACCGAGGATCGTCATTTCGCGGGCGGTGAGCCCATCAAGCTCTGCGGCAGGGCCTTTGCCTTCGTTCGTTGCGACCTCCTGCAAGTTTTCGCGAACCATATCGGTGACCATTCGCGGGAAGTACGAATAGCCGGCAAGCACCGCCTTGACGGCTTCGGATATTTCATTTAGCCCACCGTCCTTGCTGACAAAGCCGGACGCGCCAGCTTGCAGACAACGCATCGCATAGTTGCGCGTGTCGCCAGAGGTGAGCACCAGAATGCTGGGGGCGAGCTTGTCGCCGTGCAGGCGCTCCATGACCGAGAAACCGTCCAGATCGGGAATGACCAGATCCAGAACCACCAGATCGGGCTTAAGTGTGCGAACGGCCTGAACGCCGTCCGCCCCCGTTTGGCATTCCGCGACGACCTCATAGCCGTCACGCTCCAGCAGTGCTCGAACGGCCATTCGAACCACCGGATGGTCGTCCACAACCACAATACGAGGATTCACGGTCCCCTCTACTCTCAATTGATCTTATTTAGCCGAACACACCGTCGGTAGCCTGGCGGCTCCTTCGGTCTTTGGGTGATGCAGTAGTCCAAGTGCCACCGGCACCGGTTTCTCCAAAGGCGCCATGCAGGGCACCGAGCGGTCGTTTGGATGATTTTGACGATTACCTTACAGTGGGATGCTTTGGGGCTGAAAGGTCACTGCCGCCGTCTCGTGGGCGGTGTTCCGCCAGCCGACAACGCTGCGGCTTTCTCCTCCGGTTAGCGGGCAGTTCATCGGCTCGCTGCGTTCGAAGATGAAATGTTGCAAACCGTGGCGGGGGAGCGGGAGCAGATATCCGAATCGAATTCAGACTGTTGCGAAATAGTCTGAGCAGAATTCGAGACATGTCCCGGAGAAAAACAGATTGTTCCGAATAGCCTGGGCCGGCACAGGGTCGGCAGACTTGTCGACTTGGTGGCTCAATGGCGTTGCTGGTACCGGTACGCTTGGCGCATGCCATTTCCCGGTTCTTCGGATCGTCGGCGCAGCGCGCGCCGTCACGATTTGAAGGGCATTCCGATTCGAATGAGAGGGGATGGGTATTCAGATGAATTTGAAACAGTGGAGTGTTCTTTCCGTGCTGGCCGGCATGTTGTCGAGCCCGGGTGTGACGTCGGCTGTCGACCTCAGTGTCAACGGTCAAGTTCGATCGGACAGCGCTTGCGGCATAGCGCTGGGCAATGGCGGAGTCGTCGACCTGGGCAATCTGTCGCGAAAGGATATTGGTCGAATGGTATCGGATCGCAGCAGAAGTATGTCGTTGAGGATTAACTGCCAGCAGCCGACCAAGGTTGGGTTCACAGTGATCGACAATCGCGCCGGTACGGTGCCACCCGGACAGTTGCCCTATCAAGGCAATTTCGGTCTGGGCAATCCTGCTATCGGCTTCTACAAGATGTTTCGCTATAGTTCGCGCGTCGAGGCCGATGGGAGGTCCGTCCTCCCGATTCAGCGTCTTAAAGACAGTAAGACTTGGAATGGACCGGGGCCTGGCTATTACTACGGTATCGCGCCCATCTCTATCATGTCGTGGGGCGAGCAGGGGCCGCAGAAGGAGCCGATGGCGTTCAAGATACTGACGGACGCGTTGTATATCGAGCTCCATTTTCAGGACGACATCGCGTTCACCGACGAGCTCGAGATCGACGGCTCAACGACCTTGGAACTGTTGTACCTGTAGCGTACGCACGCCGCTGGCCCCCGCCATTTCAAAGAGGCCGCGATAAGGAATCGGAAAGTGCTGCGGTTGCTCGCCGAGCCCCAGCGAACGTCGGCAGATCGCCTGAATCGCTTCGACAAGTGTAGCGGCGAATGCGCCGTCGCCACCGCGGCTAACTTGAATTAACTCCTCTCGGTTCCTCTAAAGGACTATCAGAGAAAAGCGAGGAGTCCTCTGCATTCCTCGGTTATCAAGACGGCATTAGGATGGTGTTGCCGATAGATAATAATTATCTAAGCGGGCAGCGTTCTGCGCCTTGGGCATGCAGCCGCTGGCAGGCTGGGAGTACGCCCGGGCGCTCGCCGCAGCATGCCCATTGAAGCTGAGTTGGGAGACAGGGAGGGAAAAATTAGCGAAGGAGTACCAGGACAGCAATGTCTATGAGGCCGCGAAGGCAAGAATTCGAATGGTGTTCCAGCACTTCGAACAGGTCTGCGTGGCGTTTTCAGCGGGCAAGTCAGCTCGCGGCCGACCTCCAGCGCCAACTGCAGCGTGACGGAGCTGTCCTGATGCAGTTGCACCATCACTCCAAGGTTGTCGCGAAGAAGTGGAGAAAGACTGCTGACAGGTTCTGTCACTGGGCCGCCCTACACTGGCTGCTCCATTGACTGACGAACCTTGTGACAGGGAGCCATGCGCCTTTACTACCACCCTCGCTCAACTTGCCGCCGCCGCGTACTGAAGACGTGAATCCTCCAAGGCCACCCTCTGGCCGCTCTTCACTCACATTAGGATTTACACAATGGCAGATGCAGTTGTCATTCGGCCTGGCCAGGTAAATGGCGCGGGTGGAGTTGCACACGCGCCGCATAGTCTCCGGACGGGTCAAGTGCAAGTAGCCAGGCACGAAAACGTCGTAGCCACAAAGCGACCGTTTGGCGTGTCATGCCAAGATCAGCGGCGACCGCGTCAAGAGTGCGCTCCTGGGACAGGCATCGCACAAAATCGAACAGATTGTCCCTTGGATGGATGTGGTGGAGAGGCGTGCCCAGTGTACGGGTGAAACCCTTGTGACATGTGTCGCACACGAAGTAGGGAAGTGTGCGGCTGGGGCTTGCGCGATGAACAAGACGCGTCGCGAAGCTCGTACAGCGCGGGCATGAAGGGGCTGTAGTGTCCGTCGAAAGGACATGCTCAATGGCGGAGAAGAGAAACGTGGTCAACTCAGGATCGTGAGCACCGCGACGCGGTGCGCCTTCGGTCCCCACATGAAATTGCCCACGCCGAAATCGATCAATTTCCCCGATGCTGATTGACCATTGCTTCATGAGGTCAACGATCTGATTGAGCGCCGGTTTAATCTCGCGTTGGCGAGCGATCTTGATTTTTGCATCGAGATAGGCGAGTTCGCCCCGTAATTCTGCCACTGTCTTCTTCATCGGTTCCGTCCAAAGACCAGCCATTTCTTAATTGTTCGGATGATTCGCTGCAGGTCGTCGACACATCCCCTAGGGTCCCAGACATAGGTGACCCAGGCACCGTAGGGCTCGTCTTCAACTGCCCGGGGCGTACTGGTCAAAGACTTCCTGCCCCGTCATCTTGCGGGTCTCGTTCCTGAGCTCGCAGTACGAGGGTTTTTCGTCGATGAAAATTTTCGTGGCGAGCAGGAACGGCTCGTCCTGGAAGATGCCGACCGACAGCACGTACTCATTGCCCGGCAGCAGGTGGTAGAACAGGTGCGTGCCGCACTTGGCGCAAAAGCCGCGCTCCGCCCATCCGGACGACCTGTAGACGGCGGGCGCATCGCCCGAGAACTGAACGTCCGAGCCGCAATGAACCGAAAACATGGGGCCGCCCGTCCACCGCCGGCAGGTGGTGCAGTGGCACAGGCCAGCTTCGTGGTGGTTCTGGGCCGTCACTTCGATCGCGCCGCACAGGCAAGTGCCTTTCATACTCATTCCCTACAAGTTGGTCGCTGCATCGGATGGGTAGCTCGCCTGTACGTCAAGCAAGGCTGGCAGCGTGCCAGCCTTGCCATTAGGCAGAGTTACGCAGAATCAGGCGGATTTAGCCTTCCTGCGGCTTGCGCCAGTCGTCCGATGCCTCGGTGCCGGCGATGGCATGGGTCCAGGTGATCTTGCGGTAGGCCATGGCCACCTTGACCAGTTGGGTGTACGCAGCCTTGTTCGGGTCCTGCGCGTGCGGCAGCACGGTGTTGATGTTGACGATGGTGGCGTCTTCGAGCTTGGTGGTGAAGAAGTGCTCCTGCTTGCCCTCGGTCGAGGTGCGGTACCACTTCACTTCCACGTCAGGCAGCATCTCGCCAGAGGCCAGGGCCTGGTACAGCAGCGGCGTGGCCTTGTTGAGCGGCGCGGTGAAGATGAACGGCTTGTGCACGCGCTGGCCCGACGGCTGGCCGCTTTGCGGGTCGGTCGGCGTCGCGATCAGGTGTTCGATTTCCTGGACCAGGATCTGGTCTTCATGACCTTCCTGGTACACGTTGCCGACGGAATCGGCGGTGAAGGCGCCCTGGGTGATGTTGCCTTGGGTCTTGCCCTGGATGCTGATATAGGCGGGTGTAGGCATGGCTTTTTACTCCGTTTTGTAATGGCGGGCCCCCATGGCCCGATGCGCCATCAGTGATAGCAACAACTACATCGCAATCGTTATGCCAGGTTGCCGTTTTTGTAAAATATATATGTAAATCAATGGTTTATGATTCGGTTGGGCGTGTGTCCGCGCGTTTCGAGTCGACTAAATAAGCCAGTAGCCGCGTGCGGGTGAGTCAGGTTTGACCCGGTGGGTGGCAAGCTATTGAAATCAAAGAGAAAAAAGCCGGGTCGTTCTTGACTTGGTTAGGTCAGGAATGACCCGGCCGCTGGAGAGAGTCCGGCGCGTCGATGGGACTCCCTCTGCGAGCCAGTTCGGCGTCGCATGGGGGCCGAGGGCTATGCGCCTGCGCGCGCACGGCGTCGGCTGAACGGGCCCGCTCCGCATCGCCCAGATTCTGCTCAAGTCCGGAGAACAGGCGTTCATGGATTTGCAGCAGCGCCTGCCACAGCGCAGACTCGCGCAATGCGTGCAGCGCCGAGGGGCTGCCCAGCAGCGCCAGCACAGCGAAGGCATGCTGATTGGCGTCGCGCAATGGCAGAATCCAGGCACCGTCCCCGGGCGTGAAGCGCTCGCGCAGCCGCTCGAAGGTGCTACCCACGCCGACCATACCTGCGATGTGCTCGACCGTGCAGGGATGACCGCTGATCAGTCCATAGACCAGCGGATTGTCCAGCTCGCCCATATCCAGCTCCGGCAGAGCAGACGCTTTTTCCGGCACGCAGGACAGCGGCCGCAGGCAGTCACTTGTCTGATCCAGGCGATAGCACATCCCCAGGCGCAACGAGCCGCTGTCCACGGCTGCTCGCAGGATCACTGTCGCCAGCCCGTCGGGATGAGTCGCCCAGGCCATGTCGCGCGCGATGCGCGCGACCCCGATCGGATCCAGTTGCTGCGGCGGCGTCATTCCACGACGGCCTCGAAGGCGCTACCGCTCCACGACAGCTCGGCACGCCGGAAGGCGGTGCCCTCGGCCAGTCGCTGCAGGACGGACAAGGACAGCGGCGGCAACAACTCACCGTCTATGCTCGCATCCAGCATGCGTGCACCGTTTTGATGGCGGGTGCAGCGCTTGCGCAGTTCGTCGCTGGCGCTCGAGGACACGGACAAGGTGGCTCCATAGCGCTGGGCGAACTGCTTCATCAGCCGTTGCAAGCGGCTTTCCACGATGTCCCCAAGCACGCGATCATCCAGATAGCGATAGGGCACGACCTGCATTCTCGCCAGCAGTGCCGGCTTGAAGAATTGCAGCAAGCGTTCCCGAAGGGCGGCCTCGTCCTGGTCGGTCAAATCATTTTCTTGCTGGTCGAATCCCAGGTTCGAGGTCAGGAAGAACAGCACATTCTTGCAATCGATCAGTCGACCTTCGCCGTCGGCCAGCTCACCTTTGTCGAAGGCCTGATAGAAGATGTTCAACACGTCCGGGTGCGCCTTCTCGACCTCATCGAGCAGGACTACGGAATATGGCTGTTTGCGGATCGCCTCGGTCAGCACGCCGCCTTCGCCATAGCCAACGTATCCTGGCGGCGCGCCGAGCAGGCGCGACACGGTGTGCTTCTCCTGAAACTCGGACATGTTGATCGTCGTCAGGAACTGCTTGCCGCCGAACAGCGAATCGGCCAGGGCCAGGGCGGTCTCCGTCTTGCCTACGCCGCTGGGGCCTACGAGCAGGAAGGCGCCGAGCGGCGTGCCAGGCCGCCGTAGGTCCGCCACAGCGGTCAGCAGATGCCGATGAATGTGCCCGATGGCGTCGTCCTGCCCCTTGACCCGCTCCCGCAGCATTTCCGGCAAGCCTCCAAGGCGCGCCATCTGGTCGCTACTGATGGTTGTCGCCGGAATGCCGGTCCAGTCGGCGATGACCTGCGCGATCTGCTCACGGCCTACCTCCGCATGCAGCAGCGCGCCCGGGCGTTGCAGCGCCGCCAGTTCCGCCACCTTGGTCGATAGTTGTTCTGAGCGTTCGTTGTTGTCCGGAGCATCGTCGGCCGCCAGCGACGACCGCAGCGCCTGAATTTCATCGACCAGCGGCTTCTGGCATGACCAGGCTGTTTGCAGCGCATCCATCTTTTGCTGGACCTCGCGGCGCGCGTTCTCAAGCGCATCGAGCCGTCGCGCGTCAGCGTACAGGCCGGCACGCTGATCCCGTTGCAGCAGCGCCGACTCCGCGTCGATCTGCAGCAGCTCATGCTCCAACGCCCGCAATCGCCTGGGCGACTCGGCCAGTGCCGTCGCTACCCGCGCGCAAGCCGTGTCAAGCACGTCGATGGCCTTGTCGGGCAACTGCCGGCCCGACAAGTAGCGCGCCGAAAGCCCGGCAGCGGCCTGCAAGGCCTCGTCGGAGATGTAGACCCCGTGAGCGCGCTCGTAGGTGTCCCGCAACCCTCGCAGGATGTGCACTGCCGTTTCGGGGCTCGGCTCATCCAGCTTGACCAACTGGAAGCGCCGGCTGAGTGCCGCATCCTTCTCGAAAAACTTCTTGTATTCCGACCAGGTGGTGGCCGCGATCGTGCGGAGTTCGCCCCGGGCCAGCGCCGGTTTGAGCAGGTTGGCGCCGTCGCTTCCGCCAGCCGCATTGCCCGCGCCAATCAGCGTGTGCGCTTCGTCGATGAACAGGATGATCGGCGTGGCGGCGGTCTTCACTTCGTCGATGACCGCTTTCAGCCGTTTCTCGAACTCGCCCTTGACCGACGCGCCAGCCTGTAGTGCGCCCAGGTCCAATCCCCACAGTGTCACGGAGCGCAGCGGCTCGGGCACGTGCCCCTGGACGATGCGCAGCGCCAGGCCTTCGATGACCGCGCTCTTGCCCACACCGGCCTCGCCCACGACGATCGGGTTGTTCTTGCGGCGGCGCGACAGGATGTCGATCATCAGATCGATTTCCCCATCGCGGCACAGCACCGGGTCCAGCCGTCCCTCACGTGCCTGGGCGGTGAAGTCATGGCCGTACCTGGCCAGCGCCGAGTCGGTCGCTGCAATGGCCGGCGACGGGACGCGCTCCGACGCTTGCGGCGTTTCCGCCGAGTTCGCGACCAATGACAGGAAGTCCTTGCGCCAGGCTTCCCGGTTGACGCCATCGAACAGACGCACCGCGGACAGCGGCAGATAGCGGCCGGGGTTGAGCAGCGCGGCCAGGAGGAGGCTGCCGCCGCGGATGGCGTCCTGGTGCCATTCCAGCGAACCCAGCAGCCAGGCCTCCTGCAACAGCTCGACCAGCAACGGCGAGAACGCGGGGTATTGCCCCCCGGCAATTCCCTGGTTCGGGAAGTTGGCCGATAGCGCCTGACGCACTGCGTCCAGATCCAGCCCGGCCTGGCGCAATAGCAGCCGGACATCTCCCAACGGCAGGTCCACCAGCTTGAGCAGCACATGCGGCACCGTGACTTCGGCGCCTTGCTGACTGATGCAGAGGCTCGCGGCCTCTTCCAGGGCTTGCCGGGAGGGGGGATTCAAGCGGTCGAAGACTGCCGAGAGTTCAATTCGGATCATGAAGCACAGCCCATCAATGATGGTTGGAAACGGGGCATTGCACGCAGATATATCAGCGGTGCAGGGAATGGTTAGCCCATTAAGAAAACACAATATTGCCGATTAGTAAATGAGGCGTTTGTGGTTTTGCGCAGGGGGAACTATTGCCAAATGTCACGTTTTACCCTGACTCGCTATTGGGCGAAATTTCGAGATTATTTCGGGTGAAATTTCGTACACGTCTTATTGACGGTGCAATGGGGTGGGCTCAATTATTCAGGCGGGCCGCGTATGTCTGGATATGTCTGGTAAGTGCTTCTGAGAGCCATGGTTTCTGAGGGTCATGGAATATTTGGGGGTGATTCCCCATGCAGATTTCGAGCCAGTTTGGTCATGCTGCGGTTTACGGCTGAGAGCGAATTTCCAGCATCCTCAAGAGATAAGGATAAGGAGTATTTATGGCGAAGAGCACGGCATCGGTAGCCCCGAAGGAACGAATCAATATCAAATATGTTCCGGCAACAGGTAATCAGCAGGCGGAGATCGAACTGCCTTTGAATATGCTGGTGATTGGCGATTTCAAGGGGCGCGAGGAAGAGACCGCTCTCGAAGACAGGCCGGTGGTGCGTGTGGACAAGGACAACTTCAACGACGTGCTCAGCGAGGCGGGCGTGGCGTTGAAGACTGCCGTTCCCCTGCGCCTCGGCAATGCCAATGCCGACGACACGTTGACCGTCGACCTCCAGTTCAAGCACATCAAGGATTTCAGTCCCGATGCCGTCGCCCGGCAGGTGCCCGAACTGCGCAAGCTCCTGGAGCTGCGCGAGGCGCTGGTCGCTCTCAAGGGGCCCATGGGCAACGTGCCTGCGTTCCGCAAGCAGTTGCAGGCCCTGCTCGGAGATGAGGCGGCGCGCAGCAAGCTCGCGCAGGAGCTGAGCCAGGCGCTCGGCGGCTCGTCCGACTGACGCGCCTCCTGCGGCACATCACACCTTCCAGAATCTTTGCGGCTTCAAGGACACGAACATGAAAACCGAAAGCGCTGTTGCCCAGGCTGAGGCGGCCCAATCCCGGGGCCTGCTCGAACAGATCATGGCGCAGACGCGCATCGAGCCCAATCACGAGGGCTATGCCATCGCCGAACGCGGCGTTGCTGCGTTCATTGCCGAAATGCTCAAGACGGACGACCGCGAGCAGCCCATCAGCAAGCAGCTGGTGGACGGCATGATTGCCCGGCTCGACGAGCAGCTCAGCGCCCAGATGGACGAGATTCTCCACGACCCGTCGTTCCAGAACCTGGAGTCTCACTGGCGCCAGCTCAAGCTTCTGGTCGACAACACCGATACCCGCGAGAACATCCGGATCGGCTACATGCCTGTCGGCAAGGCCGAACTGCTGGAAGACTTCGAGGGGGCCGGCGATATCACCCGCAGCGGCCTCTACAAGCATGCCTACACGGCGGGTTACGGCCAGTTCGGCGGCGAGCCGGTGGGCTGCATGGTCAGCAGCTACACCTTCGGCCCGTCGGCGCCGGACATCAAGCTGCTGGGCTACGTGGCTGCGGTCGGCGCCATGGCCCACGCGCCGTTCCTGGCTGCCGCCGGTCCCGAGTTCCTGAACGTGGAAAGCTTCCAGGAACTGCCCAACCTGAAGGAGATCGGCGACATCTTCGAAGGGCCCCGTTTTGCCAAATGGCGTGGCCTGCGCGAGTCCGAAGATGCGCGCTACCTGGGCCTGACCATGCCGCGCTTCCTGCTGCGCCAGCCCTACGACCCGTTGGACAACCCGACGCGCAACTTTGTCTACCGCGAAGGTATCGGTTGTGACCACGCCAACTACCTGTGGGGCAACACCTCGTTCCTGCTCGCCAACCGCATTACCGACAGCTTCGCCAAATACCGCTGGTGTCCGAACATCATCGGCCCGCTGTCCGGTGGCGCGGTGGACGATCTGCCGGTCCACCTGTACGAATCCCTCGGCCAGCTGCAGGCCAAGATTCCCACGGAAGTCCTGGTGTCGGACCGCCGCGAGTTCGAACTTGCCGAAGCCGGCTTTATCCCGCTGACCATGCGCAAGGACAGCGACAACGCTGCCTTCTTCTCCGCCAACTCGGTGCAAAAGCCCAAGATTTTCCCGAAGACCGAGGAGGGGCAGGCCGCGCAGACGAACTACAAGCTCGGCACGCAGCTGCCGTACATGTTTATCGTCAACCGGCTGGCGCATTACCTGAAGGTGCTGCAGCGCGAGCAAATCGGTAGCTGGAAAGAGCGCCAGGACCTTGAGCGCGAGCTGAACAACTGGCTCAAGCAATACATCGCCGACCAGGAAAGCATCGAGCTCGACCTGGTGCTTCAGCATCACAACAGGATCGCGCGGTTCGCCTGACCCGCCGCGCGATCCGCAATGAAAAGTCGTTGCCATGACATTACGCCGCAAGTTCCGAGAAGAGCTCGACTACTTACGTCGCTTCGGCCGCGAGTTTTCCCGTGACAATCCGCAACTCTCCCGTTTTCTTGGGGGAGAGAGCAGCGACCCTGATGTCGAGCGGCTGCTCGAGGGCTTCGGTTTTCTGACCGCCAAGCTGCGGCTCAAGATCGAAGACGATCTGCCCGAGCTGACCCACTCGATGCTGCAACTGCTGTGGCCGAACTACCTTCGGCCGCTACCTAGCGCGACCGTCATCTGCTTCGAGCCGGTCGAGACCGCCATCACGAAGCGGCAAACCGTGCCCAAGGGAACTGTCGTGCTGTCGCGCCCGGTCGATGGCGTCCAGTGCCGCTTTCGCACCTGCGCGGACGTTCACCTGCTGCCACTCAAGATGACCCGGGTGAGCGATGCCCACTCGCGAGAAAAGTCGATCCTGACGGTCGAGCTGTCGTTCCTGACCGACAACCCGCCCAGCCTCATGGACTGCGACCGGCTCGATTTCCAGCTCAGTGGCGACGACACCACGGCGCAGACGCTCTATCTCTGGTTGGCCCAGTACCTCGACAAGGTCAGGGTAGACTTCGACGGCAAGGCATTCTCGCTGCCCAGCCGACAGGTGGAGTTTCCTGGTTTCGAGCAGGAGGAAGCCCTGCTGCCGTATCCGAAAAATGCCTTCGACGGCTACCGGATATTGCAGGAGTACTTCGTTTTTCCCCAGCGTTTCCATTGCTTCCGGTTGAGCGGCTTGGCGCCGTTCTGGCCATCCACCAGCCAGGAGTCGGTCCGGATCGAATTCCACTTCAGCCGGCCGATGCCGCCGGGCATCCGCCTGCGCGATGGCGACCTTGCCCTGTACTGCACCCCGGCGGTCAATCTGTTCACCCATGACGCGGAGCCGCTCAGGATCGACGGCAAGGTCGCGCAACAGCCGGTCTATCCCTCGGGGCAGCGGCCGCAAGCCTACGAAATCTTCAGCATCGACGAAGTCAAGGGGCTGCGCCGCCGCGCCGACGGGCGGCGGGGCGATGGGCTGCGCACTTTCCGCCCGTTCGAGTCGATGGCGCACGAAGTCGAGCATGCCGAAGGCCGTACCGCGATCTACTATCGAACCCATATAGGAAACGCGCTTGATGGCAGCGGCCTCGACCATGCTGTCTCTTTCGTGCGCGCCGACGAAAGCGAGTATGTCGACCAGACCGAAACGGTCTCGCTGTCGCTCACCTGCACCAATCGCGACCTTCCGCTCACGCTGGACGTGGGCGATATCTGCGAAGGATCGGAGAGGGCGCCATCCTACAGCCGCTGTCGCAACATCACGCGTCCGACGCCATCCTATCGCCCGGTGCTGGACGGCGACCTCCAGTGGAGCCTGATCTCCAACCTGTCGCTGAACTATCTGTCGCTGCTCTCGGCCGAGCCACTCAAGGCGGTTCTGCGCGCCTACGACTTCGCCGCGCTGCATGACATCCAGCACGCGCGGGCCAGCAGCAAGCGCCTGGGCGGCATCGGCGAGGCCGAGACCAAGCCGATGGACTGGCTCATGAAGGGCCTGATCGCCGCGCAGCAGGCAGTGACCAGCCAGCCTGTCGCCAACGTCCTCGGCAACCTGAACCAAGGAGCGGGCAACCTCATCGGCACGGGCCTCGCAGTGGCTGGGCAACTGGCCGCATCAACCAGTGCCGGCAAGGCGTTGACCAGTGCCGCCGGGCTGCTGGGTTCGGCGCGCGAGAAGATACAGAACGGTGTCCCCTCGGCCGCAGACGCGGGCCGCTGGCTGACCGGTGCCGCGGGCGGCCACACCTATACCGCGCCAGGCGCTGCCAAGGCAGACCCGATCCGCGCCATGTCCACGCCGGGCTTTGTCGCATGAATCGGCCAAGGCTCGATATGACGACGCAAACAGGCGCGAGCGCCATGCCTCGCAGCTGCGAAGTGCCTTCGCCTGACGCGTCGCTGCCACAAGGCCATGCCCCATCCCGGATTTGAGTACTCGCTTATGGATATGTCCACCAACACCGCCGTTCCGTCGCGCGCAAGACAGGTTGCCGTCGTGCCCGTGAACCAGATCCAGCCGCGTGACGTCGCGCGCAACATCAAGGCTTTTGACGACTGGCTGGTTGGCATCAGTGACGGCGCGATCACGCTGGAAGGCGTACGCAGCGCCGCAGGCAACGTCTCCACGCTGCGCAACATCCTGCCGTTGGCGGACCTGTTCGGCGATATCGTCATGCTGTTGCAGAGCCCGCAGCGTCAACCGTGCGACTGGGCAGGTCTTGGCATCAATCTGATGGGGGCCTTGCCGGCGCCGGATGAGGACTCTCGGCTTGGCCGCCTAGGATCTGTAGGGCTGTCAGTGCCATCTGAGTACATCTCCTTACATCGAACTTTCAATGTACTCAAAAATGTACTCGTTTGCAGGTGGCTTAGGGTGGAACTCAAAAGACGTCAGAAGACAAAAAAGCCCGCAGTGGCGGGCTTTTCCGAGGATCAGAAGACTTTGTTGGAAGTCTCTGGAAGTGTAAGTGGTGCCCAGGAGAGGACTCGAACCTCCACGATGTTGCCACCGCTAGGACCTGAACCTAGTGCGTCTACCAATTCCGCCACCTGGGCACGTTTTGCAGTAGCTGCTTGCTGCAAAGAAGCGAAATTATAGCGCCCCAATTAATCGTGTCAACACTTTTTTGCGATGCACCGCAAACCGGTCGCCGCGGCGCCTGCACGCGGCATTCGCGTCATTTGGCGACACAGGCGGGTGATAGAATGATCCGCCGCCGTCACTATAGAACTGTCTGACGGACACTTCTATGTTGATGCCGTGCACCATCAGTCAACGCAACGAGAACAATCATCGACAAACCCTTGAGCAAATATCCGTACCCCATTCCGAGCCGTGAAGAAATTCTCGGCGTGCTGCGTACGAGCGACGCGCCGCTGGCAGCCAACGACATCGCCGAAGCGCTGTCGATCAAGCGTCAGGAGCGCGAGGGGTTCTTCCGGCGTGTCGCCGCGATGGAACGCGACGGCCAGATCCGCCTCGACAAGCGCGGCCACTACCAGCTCACCCATCCGTCGAACTTCGTTGCCGGCCGCGTGCAGGGCCATCGCGACGGCTACGGGTTCGTGATCCGCGACGACGGCCAGGACGACCTGTTCCTGCCGAACGGCGAAATGCAGAAGGTCATGCACAACGACCGCGTGCTCGCGCGGATCGTCGGCTACGATCGCCGCGGCCGGCCGGAAGGGCACGTCGTCGAAGTCACCGAGCGCGCGAACAAGCGCGTGATCGGCCGCCTGCTCAACGAGAACGGCGCGCTGATCGTCGCCCCCGAAGACAAGCGCATCGGCCACGACATCCTGATCACGCAGAACGTGAAGAAGGCGAAGGTCGGGCAGGTCGTCGTCGTCGAACTGACCGACTTCCCGAGCCGTCATTCGCAACCGCTCGGCCGCGTCGTCGAAGTGCTCGGCGACATCGACGATCCGGGCATGGAAATCGAGATCGCCGTTCGCAAGTACGGCGTGCCGCACGAATTCAGCCAGCCGGCGCTCGACGAAGCCGCCGCGCTGCCGGACAAGGTCCGGCCGACCGACCTGCGCTTCCGCGTCGACCTGCGCGACGTGCCGCTCGTGACGATCGACGGCGAGGATGCCCGTGACTTCGACGATGCCGTCTACTGCGAGCCGACCAAGGTCGGCCGCGGCGACGGCTTCCGCCTGATCGTCGCGATCGCCGACGTGTCGCACTACGTGCAGCCGGGCAGCGGGCTCGATGCCGACGCGCTCGAGCGCAGTACGTCGGTCTACTTCCCGCGCCGCGTGATCCCGATGCTGCCGGAGAAGCTGTCGAACGGCCTCTGTTCGCTGAACCCGCAGGTCGATCGCTGCGTGCTCGCATGCGACATGGTGATTACCGCGCGCGGCGAGATCAAGGCGTACCAGTTCTATCCGGCCGTGATCCATTCGGCCGCGCGCCTCACGTACACCGAAGTCGCGGCCGTGCTGTCGAACACGAAGGGGCCGGAGGCCGCGCGCCGCGCGGACCTGCTGCCGCACCTGCAGGATCTGTACGGCGTCTACAAGGCGCTGTTCGCCGCACGCCAGAAGCGCGGCGCGATCGACTTCGACACGACCGAGACCTACATCGTCTGCAACTCGCAAGGCAAGATCGAGCAGATCGTCCCGCGTCAGCGCAACGATGCGCACAAGCTGATCGAGGAATGCATGCTGGCCGCGAACGTGTGCGCGGCCGATTTCCTGAAGCGCCACAAGCACCCGGGCCTGTACCGCGTGCACGCGGGGCCGACGCCGGAGAAGCTCGAGAACCTGCGCGCGTTCCTGCGCGGCATGGGCCTCTCGCTCGGCGGCGGCGACAAGCCGCATGCGAGCGACTACGCGGCGCTGATGGCGCAGATCCGCGACCGGCCCGACGCGCAGATGCTGCAGCCGATGCTGCTGCGCTCGATGCAGCAGGCCGTCTACAGCCCGGACAACATCGGTCACTTCGGTCTCGCATACGAGGCGTACGCGCACTTCACGAGCCCGATCCGCCGCTATCCCGACCTGCTCACGCACCGCGCGATCTACGCGATCCTGTCCGGCAAGAAGTACGTGCCGAAGGCGCCGGACGGCTTCGAGCTGAACACCGCGCTGTCGCCGCGCGCCCGCGCGATGCAGCAGGCCGACGACGAAGCACGCGGCCGTTCGCGCTCGAACACGGCGATCTGGGAAGAACTCGGCCTGCACTGCTCGGCGAACGAGCGCCGTGCCGACGAAGCGTCGCGCGACGTCGAGGCCTGGCTCAAGTGCTACTTCATGCGCGACAAGCTCGGCGAGGAGTACGGCGGGATGGTGAACGGCGTCACGTCGTTCGGCATCTTCGTGCAGCTCGATACGCTGTTCATCGAGGGGCTCGTGCACGTCACGGAACTCGGCTCGGACTACTTCCAGTACGACGAGATCAAGAACGAGCTGCGCGGCGAGCGCACGGGCATCCGTTATCGCCTGTCGGATCGCGTACGCGTGCAGGTGAGCCGCGTCGATCTCGACGCGCGCAAGATCGACTTCCGCCTCGTGCGCGACACGCCGGTGAAGGCGCCGCGTCCGGCACCGGCGCCGGCTGTCGCCGGCAACGGTAACGGTAACGGTAACGATCGCGGCGGCCCGCGCGTGCGCGCGTTGCCGCCGGTGGAGGACGCCGCGCCGCGCCGCAAGAAGGCGGCCAGCGCGCCGACCGTCGCGGTGAAGGAGGCGCGCGCCGCGCGTGCCGCGAAGAAGAAGGGCGGCGCGGCGGCGAAGACGGCCGCGAAGAAGGTGCACGCCCGCAAGAAGTATTGAGCGTTCGGGGCGGCGCACGCGCACGCCCTTGCAGTATCGAGAGACGCCGCGCTTGACCGGTCACCGGCCGGCAACGCGGCGCTTTCCTTTTCCATGGATCGCGGCTGCGCACGTCGCGCGGCCGCACGTTTGATCGAAGGTTGTTCCAGTCATGTCTCGTCTGAAGGTTCTTTACGGTTTTCATGCGGTGACCGCACGTTTGCGGCACGATGCGTCGACGGTTGCGGAGGTGCTGTACGACCAGACGCGCCGCGACCGCCGCATGCAGGACTTCCTGCACGCCGCGAAGGAAGCGGGCGTGCGGCTGATTGCGGCCGATGAAACCCGCCTGTGGGGCCTCGCGCATACCGAGCGCCACCAGGGCGTCGTGGCGCGCGTCGAGGATGTTCCGCTCGCACAGAACCTGTCCGAGCTGCTCGACGGCATCCAGGGCCCGGCGCTGCTGCTGGTACTCGACGGCGTCACCGATCCGCACAACCTCGGCGCATGCCTGCGTGTCGCCGATTCGGCCGGCGCGCATGCGGTGATCGCGCCGCGCGACCGCGCGGTCGGCCTGAACGCGACCGCGGCGAAGGTCGCGAGTGGCGCGGCCGACACGGTGCCGTACATCACGGTCACGAACCTCGCCCGCGCGCTGCGCGAGCTGAAGGACGCGGGCGTGTGGGTCATCGGTACGTCGGACGAGGCGTCGGGCACGCTGTACGACACGAAGCTCGACGGTCCCGTCGCCATCGTGATGGGTGCGGAAGGCGAAGGCATGCGCCGGCTCACGCGCGACACCTGCGACGAAGTGATGAGCATCCCGATGGCCGGCAGCGTGGAAAGCCTGAACGTGTCGGTCGCGAGCGGCGTGTGCCTGTATGAAGCGGTGCGGCAGCGGCGCGTGAAGGGCTGATACACGGGCTGACGCGCGCGGTCTCGCGCGCTGCGCGGGCCGTCACGACCCGCACGACGCGTGCCGCGACTGCGCGCGGCACGCGCCTCCCGGAACTCGCGAACATGACCCTGTTTCGCCTCGGCGCATCGTGCGCCATCCTCGGCCTGCTGGCCGCCTGCACGTCGCCGTCACTGGTCGGGCGCGGCACTTACTACGCCGACACGAGCTTGCACGCACGCGGCGCCGATTCGCGGATCCGCTTTCTCGTGATGCATTACACCGAAAGCGACGAAGCGAAATCGCTGCGCACGCTGACGGGCGATTCGGTCAGCGCGCACTACGTGGTGCCGCCGCAACCGCGCATCGAACGCAGGATGCCGGTGGTCTACCAGCTCGTGCCCGAATCGGAACGCGCATGGCAGGCGGGCATCAGCGAATGGCAGGGCACGACCGAGCTCAACGCAGCGTCGATCGGCATCGAGAACGTGAATCGCGGCCCGCTCGATCCGCAAAACCGCACGTGGCAGCCGTATCCGCCCGAACAGGTCGATGCGCTGATCCGTCTGTCGAAAGATGTCGTCGCGCGCTACCGGATTCCGCCGACGCGCGTGGTCGGGCACAGCGACATCGCGCCGCAACGCAAGATCGATCCGGGGCCGCTGTTCCCGTGGCATGCGCTCGCGCAAGCCGGTGTCGGCGCGTGGCCGGACGATGCGACCGTGGCCGCCCGGCTCGGCGGCCGCGATCCGCACGCGCTCGTCGACGTGCGCGAACTGCAGCTGAAGCTCGCGCGCTACGGCTACGACGTGCCGGCCGACGGCGTGCTCGACACCCGCACGCGACGCGTATTCGCGGCGTTCCAGATGCATTTCCGGCCGGTCGACTATGCGGGCAATCCGGACGCCGAAACCGATGCGATCGCACAGGCGCTGCTCGACAAGTATTTCTCCGCCACGCCGCCGGCGGGCGACGCATCCGCCACCGGCGCGCCGTGATCGCCGGCGTGCCCGGCGCTGATCGCAGCGCCGGCACCCCACCGAAAATGCCCGGGTCGTCTCCCGAGTCCGGTAAACTGGCGGTTTTCCGCAATCCCGCTGTATTCCCACCCCCATGACTCAAGACGAACTCAAACGCCTGGTCGGCCAGGCGGCCGCCGATTATGTGATCCAGAACGTGCCGGAAGGCGCCGTGATCGGCGTCGGCACCGGCTCGACCGCCAACTGCTTCATCGACGCGCTCGCGGCCGTCAAGTCGCGCTATCGCGGCGCCGTGTCGAGCTCCATCGCGACCACCGAACGCCTGAAATCGCACGGCATCAAGGTGTTCGACCTGAACGAGGTCGAATCGCTGCAGGTGTACGTCGACGGTGCCGACGAGATCGACGCAAGCGGTGCAATGATCAAGGGCGGCGGTGGCGCATTGACGCGCGAAAAGATCGTCGCGTCGGTGGCCGATACCTTCGTCTGCATCGCGGACGGCAGCAAGCGCGTGCCGGTGCTCGGCGCATTTCCGCTGCCGATCGAGGTCGTGCCGATGGCACGCACGGCGATCGGCCGGCGCGTGACCGCGCTGGGCGGCGTGCCGGTGCTGCGCGTGACGAAGGACGGCGCGCCGTACATCACCGACAACGGCAACGAGATCATCGACGTCAAGGGGCTGCAAATCACCGATCCGCGCGGTTTCGAGGCGCAGGTCAACGCATGGCCGGGCGTCGTGACGGTCGGCCTGTTCGCCGCGCGCGGCGCGAATCTGTGCCTGCTCGGCACGGCAAACGGCGTTGAAACGATCGTTTATCCCGATTAATCGAAACTGAATGAGAAGCAGTCCGTAATGGCATCCGGATGCCGTAATGGATTGCATGTTCAAAGTTCGTGGAAAGCCCGGCCCGGCAAGCGCAGCGCGCTTTCCGGGCTTTTTTTGAAGCCTTATAAATCAACCGCATCAAAAAGAGGGATAACCCTGTCAGGTGTTTACCAGATAGCGAAATATCCCCGAACTCATCAACTTATAGATCATAAGAACAGTCGTAACCAGGGCCGGCGGAACTGCGGAGCAGGTGTTCGCAAATCGACGCACGGGGAGGTGTCATGGAGCAGGGCAAAGACCGGTCACTGGTCGCCAAAGTGATGGATGGGCTTGTCGCAGGTATCGTCGAGGACAAGTACGGCGGCATTCTGCCGCCGCAGGATGTGCTGTCGAAAGAGTTCGACGTGAGTCGCACGGTGATGCGCGAAGCATTGTCGATGTTGCTCGCGCGCGACATGCTCGACGTGCGTCCGAAAGTCGGTACGCGCGTTCGGCCGATGCGCGACTGGCGCATGATCGATGAAGACGTGGTGAGCTGGCGGTTTCGTGCGAAGCCGGATCCGCAGTTCATGCGCGACGTCATCGAATTCCGGATGCTGATCGAACCGCGCGCGACCGCACAGGCGGCGGTCCGTGCGACGGCGGCCGACATCGCGGGCATCCGCGAGGCGTTCGAAGCGTTCAAGGTGTTGCAACCGGGCGACCCCGGTTATGACACGGCGGACGAGCTGCTGCACACGCGAATCGTCCAGGCGAGCGGCAACCAGTTTTTCCAGCAGATGGCGGCGATCGTGCGCGGCGCTGTGCGGCTCGTGAATCCGCGCGTCGCGCAGAAGGACGGTGCGCACGACATCGCGGTGAAGGCGCATGCGCGCGTCGTCGATGCGATCGAACGCCGCGATCCGCGCGAAGCCGAGGCGGCGTCGCTTGCCCTGATCGATTTCAGCGCCGACGAGATCTCGCGCGATTTCTCCGTCGACGTGCCCGTGCGCGCCTGAATCGGCGCGGGTCGCTTATCCCTGTGCCGGCGAGCCGTTTATCATGACGGCCGGCCGGCAGCGTGCCGGCCACCGTCATACGACCGACACGGAAGATCCGGATGAACGAATTCGACAACCGCCCGGTGCGCTTCGGCATCGTCGGCGCAGGCAGCATCGCACGCCGTTTCGCGCAAAGCCTCGCGCACGTGCCGGGTGCCACGCTCGCCGGCGTGTGGGCCCGCCGCGCCGATGCGGCAACCGCTTTCTGCGACAGCTGCGGCGGCAAGCCTGCCGCCAGCCTCGACGCGCTCCTCGCGAGCGACATCGACGCGATCTATATCGCGACCCTCCACGACAGTCACGCGCACTACGCGCAAGCGGCGCTCGCCGCCGGCAAGGCCGTGCTGTGCGAAAAACCCGCGACGCTGAACGCGACGCAGCTCGATGCCGTGCTGGATGCGGCACGCACGGCCGGCCGGCTCTTCATGGAAGCGATGAAGCCGCCGTTCTTTCCGTTGTATCGTCGGTTGCGCGCGCATCTGCATGACGATCCGATCGGCGAGATCAGGCTCGTGCGCGCGGGCTGCGCGTCGTCGTCGGTGCCGGACGATCATTCCGTCTATCGGCTCGACCGCGCCGGCGGCGCGCTGCTCGACATCGGGATCTACGAAGCGTTTCTCGCGGTCGACTGGCTCGGCGCGGCAGTCGACGTGCAGACGCTCGGCCGCATCGGCGCGACGGGTGTCGACGTGTTCGCGAGCCTGAACAGCCGTCACGCGAACGGCGGCATTGCGCAGCTCTTTTGCGGGCTCGACGTGATGGGACGCGGCGATGCGCTGATCGCTGCAGCAGGCGGGCACGTGACGATTCACGAAAAGTGGTGGAACCCCGCGCGGGCGACGATCCGCTATGCGGACGGGCGCACGGTCGAACTCGACGCGCCGGTCGACGGCGGCGGCCTGAACTACGAGACCGCGCATTTCTGCGACCTGCTGCGCGCGGGCGAACTCGAGAGCCCGATCATGACGCACGACCATTCGCGGCGCATGATCGCGATGACCGATGCCGCACGCGCGGCGCTCGGCGTGCGCTATTCGGGCGAGTAGGCGGGAAGGCGGGGGCCGGGCGCGCATCCGCGGCCCGGCGCGAGAGGCGACATGCTCAGTGCCGCGCGGGCAGCGACAGGCGCTTTTCGTACCAGCGCTGGACCCATTCGAGGATCTGGCACAGCACCCAGTAGATCGCGGCGGCGGCCAGGTACAGCGGCAACGGCTGGTAGGTCGCCGCGATCACTTCCTGCGCGCTGCGCAGCAGTTCGGTCACGGTGATGACGGACACGAGCGACGTGTCCTTGATCAGGCTGATCAGGCTGTTCGACAGGCTCGGCACCGCGATGCGCAGCGCCTGCGGGCCGATCACGTAGCGCAGCGTCTGCCCCCACGACAGCCCGAGGCTGTAGGCGGCCAGCCATTGGCCGCGCGCGATTCCGTTGATCGCACCGCGCATGCTTTCGGACATGTAAGCGGCGACATTCGCGGAGAGCGCGATCACGCCGGCCGGTGTCGGGTCGAGCGAGATGCCGAGGCTCGGCAGTCCGTAATAGATGACGAAGATCTGCACGAGCAGCGGCGTGCCGCGCATCAGGCTCACGTAGGCGCGTGCGAGCCCCGCGAGCGCGTTGACCCAGATGCGTTCGAAGCCGTCGAGCGGTTCGCTTTGCCGGATGCCCATCATCGCGAGCACGACGGCGCCGAGCAGGCCGAACACCATCGACAGCACGGCGAACTTGACGGTCAGTACGGCACCCTGGGCGAGCACCGGCAGCGATTGGACGAGCAGGGACGTTGTCGACATGGAATACGAATCGAATGCGTGCGCGAAAGCGCAATCATAAACCGGACCGATAAAACAAAGGGCGGCATCGCTTCGGATGCCGCCCTTTCCGGCCCGCCGTCAGGCGGGAAGCAGAGGCGTGCTTACTTGACCGGCTTCGTCACGTCGATGCCGAACCACTTGTCCGAGATCTTTGTGAACGTGCCGTCGGCCTCGAGTTGCGCCATCGCGTCGTCGATCGCCTTCTGGAACTTCGGGTTGCCCTTCTTGAACGGGATCCCCGACGGATTCGCCGAGCCGACGTTCGCGCCCGGGCGCAGCGGCAGTTGCGAGTTCTTCGTCAGGTACGCGAGCATCAGGCGGTCGTTGAGCGCTGCATCGAGACGGCCGGCCGCGAGGTCGCGCAGGTACTCGGGCGCGCCCGGGTAGGTCTTCACGTCGATGCCGGGCACCGACTTCGCCATGTCCATATAGTTCGTGCCGAGCGCGACGCCGAGCTTCTTGCCCTTCAGGTCGTCGAGCGACTTGAACTGGCGCGTGTCGTCCTTGCGCTGGATCAACTGGGCGGACGAATACGTGTACGCGGGCGAGAAGTCGAGCGTTTCCTTGCGCTTGTCGGTGATGCCGACCTGGTTGGCGATCACGTCGAACTTGCCGGCCTGCAGGCCCGCGATGATGCCGCTCCATTCGGTCGTGACGAACTCGGCCTTCACGCCGAGCTTCGCGGCGACGGCATTCGCGATGTCGACGTCGAAGCCGACGAGTTCGCCTTGCGGGTTCTTCGAGTTGAACGGCGGGAACGTGCCTTCGAGGCCGACGCGCAGCGTGCCGCGTTGTTTCACCTGGTCGAGGAGGTCGGCCGCCTGCGCGGCGGCGGCGAACGACGTGCCGATCAGGCCGGCGACCAGCAGCTTCTTCAGCAGCGAAATTTTCATCGTGTGAGCTTCCTTGCCCCAGCGGGGCGCTTGATTCTGACTGTGGGGTCGATCATAGCAAAAATACAATCGACCATTAAATATCGTTTGTTTATGGCTATATTACACGGCGCGGTCACGCGCGATCGCCTTCACGCACTCGGCGACGAGCGCGGGGCCGCGATAGATGAAGCCCGTGTACAGCTGGACGAGCGACGCGCCGGCCGCGAGCTTCGCGCGCGCGTCCTCGCCCGAGAAGATGCCGCCGACGCCGATGATCGGCACCGCGCTGCCGACTTCGGCATGCAGTTTGCGGATCACTTCGTTGGACGCATCGAACACCGGACGGCCCGACAGGCCGCCGGCTTCGTCGGCGTGCGGCAGGCCCTGCACGGCCGCACGCGACAGCGTCGTGTTGGTGGCGATGACCGCCTCGATCTTGTGGCGCAGCAGCGTGTCGGCGATTTCCTTGACCTGTTCGTCGTCGAGATCGGGCGCGATCTTCAGCGCGAGCGGCACGAGCTTGCCGTGCAGGTCGGCGAGGCGTTGCTGCTTGTCCTTCAGCGCCGCGAGCAGCGCGTCGAGTTCGCCCGCGCCCTGCAGCTGGCGCAGGTTCTTCGTGTTCGGCGACGAAATGTTGATCGTCACGTAGCTTGCGAACGGATACACGCGCTCGAGGCAGTAGAGATAGTCTTCCGCGGCGCGTTCGATCGGCGTGTCGGCGTTCTTGCCGATGTTCAGGCCGAGGATGCCGCGATAGCGGGCCGCCTGGACGTTCTTCACGAACTGATCGACGCCGTGGTTGTTGAAGCCCATCCGGTTGATCAGCGCTTCCGCCTGCGGCAGGCGGAACATCCGCGGGCGCGGATTGCCCGGCTGCGGGCGCGGCGTGACCGTGCCGACCTCGATGAAGCCGAAGCCGAGCGCCGCGAGGCCGTCGATGGCCGCGCCGTCCTTGTCGAGGCCGGCGGCGAGGCCGACCGGGTTGCGGAACGTGAGTCCCATCACGGTGCGCGGCGCATCGGGCACGCGGGCCGACAGCGCGCAGGCGAGGCCCGTGCGGCCGGCCGCGCCGAGCGCGCGCAGCGTGAGGTGGTGAGCGTCTTCCGCATCCATCTTGAACAGGGATGCGCGGGCCAGCGGATAGAGGGAACTGAACACGGGAATTGGGCGGACGGCCGGAATGAATGACAACCCGCTATTTTACCGGGAGTTGCGCGGCAAGGGCGGGCTTCGCTTCGCATGCGCGGCCGGTGGCACCGCTTGTGCCGCGCGGCAACGCGTGCAAGGGCCGCAGGGTGCCCGTTGCAGGCGCGCCGCCGCGCCGCGGGATGGCCCGTCAGCCCGACCCGGAATGTCCGCCCGGCAGCGGTGCGCGGGCAAGTGCCGCGTCGACCGGCGGCAGGTCGACACGATCCGGATCGAGTATTTTCCAGCGGCCGTCGAGCAACCCTTCGAGCGGATGGAAATTGGCTTTGTAGGCCATCTTCGGGCTCTCGCGGATCCAGTAGCCGAGATACACGTACGGCAGGCCGAGGCTCTTCGCCTGCTCGATCTGCCACAGGATGTTGTACGTGCCGTAGCTCGTATGCTGCTCGTCCGGCTCGAAGAACGTATAGACCGACGACAGTCCGTCGCCGAGGATGTCGATCATGCTGACCATGCGCAGCTTGCCGGGCTCGCCGCCCGGCGCGTCGAGGTCGCGGAATTCGACGAGGCGCGAATTGATCCGGCTCTGCAGCAGGAACTGCTCGTACTGGTCGCGGCTGTCGCGATCCATGCCGCCGCCCGCGTGGCGCGCCGACTGGTAGCGCATGTAGAGCGCGTAGTGCTCCTCGTCGTAGTGCAGCGGCGAGACCGTCGCGACGAGCGCGCGGTGCCGCTTCCACATCCGGCGCTGGGTGCGCGACGGCGTGAACGCGCCGACCGGCACGCGCACCGGCACGCAGGCACGGCAGCCGTCGCAGTACGGGCGATAGGTGAACACGCCCGAGCGCCGGAAGCCGGCCTTCACGAGCTCGGTATAGATGTCGGAATTGATCAGGTGGCTCGGCGTCGCGACTTGCGAGCGCGCGACGCGGCCGTCCAGATAGCTGCACGGATAGGGCGCCGTTGCATAGAATTGCAGCGCCGAAAGCGGTGAAAGCGGCAGCTCAGTCGGGTGAGTCATGGGCAGCTCTCGATGCAGGGAGGGAGTGCCGCGCTAGCGCTCGATCCCGGAGGGGGCGGCCGGTTCGGCAGGGCTCGTCAGCATGGCGAGCACACGCTTGTCGAACTGCCACGGAATCGGCGGTTCGGCTACCGCGCGGCGCACGTGAGCGACAAAGGCCTTGCGTGCGATCTCGCGGCCACCGAGCGACGCTAGATGCGACGTATTCTGCTGGCAGTCTATCATCTCCAGCCCCTGCTCGCGAAGGTGGGCGACGAGTGTCGCCAGCGCGATCTTCGACGCATCGGTGACATCCGCATACATCGATTCGCCGAAAAACATCCGCCCGAACGCGACGCCGTAGAGGCCGCCCACGCGTCGCCCGTCGTGCCACGCCTCGATGCTGTGCGCGTTGCCGGAACGGTAGAGCGACGAATACGCGTCGATGATCTCGGCCGTGATCCAGGTACCGCGCTGCCCGCGGCGCGGCGCTTGCGCGCACGCGCGCATCACGCCCGGAAAGTCATGGTCGACGCGCACTTCCCACGCGGAGTCGCGCAGCACGCGCTTGAGCGTCTTGCGCAGCGACGGGGACACCTTGAATTCGGCCGGCGCGAGGATCATCCGCGGGTCGGGGCTCCACCACAGCACGGGCTGGCCGTCCGAATACCACGGGAAGATGCCGCGCAGGTAGGCCTCGATCAGGCGGGACGGCAGCAGGTCGGCGCTCGCGGCGAGCAGCCCCGGCGCGCCGGTCGCGGAGCCGAGCGCGCGTTCGACGGGCGGGAATGGATCGTCCGGGCCGAGCCAGGGGACCATGGGGCGCGGGCTCAGCCGTTGCGCAGCGAGCGGAAGATATCGCCGGTATGGACGCCGTAGTCGCCGGCGGCGCGATCGGCGAAGAAGAAACGCAGCGTCTGGCTGACGGTCGGGAACGCGATCTCGTCCCACGGAATGTCGGCTTCGTCGAACAGCTTGACTTCGAGGCTTTCCTCGCCGGCCTCGTAAGCCGGATCGACGAGCCGCGCCAGATAGAACAGATGGACCTGGTGCACGTGCGGCACGTTGAGCAGCGTGAACAGGTTCTGAACCTCGACGCGTGCGCCGGCTTCCTCGAGCGTTTCGCGCGCGGCGGCCTCGGCCGTCGTCTCGCCCATTTCCATGAAGCCTGCCGGCAGCGTCCAGAAACCGTAGCGCGGTTCGATCGCACGGCGGCACAGCAGCACCTGATCGCCCCAGACCGGCACCGTGCCGACCACGTTGCGCGGATTCTGGTAATGGATCGTGCCGCAGTGATCGCAAATGAAGCGCTCGCGGTTGTCGCCCGGAGGAATGCGCGCGATGACTTCGTGACCGCAGACGGAGCAGAATTTCATGTCGAGTGGAAGGGACGAGGTGATGCGAGTGTATCACCGGGGCGGGGCATTCTCGAACGCGAGCGCATGTGCGCGGCGTGCGGCGCGAAGCGCAACGTGCGAGGCGCGCAATCGCGCGCCGGAAAACAAAAAGCCCGGCGTGGAGCCGGGCTTTTTGCATGAATCGGGACGTTGGTTGCGGGGGTAGGATTTGAACCTACGACCTTCGGGTTATGAGCCCGACGAGCTGCCAGACTGCTCCACCCCGCGTCCGTCGAAGAAATGAATTATATGGGCTAACCCGAATGCTTGCAAGCACTTTCTGACAATCGCGTTTCAGTCGCCGGCGGGACGCCGGCAGGGCCGGTACGGCAGGCGCGTGCGCTAGAATCGAGCGGTTTGCTTGTGTCGTTCACGCCTGCAGCGGAGAGTCGCGCGCGATCGCGTCGGTGCCGTTGCAACACTCACTACAGCATCGACGGATTCATGGACATCGCTCACGATCTGCAATCGATCGGCGCGCAGGAACAGGCGCTCGTGTTTCCCCATTTCGACCCGGCTCGTGCCTGGGCGCTCGGCAACCGGATGCATGCGCTCGCGACGTCGCGCGGCCATGCGATCGCGATCGACATAGTCACGTTCGGCCAGCCGCTGTTCTATGCGGCGCTCGCCGGCGCGACGCCCGACAACGCCGACTGGGTACGCCGCAAGCGCAACGTCGTCGCGCACTTCCGCCGCAGTTCGTATGCGGTCGGCCTGCGCATGCAGCAGGCCGGCGCCACGCTCGCCGACAAGCACGGGCTGCCGATCTCCGACTATTCGCCGCACGGCGGCGCGTTTCCGCTGACCGTCGCGGGGGCCGGCGTGATCGGCTCGATCACCGCATCGGGGCTGCCGCAGCGCGCGGATCACGAGTTCGTCGTCGAAGCCCTGTGCGCCGAGCTCGGGCAGGACTATGCCGTGCTGGCACTTGCAAGGAGCTGAGCGATGCAGATTCCGGGTTACGCATGGCTCGCGATCGCGATCGTCGCGGAAGTGGTCGGCACGTCCGCGCTGCGCGCGGCGGACGGCTTCACGCGCTTCTGGCCGTCGGCGCTCGTCGTGGCCGGTTACGGCATCGCGTTCTACTGTCTGTCGCTCACGCTGCGCACGATGCCCGTCGGCATCATCTATGCGGTGTGGTCGGGGGCCGGCATCGTGCTGATCACGCTCGTCGCGATGCTGCTCTATCGCCAGGTGCCGGACCTGCCGGCCGTGATCGGCCTCGGGCTGATCGTCTCGGGCGTCGTGGTGCTGAACCTGTTCTCGAAGATGCAGGCGCACTGAGCGTGCGCCCGCGATACGCCGGATGGCTCACATGACCGATTCCACTGCCGCTTCCGCCGAAGCCGCCCAGCCCGACGTGCGCGCGTATGTCGCGAACCGCATCGGCTATCTCGAACTGAACCGGCCGAAGGCGCTGAATGCGCTGTCGGTGGGGATGATCCGACTGATGCAGCAGGCGCTCGATGCATGGCGCGACGACGCGGAGGTGACGGCCGTCGTCGTGCACAGCCCGCATCCGCGCGCGTTCTGCGCGGGCGGCGACGTGCGCTTCTTCCACGCTGCGTGGCAGCGCGGCGATCGCGATGCGGTCGACACGTTCTTCATCGAGGAATACACGCTCAACCATACGATGTTCACCTATCCGAAACCGTACATCGCGTTGATGCACGGCGTCGTGATGGGCGGCGGCATGGGCATTTCGCAGGCGGCGCGACATACGGGCGGCCTGCGTGTGGTCACCGATTCGACGAAGATGGCGATGCCCGAAACGCGCATCGGGCTGTTCCCGGACGTCGGGATGAGCTGGTTCCTCGCGCGCACGCCGGGCGCGCTCGGCCGCTATCTCGCGGTGACCGGCGCGACGCTCGACGCGGCCGGCGCACTGTATGCGCAGCTCGCCGACGTATACCTGCCTGACGCCGCGCTGCCGGCGCTGCTCGATACGCTGCACGGCGCGCGGATCGACAGCGGCGCGCAGGCCGTCGCGTGCGTGGCCGACGCAGCTGCCGCGCACAAGGTCGTGCCGACGCCCGACACGTCGGCGCTGGCCGACGCGCGCGCCGGGATCGACCGGCATTTCGCGCAGCCCGATATCGGCGCGATCCTGGCGTCGCTCGACGCCGAGCAGGATTGCGCGGCCATCGACGGATGGGTCGAGAAGGCGACCCACGCGATGCGCAGCCAGTTGTCGCCGCTGTCGATGGCCGTGTCGCTCGAAGTCGTCGAGCGCGCGCGCGGCGCGACGATGGCCGATTGCCTGCGGCGCGATCTCGACCTCACGCGTTCGACGTTCGCGCACGGCGACGTGATCGAAGGCGTGCGCGCGCTGATCGTCGACAAGGATCAACAGCCGGTCTGGCGTTTCAAGTCGACGGCCGATATCGACCGGGCCGACGTGCTCGCGATGTTCGACAGCCCGTGGACGCCTGACACGCATCCGCTGCGCAACCTGAAGGACTGACGCGCGCGGTATCGAAGCGAAAAGCAAAAAGGCCGCTTGCATGTGCAGGCGGCCTTTCCGTTTGCGGATGCCGATCCGGCTCGGCGACAGGGCCGGGGCCTCGCCGCAAGCCGTGCGTTATTCGTCGCCGGCGTCGTCCGACATGAACGCGCGCATGAACACCAGCGCACCGAAACCCCACACCGCGTTTGCCGCGAAACCGGCGGCGAGCACCGGCATCATGTTGCCCGACGGCCAGATCCCGCGCAGCGGATCGATCGCGAACACGCGGGCGGCCGTCAGCACGATGCCGCCGAACACCAGCGCGCCGATCCACGGCGCTTCGCGCTCCGGCGACACGCGCAGCAGCCACGCCATCGGGATCGCGCAGCACGCGCTGATCAGCGCGTTCGCGACAAATTCAGGAATGCCGAGCGGCGCGAAAGGTTGCGTGGAGAATCCGGCTGCGGCGATCAGGTCGGCCGTATGCAGGAGCGCGAGCGTCGCTTCGCGAAAGAAGAGGGCGGCCAGGAAGCCGGACAGGAACGGCAGGATGACTTTCTGCATCGGTGAGCGTATTGCAGGCGCGGCCGGCCGGGGCCGTCCGCGCGAAGTTGTTCGGATAGGTGCGTCATTATAGGGCCCGGCCGATGCGATATTCGCTGGAGCGTCGCGCTAATCACGAAAGCGGAAAACCTAAGCTCAAAAAAATCGTTCCAAAGCCCTGCACCGATCCATAGACTGATTTCCCAGAAACAGCCGTGCAATCGCGTACTCGTCCGCGGCACGGCCTGACCGGCGAGCCATCCCGATTCGAATGCACACCATGCATGCGTCGCTGATTCGCGACGCGAGCAGGGCTTCGTTTTATCCAGATTCCGGCAAGGACAGTCAAGCAGGAGCAGCAGATGAATGTTTTCTGGTTTATTCCCACGCACGGCGACAGCCGTTATCTCGGCACCGCCGAAGGCGCGCGCGCCGCGGATTACGATTATTTCAAGCAGATCGCCGTCGCGGCCGACACGCTCGGCTACGAAGGCGTGCTGCTGCCGACCGGCCGTTCCTGCGAGGATGCGTGGGTCGTTGCGTCGAGCCTGATTCCGGCGACGCAGCGTCTGAAGTTCCTGGTCGCCGTGCGTCCCGGCATCGCATCGCCCGGTTTCGCGGCGCGGATGGCCGCGACGTTCGACCGCCTGTCGGGCGGCCGCCTGCTGATCAACGTCGTGACGGGCGGCGACGCCGCCGAACTCGAAGGCGACGGGCTGTTCGCGGATCACGATACGCGCTACGAGATCACCGACGACTTCCTGAACATCTGGCGCGGACTGCTGTCCGCCTCGCACGATAACGGCGGCTTCGACTACATCGGCAAGCACCTTCAGTCGAAGGGCGGCAAGGCGCTGTATCCGCCCGTGCAGCGCCCGCATCCGCCGCTGTGGTTCGGCGGATCGTCGCCGGCCGCGCACGCGATCGCCGCGGATCACATCGACACCTACCTGACCTGGGGCGAGCCGCCCGAGGCCGTCGCGAAGAAGATCGCAGACATCCGCGCCCGCGCCGAGGCGCGTGGCCGCAAGATCAAGTTCGGCATCCGCCTGCACGTGATCGTGCGCGAGACCGAGGACGAGGCGTGGCGCGATGCCGACCGCCTGATCAGCCGTCTCGACGACGAGACGATCGCCCGCGCGCAGCAGGCATTCGCGAACATGGATTCGGAAGGCCAGCGCCGGATGGCCGCGCTGCACGGTGGCAAGCGCGGCGGCCGCGAGGCGCTCGAGGTGTATCCGAACCTGTGGGCCGGTGTCGGTCTCGTGCGCGGCGGCGCGGGTACCGCGCTCGTCGGCAACCCCGAGCAGGTCGCGGAACGCATGCGCGAATACGCGGATCTCGGCATCGAGACGTTCATCCTGTCCGGCTATCCGCACCTCGAGGAGTCGTACCGCTTCGCCGAGCTCGTGTTCCCGCTGATCAAGGGCAAGGGCGCGGCGCGTCCGTCCGGCCCGCTGTCAGGGCCGTTCGGCGAGATCGTCGGCAACAACTATCTGCCGAAGGCGAGCCAGAGCTGAACGAAGGAGGCCTGCAATGACAACGAAAACGTCGACGACGGGCGCCGCCGTGGCCGCCCGCGCCTGGCGCGGCATCGCGCCGTGGCTCGTGCCGCTCGCGCTGCTGGCCGTATGGGAGGTCGGCGCGCGCGTCGGCTGGCTGTCGACCCGCGTGCTGCCTGAGCCGCTGGCGGTCGTGCGTGCCGCGTGGTCGCTCGTGACGTCGGGCGAGATGTGGGCGAACGTGAAGGTCAGTACCTGGCGCGCGCTGTTCGGCTTCGCGATCGGCGGCGGCGTGGGTCTCGCGCTCGGGCTCGCAACCGGCCTGTCGAAAGCGGCGGAGGTCGCGCTCGATTCGACGATCCAGATGATCCGCAACATCCCCGCGCTCGCGATGATTCCGCTCGTGATCCTGTGGTTCGGCATCGACGAGAAGGCGAAGCTGTTCCTTGTTTCGCTTGGCGTGTTCTTCCCGGTTTACATCAACACGTATCACGGGATCCGCTCGGTCGACGCGAACCTGATCGAGATGGCGAAGAGCTATGGCGTGCGCGGCTTCGCGCTGTATCGCGACGTGATCCTGCCCGGCGCATTGCCGTCGATTCTCGTCGGCGTGCGCTTCGCGCTCGGGCTGATGTGGGTGATGCTGATCGTCGCGGAAACGATCTCCGCGCAATCGGGCATCGGCTACATGACGATGAACGCGCGCGAATTCCTGCAAACCGATGTGGTGGTGGTCGGCATCCTGCTGTATGCGGTGCTCGGCAAGCTGGCCGATGTGCTGGCGAAATGGATCGAGCGCGTGACGCTGCGCTGGCACCCCGCTTATCAATCAGGAGCAAAGGCATGAATGCGACGACTTCGGCGGCCGCCTACGGCCCGCTCGCCGGCGCAGACCTCGAGGCCGAACTGGTACAGGCGCGCGTGACGGACGACGACGCACGCGATGCGGCGATCGTCGATCGGGACGGCGGTGCATCCGTCGTTCCGCTCGCGCGGCGGCGCGCGGGCAGCCCGGCAGCCGACGACGCGGTGACGCTGTCGGGCGTCAGCAAGCGCTTCGGCACGCGCACCGTGCTCGACAACGTCGAACTCGGCATCGCGCGCGGCAGCTTCGTCGCGATCGTCGGCCGCAGCGGCTGCGGAAAATCCACGCTGCTGCGTCTCGTCGCGGGGCTCGAGGCGCCGAGCAGCGGTGCGCTCGTGACGCGCGGCGAGGGTGGCGGCACGCTCGACACCCGGATCATGTACCAGGATGCGCGACTGCTGCCGTGGAAGACCGTGCTGCAGAACGTGATGCTGGGCCTGGGCCGCGGGGCACGCGATCAGGCGCGCGCGGTGCTCGACGAAGTCGGGCTGCTCGAGCGCGCGAATGACTGGCCCGCCCAGCTGTCGGGCGGCCAGCGGCAGCGCGTCGCGCTCGCCCGCGCGCTCGTGCACCGGCCACAATTGCTGCTGCTCGACGAGCCGCTCGGTGCGCTCGACGCGCTGACCCGCATCGAGATGCATGCGCTGATCGAGCGCTTGTGGCGCGAGCATCGGTTCACCGCGCTGCTCGTCACGCACGACGTGCAGGAAGCCGTCGCGCTCGGCGACCGGATCCTGTTGATCGAGCAAGGGCGTGTCGCCCTCGATCAGTCCGTTCCGCTCGACCGGCCGCGTGCGCGCGCGTCGGCCGCATTCGCGGCGCTGGAAGACCGTGTGCTGCAACGCGTACTCGCCGGCGGGCCGGGCGGGGGCGAGCAGGGTGCGGTGCCTGAGGTGGAGCACGTACGACCGGTCGGGCAGATTCGCTGGGCCGTTTAAATCCGGGCGGCACCGGCCGCCCGTTCTCAGACTTTTTTCTTCGGAGCGATCAACCCGATGAGCATCACTGCAATTAACGTGCGTAACCAGTTCAAAGGCAAGGTGAAGGAGATCATTCGCGGGCCCGTGGTGTCCGAGGTCGACGTCGAGACGCCGTTCGGCATCGTCACGTCGGTGATCACGACGCGCTCGGTCGACGAACTCGAACTGAAGGTCGGCGCGGAAGTCGTCGCGCTCGTGAAATCCACCGAGGTGTCGATCGCGCGCCTTTGAGCGCGTTTCCGGTGCAGGGCGCCGCGGGCGGGCCGTCTGGTCGTCCGCGGCGCCCCTGTTTCATGGTCGAGCGTTTGCCTCGGTATTCGGCGTCAGGACGAAGTGCTAGGATGGAACGACACCGACGCCGGAGGCCAACGCATGACCCCCATCCTTTCTCCCGAAGCCATCGTGGCGCTGAAGTGGATCGACCAGTTCGGCGACAGCCGGCCGGTCCCTGCCGCGTTCGACGACGTCGTCTATGCGTTGCTGAACGAAGGGCTGATCTACCAGGCGGCGGCCGACCGTGTCGACCTGACCGCCGATGGCAAATCCGTTTTGTCCAACGAATACGATTGAGCACACGGCGCCGGCCGCCGCGGCGGCCTGGCGCCGTGTCGCCACGGAGCGAGCGATGGAACCGAGAGGCAGCGATCTCGGCGATTTCAGCGAGCCGTACCGCGGCTACGAGATCGAGGTGAAGACCGAGCAGGTGTGGGACGGCGAGCATGCGCACTACCGCGTGCTGCAGGGTTCGGCCGTGCGGATCGACTGGCGGCTCGTGAAAGTCGACGGGATGCTGCTGACCGAACGGCGCGTGATCGAGCGCGTGCTCGACGAGGCGCGGCGGGCCGTCGACGTCGAACTGGGCGATGGCGGGCCGGTCTAGTCAGGCTGCCGGGCCGGCTTGGTCGCGTTGCGGTAAAATGTCGGGTTGTTTCCCGCGCCGCTTGCTGCCCCGAATTCCATGTCCGTACCGTCCTCGCTTCCTCCCCGCCGCGTTTCCGTGGCCCCGATGCTCGACTGGACCGACCGTCATTGCCGGTCGTTCCATCGCACGCTGACGCGCGACACGTGGCTGTATACGGAAATGATCACGACGGGCGCGCTGCTGTTCGGCGACGCCCAGCGGCATCTCGCGTTCACGCCGAACGAATCGCCGGTCGCGCTGCAACTGGGCGGCAGCGAACGGGACGATCTCGCGCGCGCCGCGAAACTCGGCGAGCAGTGGGGCTACGACGAGATCAACCTGAATTGCGGCTGCCCGTCCGAGCGCGTGCAGCGCGGTGCGTTCGGCGCGTGCCTGATGAACGAGCCGCAACTCGTTGCCGACTGCGTGAAGGCGATGCGCGATGCGGTGTCGGTGCCGGTCACGGTCAAGCACCGGATCGGTGTCGACGCGGTCGAGGATTATGCGTTCGTGCGGGACTTCGTCGGCACGGTGGCGGAGGCCGGCTGCGAAACGTTCGTGGTGCACGCGCGCAATGCGATCCTGAAGGGGCTCTCGCCGAAGGAGAACCGCGAGATCCCGCCGCTCAAGTACGACTATGCGTATCAGCTGAAGCGCGATTTCCCGTCGCTGGAGATCGTGATCAACGGCGGGATCAAGACGCTCGACGAAGTCGCGCAGCATCTCGAGCACGTGGACGGCGTGATGCTCGGCCGCGAGGCTTATCACAACCCGTATGTGCTCGCGGGTGTCGATGCGCGCTTCTACGGGTCGACTGCGGCGGTGCCGACGCGCGAAGAGGCCGAGGCGAAACTGATCGAATACTGCGCGGCGGAACTGAAGCGCGGCACGTATCTCGGCGCGATCGTGCGGCATGCTCTCGGGCTCTATCGTGGCGTCGCGGGTGCGCGCGGCTGGCGTCGTGTGCTGTCCGACAACAAGAAGCTCGCGCGCGGCGATCTGGCCGTGTTCGACGAGGCGCGCACGCATCTGAACGATGCCGAAGAAATTTTTGAAAAAAATGCTTTGCAAGACGGAAAAGTCTTCGTATAATCTTGTTCTTCGCTGCTGAACACGAAACGAAACAGCGAAGAAACAAAGCAGTATCAGTGGTGGCTGTAGCTCAGTTGGTAGAGTCCAGGATTGTGATTCCTGTTGTCGTGGGTTCGAGTCCCATCAGCCACCCCAAAATTCTCAAACAAAACAGGCGCTTCGGCGCCTGTTTTGTTTTGTGCGGAAAATTCGATGCGATTGCATCGATTCGAGCCGCGCCATTTCCAGAGCGTTCTGCTCGCCATTCATCCATTTCGCGTCAGCCGACGAAAGCCGTTTCGATATTGAGACTGCGCGCCGAGTCACGTCACTCGCGCGTGGCTCGATTCATCGAGCGGCCGCTGCTCATGAGCCCCGCGAAGCGAAGCGGCGACCGGCTTCGCTCATCGTCTCGCAGATTGGCGGATTAAACCAATGACTTGGCACGAGCCGCCAATGCTTAATAGTCTTACATTCATGTAATGTATCGATTCCTCGTGCCCTTAGCTTTGCAGGGCCGTTCGGTCCCGACGCCCCGGAAGGCGTCGGGACATTTTTTTGGGCGGCGCTGCTGTCGAGGAATTGGAGAAAGCGGCAGGCGTCACGGTGCATTAAGCGATGACCACGGCATGACGCGCACTGCCGCACGCGACTCCCTGTGCAACCCGCCGTTGAAACATCGCGATTGCTACACTTTCCCTGCCTCCATCGCACAACGAGAGCGACCCTCGCATGCCGGAAAACCGCACCATCACGCTGCGCAACGCGACACCACACGACGCGGAACACATCGCTCGCTTGCACACGCTGAGCTGGCAGAACGCCTATAGCCATATCCTGCCGGCGGCCTATCTCGCCGATGAGGTGCCGACGGAGCACGCGACGCGGTGGCGAAACTATTTCGACCGCGCCGAAGCGGAGTGGGGCCTCGTGCTGATCGCCGAGTCCGACGGGGCGCCGGTCGGTTTCGTCAGCGCCGAAAGGCCGGTCGATCCGGCGCGCGGCGTCCTGCTCGATTGCCTTCATGTGCATCCCGCGCATCACGGAAGCGGTACCGGCAAGCGCATGATCGAAGCCGTTCGCGCATGGGCCCGCCATATCGGCGAGGACAAGGTTCATCTTTCGGTACTCGACGGCAACGTCCGCGCGATCGGCTTCTACGAGCACAACGGCTGGCGGTTGGCGGGCGTCGAAACCAGCTTCATCGGCCGCACGGAGGTCGCCGACCGGATCTACGTGATCGATGCCGGCACCGAACGCCAAGGCGGCACGCTGCACGACCGATGCCGCTGAAGATGAGGCGGCGCGTCCGTTACTCGCCGCAATACCGCACGAGCAAATCCGCCTCGGTTTCATGCACTTCGACAGGCAGGCTCGTTGCCCCTGCAAACGCCAGATAGCGCGCGCGATGCTGACCGTTCCGGAACGACGCGATGCCGACTTTCGACAGGCCCGGAAGGCCAAGCAGCGTCCGCGTTCTCGTCTCGCGAAACGTGATGAAGGGCATGTCGGGAATCCGGGCTTCGGCCGGATCGAGGAAATCGCGGATGCCGGCGGCCTTGCCGGGCGCCCAGTATTGAACCGACGGCAGCACATAGTCGGTCGTGTCGCGATCGGCGCACGCGAGCAGCTTCGCCAGGTCGACCGTCACGACGCGATGCCGCGAGTCGTCGGACGCGAATACCCGTTTGAGATGTGTATAGGCATAGGCGGGGTGTCCCGGAAGCTGGATGATCCAGACATCGACGCCGTCATGTTGTGCCCGAGCGACTGTCATTGTTTCCTTGGGTGGGGCAAGCGTTTTTTGTGGCGGGAGTGTAACAGCGCGGCTGCGGCTGCGGCCGCGGCCGCGGAGCACGCGGATACCCGGAATCGAGCCGGCGCAATCATGCGCGAAAGAATGCGGCACGGAATCGATCACGCAACGGGTATCGGTTACTGGACGGGTGCGGCCATGCATTTTCAGTCGCGGTCGACAGCTTGCGAGAATATCGCGATACTGCCTGTCTGCATGACGCGCGGTCCGGAATTCACACAAGATTCACGCGGCGCGTGAAACCGGACTGGCGCGGCACATCGATAAGAACCGAGAGAGCGGAGTGGCCGCAGAAAATCATGTCGCCTGAACTTGAGATCGAATATCTCGATTACCGCTTCACAGCGACGCTCGAAACCCGGGAAACGGGGCGGGTCGCCGTGACCGAATGGCAACTGGATTCCGTTTCCCGAAGCAAGACGCTCGCGTGGGTCGTGTTCGACCGTTTTCTGAAGCGCAACGACTTCGCCGACGAGGACGACGCGCGCGCCAGTATCGTCGACTGGCTGGAGCAACTGGTCAGCCCGCGAGGCGCGCCGCTCGTCAAAATCCCAGCCGCGAAGGCGGTCGCAGCAGGTGCTGCCGCTGGTACCGCCAGTGCGGTCGCCAGCGATTCTTCAGTCGAAGAAACCATCAGCGACGTCGTCGTCGAAATCGCCAGCGATCTCGACTGGATCGACATGATTGCGGAATGGTTCACGGACGGCCCGGCGTAGCGTCGGGTTCGCGCCGCTCCATCCAGAAATCCAGAAAAAGTGGGTTAGGTCGTGAAACGTCGTTTCACGAAAATCCGGAAAGAAAAGCGCGGATTCACGGAAAGCGGCATCACGCTGCTTTGACGATGCATGCGCGATACCGGAGACTGGCGCGATTTAAAAATCGCCGATATAAATCAAAAAAATCCGGACTCGAAACATGAAAAGAAGAACGCTGCTGATCGCCGGCACGATCGTCGCTGCCACCGGTCTGGCAGGATGTACCGCGATGCTGTTCGAAAACGGCCGATACGAAGAGACGGTCGATCGATTCCTCGTCAGCGAGGACGGCAAGAAATTCGTCGTGCTGGGCAACCAGTATCACTACATCTTCGACATGCCCGCGCATCTCGGCGCCGTGCTGGCCTCGTCCTACCGGAAGTCGATCGAGGCGGCGCTCCATGGATTCGTCGCACAGGGCAGCAAGATCTCGGGCGAATACCGGCTCGTGCTTTCACGCGCCGGCATGATGGACGACGATTGGGCGCGTGCGCAGGCGGACGGCTTTACGACGTCCCGTCAAGGCGAGCTGAGCATGGAAGGCGCGCTGAACGGTTCGCGCTATCGGGCCGACGGGTTTGAGCAGGGCAAGACGTGGTCGTCGTTTTCCCATACCTACACGATCGAGGTCGACGATCGCCTGACGAAGGGCGACAAGGCCGTTCGCGTGCTCGCGACGCCGGTCACGCTGGCGGCCGACGGCGTGATGATGATCGGGGCCGTCGTGTTGTTCCCGGTGATCGTCGCGGTCGCCGCGCCACTCGCCGGCGTCGCGCGCTGACCGCGACGTGCCGCATGCGGTGCCGGCGCGTGCGGGCTTTCCGGTTGAAAGGGTGAGTTGCCGCACAGACGGTCGCACGGGCCACGATGACAATCTGGCCGGTTGACCGTTCTACCCCGGCCCGGTCAACCGTTACCCCGCTCGCTCGCGCAGGAGCGGGGGCTTTTTGGCCGCACGACGCATGCAAGCCGCGTCGGCGGAACCGGACAGGCGTTCGGCAGACGACGTTTCGCGTCCCGGCATCCGTTCGCCTGATCCGCATGAATCGCATTCCTCGTGCGTGAGCGATCGCTTGGGGCCGATCGCCGGTTGCGGCCGGCAATGCCTGGATCCCGGCGGTACGCGGTCGCGCCGCCGGGATGCTTTTGATCCCGAACCCTCCACGGTCCGATCGCGCGTCACGCGCGTGTCAGCGCAATCAGCCTGCCTGCTCGACGCTGGTTTCCCAGCCGTCGTATTCGCCGCCGAGCGAGTGCACCTCGCGATTGATCTCGAGTGTATGGTGCGTGATGTCGGCCAGCACCGTCGTACCTTCGTGCGCGAACCGCACGGCCGATTTGCCGTCCTCGGTGGGCGCGACCGATTCGACCAGATAGCCTTTCGACTCGGCCCAGTCGGCGAACTGGTGCGCGTCGCTGGGGTCCGGGAAGTAGGCCCAGTGCATCACGCGCCGGCTCACGTCGCTCACGTCGCCTTTCTGCCGCAGCGCCTCGAGCACGCGCATGTCGCGCATCAGTTGCCAGTCGTCGTCGGTCGGGTAGAGCGTGCGCCAGTACGTTTCCTTGTCCGGATCGTCCTGATAGGCGTACTGAAGTGCGTAGGTCGTCTGTTCGGCCAGCGAGTCGACGATCTCGCCCGCGGCGGCTTCGTCGAACGGCACGTAGAACAGGAAATCCTGGTTGCCGTCGACCGTGATGCGGCCGACCTGCACGCCGTTTTTCGCGGTCACCGCGGCGTCCAGCAGATCCTCGATCTTCGTGAGATCGGCGAATTCGTCACCGCTCGGCAGGCCGTCGGGCGTCGGATGCGCAAGGGTGACGCGCACGCTGAGCAGCGACGTGCGCGGGTCGCTTTCGGCGATTTCCGCGAAGCCGTGATTGAAGCTGATGAAGGCCTGATGGTCGCCCATTCTGGCAGGGAAGGTTCCCCAGGCGTCGGTCATGTGTTTCTCCCGTGCACGATTGTCTGTTGACGGTTGCAAAGCGTCCCAATGTATCATCGAAAATCGCGTTGGCCGAAGCTGCGTGCCTGGGTGATCGCGCGTCCGGCGGGTCCGGTGGCGATCGAACGCGTGCTGTCGCGCCATCGCCGGTTTCCATCGTCGGGCGTTCGCCCGGCCGCAACCGTTTCGAAGGAGATTCCGATGTCGATGTTCGCGGTGAATGGTGTCCGAATCGATGTGCTCAGTGCGCGCGTGACGCACGTGCGCTGGGCGGCCGTCAATCCGGCGGACCGGTCGTGGGCGGCGACGCCGAGCGAGGCGTCGGTGGCGGAAGTGGCACGTGCGCTTGCGGCCGGCAACGACGTTCGTGCCGTATTTGACGAAGCGGACGGCACAGCGGTGGGGCCGAGGCTGAAGCGCGTGCTGTATCGCGACGCGTCGGAGGGGATCGAACTCGACATCGATGCGACGAGCGAGTCGCGCACGTTGCGCGACCTTCCGCAGATCTGAGCGGCGATCGGCGCGTGTTCCGCGAGCCGTGCCATCGCGCACGAGGCCATGCCCGGATGCGCGATCGCCCCATTGGAGGTCGCACGCGGCCTGATGCTCGCGCGTTGTCGGGCCGAACCTGTTCCGGCGCCTGTCGCGAACAAAAAAATGTCGTCCGGCGTGTCGATTTCCGTCGAGTCCGTCCGTCGTAGCATCGGAGGCGTGCGCATCGTGCGTCCGTCCCGATTTTCGACACGACAACCGACTGAAGGAGCGACACCCATGGCCACATCCGTCAAACCGATCCCGGAGGGGATGCGCACGCTGACGCCGCATCTGATCTGCGCCGGCGCCGCCGCAGCCATCGACTTCTACAAGCGCGCGTTCAACGCGACCGAACGGTTCCGCCTGCCGACCCCGGACGGCCGGCTCGCGCACGCATGCCTCGCCATCGGCGATTCGACGCTGATGCTCGTGGATGAAATGCCGGAGCACGGCGCACTCGGGCCGAAGACGCTGAAAGGCACGCCGGTCTGCCTGCACCTGTTCGTGCCGGACACCGATGCGGCGATCGCGCAGGCCGTCGCGGCCGGCGCGACAGTCACGATGCCGGCCGCCGACATGTTCTGGGGCGATCGCTATGGGCAAGTGGAGGATCCGTTCGGCCATCGCTGGTCGATCGCGACCCACCAGCGCGACCTGACGCCCGAGCAGATCGCGGAAGCGATGGCGAGCGCGCCGCCGTGCGGAGCCTGACCGGGCCGGGCGAATCCGGTTGAACGCGACTGAACGTGGCTCTTGGCCGCGCGTATCGGCGCGCGGCTCGTCCGCGCTCAGATGCCGGCGGCGTTGCTTCGCCGCTTGTCCGCGGATTCGTACCTGTGCCGATCGGCCGATCCGAGCCGGTCGGCGACCGCGCGATGCCGCGCGGGATCGTGTGTCGCTCGGCGCTCGCGCAAGCCGGGCGGCGTGCTTCGCTTCTGTCGATACCGCAACGCTCGACGAGCGCCCGTCGAGCAGCATCACGCATTCTCCATCGTGCTGCCACCACGCGTTGTAGCCGTGTCGATGCGATACGGACGCTTCACGCGTCGTGCGTTGCTGCCGGCCATGCAATTCGACGCCCGATGCTCAAGCTGTCCGACGTGATGCCGTAAACAGGGCAAGATCAATCGTTCATCTAACGCACCATGGTTCGAATTCTGTACGCGGGGTATCTCGCGTTGGCGCTGTATCTGCTCTATCCGATGGTCCAGAACACGTTGACCTTCAGTGCCGACTGCGTACTCGACGCGTTGCCTGGCGGTACGCGGGATCGGCCGAAGCCTTCGGCAAGCGATGCGCGTGCGCATGCCGGCCGGTGCGTCGCGGCCACGCAGATCGCCGAGCGCTCGCCCGACATCCACTGATTTCAACTGATTCCAGCGATCGCGGCGCCGTCATGCACGGTGTGCAGGCCATTCGGCCAGGTTGATCGCCATGCAATGCGCGCCGATCATCGACGCCATCACGGCGCGGATGTGCGACGACGGCGCGCGTCGGCTGCGTCGCACGCGAACGACGCCAGCAATCGCGCGCGGCGAAGCGTCAGTACGACGAGCGGTACGGCGTGCCCTGGTCGAAGCGGCTTTGCCAATGCGCGAGGTAGCGCGACGCGAGTTGCGGATTGTTCCAGACCACGACGACGTTTTCGGAATTGCGGCTGGCTGCCGAAGCGCTGTAGTTGAACGAGCCCGTCTCGACATGTTCGGCATCGATCACGAGGTACTTGTCGTGGTGGATCGCATAGGCGTCGATCGTGCGCGTCGGAATGCCCGCGTTGACGAGCAGGTTCAGCGCCTGCTTGCTGCTCTTCGCGCGATTGCCCTTGTCGTCCACGACGACCGCGACGTTCACGCCGCGTCGCTTCGCGGCGAGCAGCGCGCGCGTGACGGGCGGCGACGTGAACGAGTAGGCGGCCACGCGAATCGAGGTGCGCGCGGCGCCGATTGCCTTCAGCACGAGCACCTCCGCACCGCCATCGGGCGAGAACGCCGATTCGACGGACTGCGTGGCGGGCGCTTCATGGGTCGGGGTCGGCAGCAGTTGCGCGATGAAGTCGAACGCCTGCTGCAGCAGCGATTCATTGTGCGTCTTGCCGAAGGCGGCGAAGGGTGTGGCGATGAGGGAAGCAGCGAGGCAGGCGGCGGCGAGGCGTTTGCGCGACAACATCTTGGACAGCGAATCTTTTTTGAGACAGCGGGCCGTGAGTGTAACGCAGACACGGCGGCGCGGTCACGCCCGGATGCGAATGGACGACAGCTGGATGGCTGTCTGCAACGCCCGACGTGGCGATGTTCATCATGCCGCGCGGCGCCTGAATCGGCTCGGCAGTCGTGCCGGGTGACCGAAGTCGATGCGGTGTGCGCATGTGCGCAGACGGCACGGTCCCTGCGTGACGAACGGCACGCACGTGCGGGCGCAGGGGCAATGCGGCGTGCGATCGACGAGACGGGAACGGCAGACAGGGCGCGGCAACACGAACGATACGCGTCGAACGAAGACGCATGCAACACGCGCACGCATGATGGCCGCGCCGCGCTGTCATGGGCGTACCCATGTTCGTACGACCGGCGCTCAGCGCGACGCGTCAGGCATCGTGCGTTCCGGCCACCTCGTGCGCGACCCAGCCGGGCCCGGGTTCCGGCTGCACGTGGCGCGGGTCGAGCGGCTCACCGCACGCCGAGCACACCGCGACCGCATGCATCAGCTGGCCACAGGTGCGATGGCGCAATTGCACCGGCGGCCCCTGGCCGTCGTCCTTCCAGCGATCGCCCCAGGTCATCAGCGCGAGCAGGGCCGGGTACAGGTCGAGGCCTTTTTCGGTCAACCGGTATTCGAAGCGCGGCGGGCGTTCCTGATACGCGCGCTTGACCAGTACGCCTTCGTCGACGAGGCGCGCGAGCCGCTCGGCCAGTACGTGACGCGTGAGGCCCAGCTGCGTCTGGAATGCATCGAAGCGGCGGCAGCCGAGAAAGGCGTTGCGCAGGATCAGCATGGTCCAGCGATCGCCGAGCACGGCAAGCGTGCGCGCGACCGAGCAGTTCAGCGTACCGATGTCATCCCATTTCATGATCGAGTCTCGTGCGGCAGTTCAGCGAAGGAGCGGGTTCGATTATAGAACTGAGCTTCGGTTGCACCGGGCGCCGGCTGCATTGACAAGCCTGGCGCGCTTGTCAATAATCAGTTCCAATTTGGAACTTACTCGCGCGGCGACGCGCGTTCAATCAGGAGACAACCCGATGAATCCGCTTTCCCTGTCCGGTCTCGAACTGCTGCGCGCGGCGGCGGCAGGCGACGTGCCGCTCGCGTCGATCTCGGAGACGATGCCGATGCGGCCGCTGGGCGTCGAGCTCGGTTACGTGAAGTTTTCCGCGCGGGCGGACGGCCGGCACCTGAATCCGCTCGGCGGCGTGCACGGCGGATTCGCCGCGACGGTGCTCGACTCGGTCACGGGCTGCGCGGTGCATTCGATGCTCGACGCGGGCGTCGGCTACGGCACGGTCGACCTGCACGTGAAAATGCTGCGTCCCGTGCCGCGCGACGTCGACCTGATCGCGGAAGGGCGCGTGATTCACCTGTCGCGTTCGCTGGGTGTCGCCGAAGGCACGCTGAAAACGCCGGACGACAAGATCGTCGCGCATGCATCGGCGACCTGCTTCATTCAGCGGCCGCAGTAACGGGAGGCGTGGCGTCGTTACGCCCGGCGCGGTCGTCCGGCGCCATCCACCGGACGACGCGCGCGAAGGCGGCCGTATCCGTATCGGCGAGGGCTGAACGCACATCGAAGGCCGCCTGTAAGTGAACGCATCGGCCATCTGAAGCATTCGCTTCAGTGTGATAGCGTTTCTGCTTTCCACTGACGCGACAGGAACAGCATGGAATACCGCACACTCGGCGATTCGGGCATCGAGGTCAGCCTGATCGGTCTCGGCACGATGACGTGGGGCGAGCAGAATTCGGAGCGCGACGCGCACGAGCAGATCGATTACGCGCTCGGGCAGGGCGTCACGCTGATCGATGCCGCGGAAATGTATCCGGTTCCCCCGAAGCCCGATACCCAGGGCCGCACCGAGCAGTACATCGGCACCTGGCTCGCGCAGCATCGTGCGCAGCGCGACCGGATCGTGCTCGCGACGAAGATCGCGGGCCCGGCGCGGCAGCCGCACAATCCGCGCCATATTCGCGGCGAAGGCAACCAGTTCGACCGCAAGAACCTGACGGAGGCGCTCGACGGCAGCCTCAAGCGCCTGCAGACCGATTATGTCGACCTGTACCAGCTGCATTGGCCCGATCGCAGCACGACGACGTTCGGCCGCCCCGCGTATCCGTGGGTCGACGACGCGTATACGGTGCCGATCGAGGAAACGCTCGGCGTGCTCGCGGAATTCGTGAAGGCCGGCAAGATCCGCGCGATCGGCGTGTCGAACGAAACGCCGTGGGGCGTCGCGCAGTTCCTGCGCGCGGCCGAGAAGCTCGGGCTGCCGCGCATCGCGAGCATCCAGAATCCGTACAGCCTGCTGAACCGCACGTTCGAGAACGGCCTGTCCGAATTCACGCATCGCGACGGCATCGGCCTGCTCGCGTATTCGCCGCTCGCGTTCGGCTGGCTGTCCGGCAAGTACGAGAACGGCGCGCGTCCGGCCGGCGCGCGCATCACGCTGTTCGAGCGCTTCCAGCGTTACAGCAAGCCGCAGGCGGTCGAAGCGACGTCACGCTACGTCGCGCTTGCGCAGCGCCACGGGCTGTCGCCCGCGCAGCTCGCGCTCGCGTTCGTCAACAGCCGGCCGTTCGTGCGCAGCAACCTGGTCGGGGCGACATCGCTCGCGCAACTGAAGGAGAACATCGGCAGCATCGGCGTGAAGCTGTCCGACGAGATCCTCGCCGAGATCGACGCGCTGCACGAGCTGCAGCCGAATCCGGCGCCGTAAACGTCACGGTAAATGGCGCGCGGCACGGATGCCGCGCCGTCGTTTTGTTCGCGAGCGCGGTCAGCGCATCCCGAGCCGCGTGCGCGCGACCAGCAGTGCGATGAGACTCAACACGGCGCAACCGATCAGGTACAGCGCCGGCGACAGCCGGTTGCCGGTCGCGCTGATCAGCCACGTGATCACGAACGGCGCGAAGCCGCCGAACAGCGTGACGCCCGTGTTGTAGCTGACGGCGAGACCGGTCGCACGGGTCTGCGACGGAAACAGCTCGGCCATCAGCGCCGGCAGCGCGCCGCAGTACGTCGCCTTCAGCAGGCCGATCCAGATCAGCGCGGCGAGCATCGTCGCGAACGACGCGTGATGCGTGAGCCACGCGAACGTCGGCCAGACGGTGACGAGCATCAGCACGGCGGCTGCCGCCATCACGCGGATCCGTCCGGTGCGATCGGACAGGTGGCCGACGAGCGGCGTGACGAGCGTCAGCACGAAACCGGTCGCGAGCGTCGCCGCGAAGCCCGTCGATGCCGGCAGCCCGAGCTGCTTGATCGCGTACGTCGGCATGTACAGCACCATGTAGTTGATCGCGGTCGAGATCACGAGCACGCCGATCGACAGCAGCACGCGCATCTTCTGGTCCGCGAACAGTTCGCGCACGGGCGCTTCCGAGCGCGCCTGCGTCTTGAACTCGATGCCTTCGTCGACGTAGCGGCGGATGTAGAGCCCGACCGGGCCGATCGCGAGGCCGAACAGGAACGGCACGCGCCAGCCCCAGCTTTCGAGTTGCGCGGTGCTCAGCGTCGACGTCAGCAGTGCACCGAAGCCCGATGCGAGCAGCGTCGCGAGACCCTGGCTCGCGAACTGCCAGCTCGACATGAAGCCGCGCCGCTGCGGCGCGTGTTCGACGAGGAACGCGGTCGAGCTCGCGAATTCGCCGCCGGCGGAAAAACCCTGCATCAGCCGCGACAGCATGATCCCGAGCGGCGCGAGGATGCCGATCGACGCATAGGTCGGCATCAGCGCGATCAGCAGCGTGCCGGCCATCATCATCGCGATCGACAGCAGCAGCGACGCCTTGCGGCCCGCGCGGTCCGCGTAGGCGCCGAGCACGAAGCCGCCGATCGGCCGGATCAGGTAGGACAGCCCGAACGTGCCGAGCGTGAGCAGCAGCGAGGTCGCCTCGCTCGTCGCGGGGAAGAACAGCTTGGCGATCGTCACCGCGAAAAAGCCGTAGACGATCAGGTCGAACCATTCGAGCGCGTTGCCGATCGACGCGGCGAAGATGATGCGGCGGATCTTCGCGGTGCTGGGGCGCGCGGCGTCCTGCGAGGTCAGGGTGGTCGTATTCATCGTGTGAGCAGTCCCGAGAAAGGGGGCGAAGCGCGTTACAGGGCGGCGCCGGCCGCGGCGGGTGCCGCGCGGCGAACGGGCGGCGCGGCGTCGCCGAGATCCCAGAAGAGGCCGGCCATCATCTGCAGTCCTTCCCGCACGACGCTCGCGAGCAGGTGCTCGTCGGGCGCGTGCTGCGAGCACGCCGGATACGAGTGCGGCACCCACAGGGTCGGCAGCCCGAGCGTGTCGGCGAACACTTCGTTCGGCAGCGTGCCGCCGAGGTTCGGCAGGATCGCGGGCTTCTTGCCGGTCGTGCGCGCGAGCGACGCGACGGCCCAGCGGACCCACGGATCGTCCGGCGGCAGACGCGTCGCCGGTGCGCCGCGTTCGACGTCGATCTCGATGTCGGCGAAGCCGTGCGCATCCAGATGCGCGCGCAGGTGCGCATGCAGCGCCTCCCAGTCGGTGCCGACCACGAAACGCAGCTGGCAATGGGCATACGCGACGGGTGGAATAGCATTGACCGGATGGTCGGGATTACCGGCCTTGAACGCGAGGATCTCGAACGTATTCCAGCCGAACACGCGCTCGGCGGCAGAGAGGCCCGGCTCACCCCAGTCGGCGTCGAGCGCTGGGTCGCCGGGGCCGCCACCGACGGACAGGTCGGCGAGCGCGGCGCGCACGGCGGCCGGGATCGGCGGCGGGCGCAGCCCCGCGACGCGGATCGCGCCGCGCGCGTCGACGAGGCTTGCGAGCGCATTCGCGAGCACGGTCGCCGGGTTGCGCAGCAGGCCGCCCCAGTTGCCCGAGTGATGGCCGCCGTCGCGGGCGCGCAGGCTGAGCTTGAAGTTGACGGAGCCGCGCGAGCCGAGGAACACGGTGGGGCGTTCGGCGGTGAGGCGCGGCCCGTCGGACGCGATCAGCACGTCGGCCGCGAGCGTGTCGCGCTCCTGGCGGCACAGTGCGTCGAGGCCCGGCGACCCCGTTTCCTCGCCCATCTCGATCAGCAGTTTCGCGTTGAAGCCGAGCCGGCCGCCGCGCGCGGCGAGCACGCTCGCCAGCGCGGCCAGGTTGATCGTGTGCTGCCCCTTGTTGTCGGCACTGCCGCGGCCGTACCAGCGATCGCCGTCGACGGTCAGCGTCCACGGCGACAGCGGCGCGCGCCATTGCGCGTCGTAGCCGCGCACGACGTCGCCGTGGCCGTAGATCAGCACGGTCGGCAGTGCGTCGTCCTCGTGGCGCGAGGCCAGCAGGAACGGGCCGCCGCCGTCGGCCGGATTCTCGACGATCCGCGACGTGAAGCCGAGGCGCGCGGCCTCCGGTACGATCTCGTCGGTCAGGTAGGCGCGCAGCGCGGCGCCCGAGCCGCTGTCCTGGCTTTCGGTGCGCAGGCTGACGCGGCGGCTCAGGGTCGTGAAGAGCGCGCCCGATTCGAACTGGTTCAGCGCGTGCTGGATGGCGGCGGTACGGCTCAAGACGGGTCTCCTGTATCGGTTTTCCGGCGGGCGCGGCGCGCACGACCGGGAGTGCGATCGATTCTAGGAAGCGGTTTTTTTTGTCACAATGATCGAATTTCGAACATTTCTTTGCCGAAAAGGCAAAGCGGAGCGGCCTGGGCGACGGGCCCGGGGACAGAACGATGGCGGCTTTCCTGCATGGTCTTGCGCTGCGGTATTTCGTCGAAGTCGCGCGCACCGGCTCGATCAGCGACGCATCGGCGCGGCTGCACGTGGCCGTCTCGGCGATCAGCCGGCAGATCGCGAAGCTCGAGAGCGAACTCGGCGCGCCGCTGTTCGAGCGCCGGCCGCGCGGGATGGCGCTGTCGGAGGCCGGCGAACGGTTGCTGGGCTTCGCGCAGCGCAGCCTGCTGGAGGCCGAGCACGTGATGAAGGAAATCGGCGGGCTGGAGGCGCTGCACGGCAGCCTGCTGAAGGTCGCCTGCTCGGAAGGGTTCGCGATCGATTTCCTGCCGGGTGCGCTCGCGGGCTTCAAGGCGCGCCACCCGGGCGTCGATTTCTCGGTGTGGGTCGTGTCGCCGGCGGAGGCGACGCGGCGCGTGCGCGACGGCGATGCCGACATCGGGCTGACGTTCAGCCTGGCGCCGGAGCAGGGCGTACGCGTCGAACACACGGAGCGTGCGCCGGTCTTCGCGCTCGTGCGGCGCGACCATCCGCTCGCGGCACGCGATTCGGTGTCGCTCGCCGATGTCGCCCGGCACCCGCATGTGCTGCCCGAGGCCGGCACGACGGTGCGCCAGCTGATCGACATCGCGTGCGTGCTCGACGGGCTCATGCTCGAGCCGGAACTGACCAGCAACAACACCGCGGTGATGTACCGCTACGCGCAGCGTACCGGTGCGGTCATGTTCACCGGGCTGCTATCGGTGCGGGACCGCTTCGACGCGGACGGCTTCGTCGTCGTGCCCGTCACGAACCCCCAGCTGCGCGAGCGCAGCATCCAGGTGCAGACCATGGCGGGGCGCGATCTGCCCGCGTCGGTGCGCGCGTTTCGCGACCATCTGATCGACGTGATGAGCGCCGCGTCGCCGCCGCCGGTTGCCGCGCGCGGCCCGGGACGCCCGGGCGTGAGATAATCGCGAATCCGCCTTCCGTGCCCGTGCGGCTCGCCGAGCCGCATCGCCCCTGTTCGACGCCAAATTGAAGAACCTGATTGTCACCCTCGATCGCGCCGGCGAGTTCGACGAGATCATCGACGTGCGCACGCCGCTCGAGTTCGCCGAGGATCACATCCCCGGCGCGCTGAACGCGCCCGTGCTCAGCAACGAGGAGCGCGTGATCGTCGGCACGATGTACCGTCAGGTGTCGCCGTATGAGGCGACGCGCGTCGGCGCGGCGATGGTCGCACGCAACATCGCGCGCCATCTCGACACCACGTTTGCAGACCGTCCGCGCAACTGGCGGCCGCTGATCTACTGCTGGCGCGGCGGCAAGCGCTCGGGTTCGATGACGACCTGGTTCAACCTGATCGGCTGGCAGGCGCGCCAGCTCGACGGCGGCTACAAGGCGTACCGCCACTCGGTGTGCGCGACGCTCGACACGCTGCCGACGCGGTTTCGCTACATCGCGCTCGTCGGTCATACCGGCTGCGGCAAGACGCGGCTGCTGAACGCGCTACGCGACGAAGGGGCGCAGACGCTCGATCTCGAAGCGCTCGCGCGCCATCGCGGCTCGCTGCTCGGCGCGCTGCCGGGCAAGCCGCAGCCGTCGCAGAAGGGCTTCGATTCGGGGCTCGTCGAGACACTCGGGCGTTTCGACCCCGAATGGCCGGTGTTCGTCGAATCGGAAAGCCGAAGGATCGGGCTCGTGCACCTGCCGATCGCGTTGATCGACGCGTTTCACGCCGGGCCGTGGGTGCAGGTCGAGGCGGCGCACGACGAACGCATCGCGTTTCTCCTTGACGACTATGCCCACCTGTTCGACGAGCCGGCCGCGTTCAAGGCGCAGCTCAATCGGCTGATCGGCCTGCACAGCCGTGACGAGGTGGCGCACTGGCATGCGCTGATCGATGCCGACGCGCGGGCCGAGCTGTTCACCGAACTGATCGACAAGCATTACGATCCCGCCTATGCGCGCACCTACCGCGCCACGTACAACAAGCCGAACCGCGCACTGGCGTTTACTTTCCGGCCGAATGCGGCCGACGGGCGCGAGCAGGCGCGCGCGCTGCTCGACGCGCTCGCGCAGGCCGGGCTGCCGGCCTCGCCCGCCGCCGGCGGGGCGGCCCGAGCCGCCACCGACAACAACCCTACGACCACCGCACGATGACGACCACACGCACCCAACCCAGTCCGGCGCTCGGCTGGCTGACCTTCCTGCTGATCGCGGTCGCGGGACTGTTCTACGTGAAATGGTTCCCGTACTACAACAAGGCGTTCGTCGCCGCCGAGCATCATTCGATCGGCCAGTCGATCCTGATGGGCACGTCGGCGAGCGCGCCCGAGCCGTCGCTGAAGGCGGCGCTCGACTACGCATGGGCGTACGGCAAGGCGATCTGGCAGGCCATGGTGCTCGGCCTGCTGCTCGGTTCGGCCGTGCAGGCGCTGCTGCCCGCGCACTGGGTCGCGCGCGTGCTCGGCCGCACGGGCTTCGGCAGTGTCGCCGCGGGCGGCCTGCTGTCGCTGCCGGGCATGATGTGCACGTGCTGCGCGGCGCCGGTCGTCGCGGGCCTGCGTGCGCGGCACGCGTCGCCGGGCGGCGCGGTCGCGTTCTGGCTTGGCAACACGGTGCTGAATCCGGCCGCGCTGGTGTTCATGGGCTTCGTGCTCGGCTGGCACTGGAGCGCGTTGCGGCTCGTGCTCGGCATCGCGATGGTGTTCGGGATCGGCTATCTGCTGAACCGCATCGCGCGTCCGGAGGACCGCAGTATCGACGACGCGCAACTCGCCGCGCTGGTGGCCGAACAGGCTGCCGCCGGCAATCCGTTCGTCCGCTGGATGAAGCTGCTCGCACGCATGGCCGTGCGGCTCGTGCCCGAATACATCGTGCTCGTGCTGCTGCTCGGCGCGGCGCGCGCGTGGCTGTTCCCGCATATCGGCCCGGACATCGGCAACCATCTCGGCTGGATCATCGCGTTCGCGGTCGCGGGGACGTTGTTCGTGATCCCGACGGCCGGTGAAGTGCCGATCATCCAGGCGATGCTGTCGCTCGGCATGGGCGTCGGCCCGGCCGCCGCGCTGCTGATGACGCTGCCGCCGATCAGCGTGCCGTCGCTCGCGATGCTCGCGCGGTCGTTCAAGCCTTACATGCTGGCGATCGTCACGGGCCTCGTCGTCGTGTTCGGGATCGTGAGCGGGCTGCTCGCGATCGCATTCGGGTTCTGACGGACTCGCGGACGGGACGGCGAGCGGGCGCGACGGCCGGACAAGTCCGGCTCGCGTGGCCGATCGAGGCGCGGGGCACGACATGCCCGGCTGCCGGCGACCGGACCCTGCGCGATGGCCGCCGCGGCGTGCGCCGACCGGTCCCGTCGCATGACCGTCGTATTCATCCGGCGCCGCCGCCTCACGCGCGCGGTGCCCTTTACAAGAAGCAAACAGGAAAACGCATGACCCAACCGAAGATTCATCCTCGACTCGAAAAGGCGCTGACGCGTGGCGATCTCGCGATCCGCCAGGCCAATTCCGCGCGGGCCACTGCCGTGCTGAACGCGCTCGGCACGATGATCATCGAAGCCTCCGCCACGATCGGCGTCGAGGCCAGCATCGAGATTCCGCAGGGCGACCGCATCTACGATCCGGTGAACGGCCTATGGCCGCAGAAGATGCTGGTGTCGTTCGACGGTCCGGTCGACGAAGCCGACGCGGAAGAACTGCGCGCGGTCTATCTGGTTGCCGACGATCCGGGTACGCAGTTCCGCGTCGAATGGCATCGCGCGGACGGCAAGCTCGGCCGCCACGAAGGCGGCCCGCTGGCGACCGTCGCATTCCTGACCGACGTCGAGATTCCGTGGAGCGACGACGACGAGTAACGCCGCCGCCGCTTCGTCGCAGCGAGCCGGCGCGCCGTGCGCGTCGGCCGTCAGCGCATCATGCGCCGCCGGAACAGCCACGCGGAGACGATGAATCCGCCGACCGCATAACCGGCGAGCACCGCGAGATGCAGGCCGGCGTCCGTCGCCGGCCGGCCGAGCATCGCGGGCCGGATCAGTTCGACCGCGTTGGCGAGCGGCAGCACGTGCGCGGCATGCTGCGCGATCGGCGGCAACTGCGTGATCGGGAAGAACACGCCCGACAGCAGCAGCATCGGCGTCAGCACGAGCGTCTGATAGAACATGAAGAAGTCGTAGGACGGCGCGAGCGCGGTGACGATCATCGCGGTGCTCGCGAACGCGAGGCCGGCGAGCACGATCACGGGTAGCGCCGCGAGCATCGACGGAAAGCGCGCATAGCCGAGCAGGCCCGCGACGAGCATGATCGCGACGCCCGACAACAGCGCCTTGCTCGCCGCCCAGACGATCTCCCCGAGCACGATGTCGCCCAGCGCGAGCGGCGTGTGCATGATCGCTTCCCAGGTGCGCTGCACGTGCATCCGCGAGAAGCCCGAATACATCGACTCGAAGCTCGCGGACATCATCACGCTCGAACCGACCGTGCCGGCCGCGAGGAACGCGATATACGACACGCCGTCGACGTGGCCGAGCATCAGGCCGAGCCCGAATCCCAGCCCGAACAGGTAGATCATCGGATCGGCGAGATTGCCGAACAGCGACGCGAGCGCGAGCTTGCGCCACACGAGGTAGTTGCGCCGCCACACGGCGATCCAGTTGGTGGCATTCGCGGGCAGCGCGACTGCGAAGCGTGATTCGCGTGGCGGTGCGGACGGCGCGGCGGCGGAATAGTTGCGTGCGTCCATGATCGATCAGTCCTGCATTTCGCGGCCCGTGAGCCGCAGGAACACGTCTTCCAGATTGGCCGGACGATGCAGATAGCGCAATCCCGTGCGACCCTTGAGCCGGGCGCTGAGCGGCTCGGGATCGCTCACGTAGCAGAACAGCGTCTCGCCGCTGATCTCGGTGCGTTTCGCGAACGGCGTCAGCTCGTCGCGCAGCGCGACCGGGTCCGGCCCGTAGATCTCGATCACGTCGCAGCCGATCTCCGATTCGATCAGCGCGTGCGGCGCGCCTTCGGCGATCTTGCGGCCTTCCTCGATCACGCACAGCCGGTCGCACAGGCGCTCGGCTTCCTCCATGAAATGCGTGGTGATCAGGATCGTCTTGCCGCGCGCGAGCAGCGAACGCAAGCGCTCCCACATCAGGTGCCGCGCCTGTGGATCGAGCCCCGTCGTCGGCTCGTCGAGCACCAGCACGTCCGGATCGTTGACGAGCGCGCGCGCAAGCGTCAGGCGGCGCTTCATCCCGCCCGACAGCTCGCCGACCTTCGCATCGGCCTTGTTCTCCAGTTTCGCGAATTCCAGCAGCGGCTGCACCAGCGCGCGTGAAGCCTGCGCCGACATCCCGAAATAGCGGCTGAACACGAGCAGGTTTTCGCGGACCGTGAAGTCGGGGTCGAGGTTGTCGAACTGCGGGACGACGCCGACGCGCTGGCGCGCATGCCGCGCGCGCGACGGAACCGGTTCGCCGCACAGTGAAATGGTGCCGGCGTCGGGATACACGAGGCCGAGCAGCATTTTCAGCGTCGTGGTCTTGCCGGCGCCGTTCGGCCCGAGCAGGCCGTAGCATTCGCCGGCCTGCACGTGGAAGGACAGGCCGTTGACGACGAGCTTGTCGCCATAGCGCTTTTCGACGTTCCGGAAATCGATCGGTGCAACGGACATGGGCAGGTTGTCGTTGTAGGCAGGCGCGGACGCGTTTCGCGGCCGGCCGGATGGGCATGCCGCTCGGCGAACGGATCGGGCGAATGCGTGTCACATGGGCATGACCGGGGCGAACGCACGTCGAGGACACGGACGGGCCATTCTAGTGCATCGGCTGCGTCTCTTCAGGGCGCGCACGCGCGCGACGGTGCATGCGCGCACGGATCGTGCACCGCATCATCGCCGACGCGCCCCGCGTGGCGAATCAGCGTTTTCCATCCCTTGCGTCCGGAATTGCGGCGCACCATGATGAGTGCATAGGGCACGTTGTCGCGATAGGGAGGTCTCATGGCTAGCTACAACAAGATTCTGCTGTGCTACGACGGCACGCTCGAAGGACGCAAGGCCTTGCGGTGCGGTGCGAATCTCGCGCTGGACCTGAAGGCGGAAACGCATTTGCTGTCGGTCGTCGACATGCGCTCGAGCATCGCGCAAAGCGCGGGGCTGCTGACCGACGTCGCCTGCGGCCGCTTCGAGGAAACCGCGCGCGAGATCCTGCAGGAAGGCGTGAACTGGCTGCGCGAGCGCGGCGTCCAGGCGGAAGGCCATTTTGCGTTCGGTTATCCGATCGACGAAATCGCGAATCTCGCGACCGAGTTGAAGGCCGACCTCGTCGTGGTCGGCCATCGGTGCCGCAGCGGATTGTCGAGATGGTGGATGGGGTCGGGCAATACGCAACTGCTCGATCGCGTGAACTGCAGCATTCTGGTCGCGTGTTCGTCGGCTGAAGAGCAAAAGGCCGAGATCGCGCGCGAACGCGAAGCGGCCACCGCGAGCGGCAAGTGACACAGTGAGATCGTGTGACCGGCCGGGTTGTCCTGCGATCCGCGCCGGTCGCTCGCCATTGCCGCCGCAGCGGCATCGATCCCGATCGCGACCGCTCACGCGTGCAGGTCGATCGCGGACAGCTTCCACGAAAACAGGCCAAAGCGGTGGAAGATCGCCGCATAGCGCGTGCCGTCGGCACTGCGCTGGTAGGTCACGACAAATTCATCGATATTCCGGTAGCCGGCGCTCGTTTGCTGCGGATGGCGCGTGTCGCCCGGGCCGGCTGGCGCGGATGCGGGGGCCGGCGCGGACGCGACCGAGGCATTGCTGCCCGGTACGGGGGTGCTCGCCGGATTGGCCGGCGGTGCGGCCGATGCGCTGCCAGGCGCACCGCCTGACGGCGGGCCCGACCATTCGGGTGGCCGCTCGCCCGGATTACCGCGCGGGGGAATGCCGCTCATCAGCGCCGCGACGCCTTCCGGCGTCGCATACGCATCGACGAGCGGGCCGATCAATGCAGAGCCGATCAGCGCGCCGATCACCGCGAACGGGTTGTCCTTCTTCACCGCGTCGATCCGGTGCATCAACTCTTCCGTGACCTGCTGCTTCAGGCTGATGCGCAGCGACGGAAAATCGACATATTCGCTGACCGATTGCGCATCGCGCGCATCGATCGCCGATTTCAGGCGACCGAGCGCGACATACGGCGATGCGTACGCATAGCCGATCGCCACCAAAACGGCGACGGCCAGCACGACGATCAGCAGGGGCTTGAGCCGCCACGCGCGGCCCGAAGATCCAGTCACGATGCCTCCGGTGCGGACAGGTTCCGCAATCAGAGACCGCCGTGCGTGGCCGATCGTTCCTCGTCGATGCAGCGATCGATCATCCGGCACACGGCATCGATCGTCCCGACCATGATCAGGCGCGACCGGCCGTGATAAACGCGCACGGGCGCACGGCGCGCCGGTTCCGCGTGGTGCAGGCCGGCGTTCAGCGAGACCCGTGCGAAGGCGGGAAGCGCTGAGGGCAGCAGCGACGCCTGCCGTTCAACTGCGACTTCTTGGCTCACCACGGGCGCCGCGGCGGACAGCGGCGCGCAGGGCGTGCGGCCGCGCAGGTGACGCAGGCGGCCGAATTGACGGAAAGGCAGCAAACGGGAAAGGCGTTCCATGATGTTCTCCTCAGCGAGACCGATTGTCAGAGTTCGCCCGAGCGGATCAGCCCGACGGCGATGCCTTCCAGCGCGAATTCCGCGCTGCCGGCCTTGACGAAGATGTTTTCGTAATCCGGGTTCTCCGCGATCAGCTCGAGGCCGCCTGGCCGGCGCATCAGGCGCTTGACCGTGACGTCGTCGCCAAGCCGCGCGACGATGATCTGGCCGTCCTTCGCTTCCGTGCGCTTCTGCACGGCGAGGAGGTCGCCGTCGAGAATGCCGGCGTCGCGCATCGACAGGCCGCGCACCTTCAGCAGGTAGTCGGGCTTGCTGGTGAACAGCGCGGGATCGCACGCGTAATGCTGCGAGATGTGCTCCTGCGCGAGGATCGGGCTACCGGCCGCCACCCGGCCGACGAGCGGCAGCGACAGTTGCATCAGGCCGGCATGCGGCAGCGTGAACTGATGGGGGGCGTCGTCGATGCCGAGCAGGCGGATGCCGCGCGACGCGCCGGCGGCCAGCTCGATCACCCCTTTGCGCGCCAGCGCACGGAGGTGTTCCTCGGCCGCATTCGGCGAGCTGAAGCCCAGCTCTGCCGCGATCTCGGCGCGTGTGGGCGGGAAACCGGAGCGCTCGATCGCGCGGCGGATCAAGTCGAACACTTGCTGCTGACGGGCGGTGAGTTTGGTCATGGCTGAACTGTATGGATAGACAGTGAGCTGTATTTTTATACAGTACTTCGCGAATTTCAAGTGTTACTTGAAGTTCGACGCGATCGCGCCGGTTCCGACGTGATTTCGCGACGCCCGGACGCCGGTTCATCTGCCTCAACCGTCCATCCCGTCTGCGTTAGCACTTTTGAGTATTAAAAAATAAGGAACGATTATTTTTAATCATGTAACCCGTTCGCTAGACTGGCCCGACATCGCAATACCGACAACACTGGAGAACCAAGGATGGCGAAGCGCAATACGGGGCTGGTGGGCGGAGTGGGCCGCCTGATCGCAACACTCGCGCTGGGCGCGGCGGCGGCGCTGGGCGTCGCGACGCATGCCCAGGCCGATACGACGTTCCTGAACGTGTCCTACGACCCGACGCGCGAGTTGTACCAGGACTTCAACCAGGCGTTCGGCAAGGCGTGGAAGGCGCAGACGGGCGAGACGGTCAACTTCAAGCAGTCGCACGGCGGCTCGGGCGCGCAGGCGCGCTCGGTGCTCGACGGCCTGCAGGCCGACGTCGTGACGCTGGCGCTCGCCTACGACATCGACGCGATCGCCAACAAGGGGCTCGTCAACAAGGACTGGCAGAAGCGCCTGCCCGACAACGCATCGCCGTACACGTCGACGATCGTGTTCCTGGTGCGCAAGGGCAACCCGAAAGGGATCAAGGACTGGGATGACCTGACCAAGCCGGGCATCTCGATCGTCACGCCGAACCCGAAGACGTCGGGCGGGGCGCGCTGGAACTACCTGGCCGCATGGGCATACGCGGTCCACAAGCCGGGCGGCAACGAGCAGAGCGCGAAGGAATTCGTGACGAAGCTCTACAAGAATGCGGGCGTGCTCGACTCGGGCGCGCGCGGTGCGACGACGAGCTTCGTGCAGCGCGGGATCGGCGACGTGCTGATCGCGTGGGAGAACGAGGCGTTCCTGTCGATCAAGGAATTCGGCACCGACAAGTTCGAGATCGTCGTGCCGTCGGTGAGCATCCTGGCCGAGCCGCCCGTTGCCGTGGTCGACAAGGTGGTCGACAAGAAGGGCACGCGCAAGCTGGCCGAGGCCTACCTGAATTTCCTGTACAGCCCGCAGGGCCAGGAAATCGCGGCGCGCAACTACTACCGTCCGCGTTCGAAGAACGTGCCGGCGGACCTGACGAAGCAGTTTCCGAAGCTGAAGCTGTACACGGTCGACGACACGTTCGGCGGCTGGACGAACGCGCAGAAGACGCATTTCGCGGACGGCGGCGTGTTCGACTCGATCTACAAGCCGCAGTAACACCAGGCAGCAGCAAACCACAACGACAGCGGCGCGCCACGACAGCGCGCCGCATCCCCGACGGCCCGCCGGCGCGACTCCCCGCGCCGGCGTTTGCGTCGGACCCGTGAGCAGCAACGACCCAGCAAGAGCATCCGATGACGACGTACACCTTTCGCAAGCCGAGCGCGCTGCCCGGTTTCGGCGTGACGCTCGGCATCACGGTGGCCTATTTGAGCCTCGTGGTGCTGATTCCGCTCGCCGCCACGTTCCTGAAGACCGCGACGCTGTCGTGGGACCAGTTCGTCACCGCCGTCGCGTCGCCGCGCGTACTCGCGTCGTACCGGCTGACGTTTGCCTCCGCGCTCGGCGGTGCGGTGATCAATGCCGTGTTCGGTTTTCTCGTCGCGTGGGTGCTGGTGCGCTACACGTTCCCGTTCAAGCGGCTCGTCGACGCGATCGTCGACCTGCCGTTCGCGCTGCCGACGTCGGTCGCCGGCATCTCGCTTGCCGCCGTCTACGCGACCAACGGCTGGGTGGGCCAGTATCTCGCGCCGTTCGGCATCAAGATCGCGTTCACGCCGGTCGGCGTGCTGGTGGCGCTGACCTTCATCGGGCTGCCGTTCGTCGTGCGCACCGTGCAGCCCGTGCTCGAGGATTTCGAGCGCGAGCAGGAAGAGGCCGCCGCGTGCCTCGGCGCAACGCGCTGGCTGACGTTCCGCCGCGTCGTGCTGCCGGCCGTGCTGCCCGCGCTGCTCACCGGCTTCGCACTGGCGTTCGCGCGCGCGCTCGGCGAGTACGGGTCGGTGATCTTCATCGCCGGCAACGTGCCGATGAAATCCGAGATCACGTCGCTGCTGATCATCACGAAGCTCGAGCAGTACGACTACGCGGGCGCGACCGCGCTGGCGGTCGTGATGCTGGTCGTGTCGTTCCTGATGCTGCTGCTCATCAACACGCTGCAGTGGTATCTGCAGCGCCGCACGAGCAAGGGCGCGAGCGGCCCCGCGCCCGCGACCGTCACCGTTGCCGCGACTGCCGCCGGAGGCCAGCAATGAGCCAGGAGTCCACCGCCGTGCTGAACAACCCGTCCGCCGCGCGCGTGCGCGCCGCGAAACAACCGGATCCCGTCAGCGAGCCGCGCGCCGTGCGCTGGCTGCTGATCGGCGTCGCGCTGGCGTTCCTCGCGTTCTTCCTCGTCGTGCCGCTCGCCGCGGTGTTTTTTGAGGCGCTGCGCAAGGGCGTCGGCTTCTATCTCGAATCGCTCGCGGATCCCGACGCATGGTCGGCGATCAAGCTGACGCTGACCGTCGCGGTGATCGCGGTGCCGCTGAACCTCGTGTTCGGCGTGTGCGCGTCGTGGGCGATCGCGAAGTTCGAATTCCGCGGCAAGGCTTTACTGACGACGCTGATCGACCTGCCGTTCTCCGTGTCGCCAGTGATCTCGGGCCTCGTCTACGTGCTGCTGTTCGGTGCGCAGGGCTGGCTCGGGCCGTGGCTGCAGGGCCACGACGTGCAGATCATCTTCGCGGTGCCGGGCATCGTGCTCGCGACGATCTTCGTCACGTTCCCGTTCGTCGCGCGTGAACTGATCCCGCTGATGCAGGCGCAGGGCACCGACGAGGAGGAGGCCGCGCGCGTGCTGGGCGCATCGGGCTGGCAGATCTTCCGGCGCGTGACGCTGCCGAACGTGAAGTGGGGCCTGCTGTACGGCGTGATCCTGTGCAATGCGCGCGCGATGGGCGAGTTCGGCGCGGTGTCGGTCGTGTCCGGCCACATCCGCGGCGTGACCGACACGATGCCGCTGCACGTCGAGATCCTGTACAACGAATACAACTTCGCGGCGGCGTTCGCGGTGGCGTCGGTGCTGGCGCTGCTCGCGCTCGTCACGCTCGCGCTGAAGCTGCTCGCCGAGCGTCACCTCGCCGCCGAACTGGCCGGCGCACGCGATGACGTTCCCGCTCATGCCGGCCCCGCCGCCGCCATTTCGTCGAAATCGTAAAGAGGCAACCAGAATGGGTATCACCGTCCGTCACCTTCAGAAGCGCTTCGGCGATTTCACCGCGCTCGACAACGTGTCGCTCGACTTTCCGCCGGGCGAGCTCGTCGCACTGCTCGGGCCGTCCGGTTGCGGCAAGACCACGCTGCTGCGCGTGATCGCGGGCCTCGAGCACGCGGACGCCGGCCAGGTCGTGCTGCAAGGGCTCGACGTCGCGTCGGTCGGCGCGCGCGAGCGCCAGGTCGGTTTCGTGTTCCAGCATTACGCGCTGTTCCGCCACATGACCGTGTTCGAGAACGTCGCGTTCGGGCTGCGCGTGAAGCCGCGCCGCGAGCGGCCGTCGGAAGCCGTGATCCGCGAGAAAGTGCACGAACTGCTGAAGCTCGTGCAGCTCGACTGGCTTGCGCAGCGCTACCCGTCCGAGCTGTCGGGCGGCCAGCGTCAGCGGATCGCGCTGGCCCGCGCGCTCGCGGTCGAGCCGAAGGTGCTGCTGCTCGACGAGCCGTTCGGCGCGCTCGACGCGAAGGTGCGCAAGGAACTGCGCGGCTGGCTGCGGCGCCTGCACGACGACCTGCACATCTCGACGATCTTCGTCACGCACGACCAGGAGGAGGCGCTGGAAGTGGCCGACCGGATCGTCGTGCTGAACCGCGGTCATGTGGAGCAGGTCGGCAGCCCGCAGGACGTCTACGATCATCCGCAAAGCGCGTTCGTCTACGAATTCCTCGGTGCGGCGAACCGGTTGCCGGGCACGGTCGCCGGGCGCGGCTTCGTGGCCGAGGGGGCGGCCGCGCCGATCGCGGTCGACGCCGATTTCGCGGGTCCCGCGAACGCATACGTGCGGCCGCACGACCTGCAGCTGTGGCCGGCCGGCGACGACCATCGCGACGGCATCGCGGTCGACGTGCGCCGCGTGATCCCGCTCGGCGGCTCGGTGCGGGTCGAACTCGAGGCGCGCACGGGCGGCGCACTCGAAGCGGAACTCGATCGCGACGCGTGGCGTGCGCTCGCGCTGCAGGTGGGCGACGGCGCGACGGCCGTGCCGCGCGCGGTCCGCGTGTTTCCCGCGCACTGACGTCCGGCCGCGGTAAAGAGAAGAGGGCGGATACCGCTCCGAATCGACATTCAAACAACGACAGCCTAAGAGGCATACCCATGAATTTTCAGCAATTGCGTTTCGTGCGCGAGGCCGTGCGCCAGAACATGAACCTGACGGAAGTCGCGAACGTGCTGTACACGTCGCAGTCGGGCGTGTCGAAGCAGATCAAGGATCTCGAGGATGAACTGGGCGTCGATATCTTCATCCGGCGCGGCAAGCGGCTCACGGGGCTCACGGAGCCCGGCAAGGCCGTGCATCAGCTGATCGAGCGGATGCTGCTGGATGCGGAAAACCTGCGCCGCGTCGCGCGCCAGTTCGCGGACCAGGACAGCGGCCACCTCGTCGTCGCGACGACGCACACGCAGGCGCGCTACGCGCTGCCGAAGGTGATCCGCCAGTTCACCGAGGTGTTTCCGAAGGTGCATCTCGCGCTGCGCCAGGGCAGCCCGCAGCAGATCGCGCAGATGATCCTGAACGGCGAAGCCGATCTCGGCATCTCGACCGAGGCGCTCGATCGCTATCCGGACATCGTCACGTTCCCGTGCTATTCGTGGCACCACACGGTCGTCGTGCCGAAGGGGCATCCGCTCGTCGGTCGCGAGAACCTGACGCTCGACGAAATCGCCGAGTACCCGATCATCACGTATGACCAGGACTTCACGGGCCGCTCGCACATCGACCAGGCATTCGCGCAGGCCGGCGCCGTGCCCGACGTCGTGCTGACTGCAATCGACGCGGACGTGATCAAGACCTACGTCGAGCTCGGGATGGGGATCGGCGTCGTCGCGGCAATGGCCTTCGATCCGCAGCGCGACACCGGGCTCGTCGCGCTCGACACGCAGCACCTGTTCGAGGCGAGCACGACGCGGGTCGGGTTGCGCAAGGGCGCATTCCTGCGCGCGTATGCGTACCGGCTGATCGAGATGTTCGCGCCGCATCTTAACGAAGCGGAAATCGCCGGGCTGCTGCGCGAAGCGGTCTGACGGCGGGACGATGTTCCGGGGGCGCGGCAGGCGCCCTTCGGACGCGTTGCATCGGGCGCCGATGCTGCATCCGCCATTTCAGGGCGTGCCGACGCGTCGGTCCTTCGATCGAAGCTGTCGCTCACAAGCCGGGTTGCCGTGAGCGGCGGCCGTCAACTAATCGCCGGTCAACAGAAAAACAAGAGGGCGCATGCGCGTGCCTCGCTTCGATCATGTAACGCGCCGCAATCGGCGCGTGCAACCGCGCGCTCCGAATAAACCCTTAAATATTGATCAGACGGGTTGCGCGTCGAACCGAAACGGTACAGCATAGCTTCCACTCCGCCGGCGTCCCGCCGGCGGTGGCGCGTCACGACAGCACGCGCCAGGCAGTCGGCCGTCTGCCTCGCTTCCATTCCGTGGTACCGACAAGCAGCATCGATGGCCGATGCCCGGGAAGTGTAGCGCAAACGTTTGCTCTCATTAAAACAACAGTCAAACAATAATCTGGCCCGTCGGGCCAGTCGCCAGGAGATGTGTATGAATGTCCTCTTTCGCCGTCGCTTCCTGACCGCCGCACTTGCCGCCGTCGCGGTTGCTGCCGCACCGGCCGTCCATGCGCAGGCCGCGGCCAAGCCGAAGGTCGCGCTCGTGATGAAGTCGCTCGCCAACGAGTTCTTCCTGACGATGGAAAACGGCGCGAAGGAATACCAGAAGCACAACGCCGGCCAGTTCGACCTGATCACGAACGGCATCAAGGACGAGACCGACACCGCGAACCAGATCCGCATCGTCGAGCAGATGATCGTGTCGAAGGTCGATGCGATCGTGCTCGCGCCGGCCGATTCGAAGGCGCTCGTGCCCGTCGTGAAGAAGGCGGTCGACGCGGGCATCACCGTCGTGAACATCGACAACCGGCTCGACCCGGACGTGCTCAAGTCGAAGAACCTGAACGTGCCGTTCGTCGGCCCCGACAACCGCAAGGGCGCGCGCAAGATCGGCGACTACCTCGCGAAGCGGCTGAAGGCGGGCGACCAGGTCGGCATCCTCGAAGGCGTGTCGACGACGACCAACGCGCAGCAGCGCACGGCCGGCTTCGAGGACGCGATGAAGGCGGGCGGGATGAAGGTCGTGTCGGTGCAGTCGGGCGAATGGGAGATCGACAAGGGCAATGCGGTCGCGTCCGCGATGCTCAACGAATACCCGAACCTGCGCGCGTTGCTGTGCGGCAACGACAACATGGCGATCGGCGCCGTGTCGGCCGTGCGCGCGGCGGGCAAGCAGGGCAAGGTGTTCGTGGTCGGCTACGACAACATCAATGCGATCAGGCCGATGCTGAAGGACGGCCGCGTGCTCGCGACCGCCGACCAGTACGCGGCGAAGCAGGCCGTGTTCGGCATCGACACGGCGCTCAAGGCGATCGCCGAGCATCGCAAGCAGGCCGACATGTCCGGCGTGGTCGAGACGCCGGTGGATCTCGTGACGAAGTAACGCCGCCCCGTCGCGGCCGCCGGCCTCAAGAAGCGGGCCCGGCGGCCGTTATACGGAGTGAGCGCGATCACGGCCACTGCATGCACATGCACTTGTGAGCGTCACACCCGCGCGCCGCGTGCGCGCGGCCGCAACCAGGATCGCGATGGAACCGACCTTCCAACCCTCCCGTTCAGCCGTTCCCGTGCTGTCCGTCTCCGGTGTGGGCAAGACCTACGCCGAACCGGTGCTCGCCGACGTCACGTTGACGCTCGTGCCGGGTGAAGCGCTCGCGCTGACGGGCGAGAACGGCGCCGGCAAGAGCACGCTGTCGAAGATCATCGGCGGCCTCGTCGACCCGACCGCCGGCACGATGCAACTCGGCGGCCAGGCCTACGCGCCGGCGAGCCGCACGCAGGCCGAGGCGCTCGGCGTGCGCATGGTGATGCAGGAGCTGAACCTGCTGCCGACGCTGACGGTCGCCGAGAACCTGTTCCTGAACCGTCTGCCGCGGCGCTTCGGCATCATCGATCGCGCGCGGCTGCGCGACGATGCGCGTGCCGCGATGGCGCAGGTCGGGCTCGACGCGGTCGATCCCGATACGCCGGTCGGCGCACTCGGCATCGGCCACCAGCAGATGGTCGAGATCGCGCGCAACCTGATCGGCGACTGCCGTGTGCTGATCCTCGACGAACCGACCGCGATGCTGACCGCGCGCGAGGTCGAACTGCTGTTCGAGCAGATCGACCGGCTGAAGGCGCGCGGCGTGGCGATCGTCTACATCTCGCACCGGCTCGAGGAACTCGCGCGGGTCGCCGAGCGTGTCGCGGTGCTGCGCGACGGCCGGCTCGTGCACGTCGGCGACATGGCCGCGACGACGTCCGACGGGCTCGTCACGCTGATGGTCGGGCGCGAGGTCGGCGAGCACATCGACCTCGGCGCGCGCCGCATCGGCGCGCCGCGCCTCGTCGTGTCGGGCATGACGCGCGGCACGGCCGTGCAGGACGTGTCGCTCGAAGTGCGCTCGGGCGAAATCTTCGGCATCTCGGGGCTGATCGGTGCCGGGCGCACCGAATTGCTGCGGCTGATCTACGGCGCGGACACGCCGGACGCCGGGATGATCGCGGTCGGCGATCCGCTGAAGCCGGCGCGCATCGGCTCGCCCGTCGACGCGGTGAAGCACGGCATCGCGCTGATCACCGAGGACCGCAAGGGCGAAGGGCTGCTGCTGTCGCAGTCGGTCACGTCGAACGTGTCGCTCGGCCAGCTCGACCGGCTCGCGCGCGGCGGCATCGTCGATACGGCGCGCGAGACGGCGCTCGCCGAGCAGCAGATCGACGCGCTGCGGATCCGCACCCACGGCGCCGCGCAGGCGGTCGGCGAACTGTCGGGCGGCAACCAGCAGAAGGTCGTGATCGGCCGCTGGCTCGCGCGCGACATGGGCGTGCTGCTGTTCGACGAACCGACCCGCGGGATCGACGTCGGCGCCAAATTCGAGATCT
>NZ_QTPZ01000041.1:0-74539 GCF_003853505.1 Burkholderia sp. Bp9015
TCGCGCCGCTGTACGTGCCGCTCGCGGTTCCGCCGAGCGTCAGCGCGTTCGCGCCGAGATTCACGTTCGTGCCGGCCACGCCCGACAGCGCGCCGAGCGTTTGCGCACCCGACGCATTGCTCAGGTCGAGCGTCGCGCCCGCGTTCGCGAGATTCATCGCGCCGGTCGCCGACAGGCTGCCGCCCGCGCCGATCGCCAGCGTGCCGGCATTGATCGTCGTGCCGCCCGTGTAGGTGTTCGCGCCCGTCAGTGTCACCGTCGCCGCGCCGTTTTTCACGAGCGCGCCGGCGCCGGAAATCACGCCGCCCAGCGCGAGCGCATTGCTGCCGCCGAGCGTGAGTGCCGTGGCCGTGCCGAGATCGATCGCGTTGGCGACCGACAGGCTCGTATTCGCATCGAGCGTCGCCGCACCGCCGACGGTCAGCGTGCCGGCGCCCAGCGCCGCGGCGTTGCCGAGCACGAGGGCGCCGGCGTTCAGCGTCGTGCCGCCCGTGTAATTGTTCGCGCCGCTCAGCGTCAGCGCCGCCGCGCCGTTCTTCACGAGCCCGCCGCCGCCGGAGATCGTCCCGCCGAGCCCGAGATCGGTGCTGCCGCCCAGCGTCAGCGTCGTGCCGGTGGCGACGTTGATGCCGTTCGCGAGCGACACGTTGGTGGTCGCATCGAGCGTCGACGAGCCGTTGACGTTCACCGCGCCGGAGCCCAGCGCCGTGTTGCTGCCGACGACGAGGTTGCCGCCGTTCAGGTTCGTGCCGCCGGAGTAGACGTTCGTGCCGGTCAGCGATTGCGTCCCGGGGCCGGACAGCGTCACGCTGCCCGAGCCGCCGATCGTGCCCGCGTAGGTCGCGTTGATGGTGCCGTTGAGCGTCAGCGAATTGCCGCCGAGGTCCACGTTCGTGCCGGCCGCTCCCGCCAGCGCTCCGATCGTCTGCGCGCCCGACGCGCCGCTCAGGTCGAACGTCGCGCCCGCGCCGGTCAGGTTCACCGTGCCGGTCGCCGCGAGGCTGCCGGCGCCGCTCAGTGCGAGCGTGCCGCTGTTGATCGTCGTGTCGCCCGTGTAGGTGTTCACGGCCGTCAGCGTGGCCGTCGCGGAGCCGTTCTTCACGAGGCCGCCGTTTCCGCTGATCGTGCCGGACAGCCCGAGGCTGTTGCTGCCGCCGAGCGTCAGCGTCGCGCTGTTGTTGAGATTGATCGCATTGTCGAGCGTGACATTCGCGCTCGTGTCGAGCAACGCCGACGCATTGACGTTCACCGCGCCGGTGCCGAGCGCCCCGTTGTTGCCGACCACGAGGTTGCCGCCGTTCAGGTTCGTGCCGCCCGTATAGGTATTGGCACCCGACAGCGCCAGCGTGCCGCCGTCGTTCTTCGTCAGCGCACCGCTGCCCGACACCGTGCCCGACAGCGTGAGCCCGGTCGCGCCCTGCACCGTCAGCCCGGTGCCGAGCGTTACGTTGTTCGACACGTTGAGCCCCGCCGTGCCCGCCTGCAGCGCGCCGCCGTTGGCCGTGATCGTGCCGGTGCCGAGCGACGCGTTGTCGTTGATGATCGCGACGCCGCCGCTCGACAGCGTCGCGTCCTGCACGGTCGCCGCGCCGTTGATCGTCCAGTTGCCGCTCGCGACGTCGAGGTGATTGAAGTTGACGTAGTTGTTGATCGCGATCGTGCCGTTCGCGGAGGTGCCCTGCTGCAGGTTCAGCGTGTTGTTGCCGCCCGCGCCGCCGTCGACGATCCCCGTCGCCGCCACGTTGAGCGTGTTCGGGCCGACCGTGATGTTGAACGCGCCGCCGGTGCCGCCCGCCGCGTTGACCGACGAGCCCGTCACCGCGTCGAACGTGTTGGTGCTGTTCGCGCCCATCGACACGCTGCCGTTGATCGTGCCCGAGTTGGTGAACGTGTTGCCGCCCCCGGGCGTGCCGTTCGTGGCGAGCGACACGCGGCCGTTGATCGTGCCGCTGTTCGTCATGTTGACCGTGCCGCCGCCGTATGCGGCGACCACGGGCGCATCCGCGCCGGACAGCGTCGCGCCGACCAGCGGGTTCGAACCGATCGTGCCGGTGTTGTTGATCGTCGACGTGCCGCCGGTGCCGTTCTGGACCGACAGTGCCATGCCGGTCACGCCGCTGATCGCGACCCCGGTCGAGCCGAGCATCGTGCCGTTGTTGGTGACGGTGGTATTGCTCGCCGACGCATTGCCGAGCACCGCGCCGCTCGACAGCACGCCGAGCCCCGAGCCGAGCGCGGACGGGTCGATCGTGCCGTTGTTGGTCAGCGTGTTGTTGTTGCCGGTCAGCGACATCGCGGTGCCGCCGACGCCCAGCAGCACGCCGACGCTCGCGCCCGGATTGACGGTGACGTTCAGGTTGTTGGCGCTGTTTGCATAGCTCGGCGCCAGCGGATTCGCGACGCCCGAGCAGGTGACAGTGGTGCCTGCCGTGCTGCAGGTCGCGTACGCGGGAACGATGCCTGCGCCGGACAAGGCCAGGAAGACGCCCGTCGGCAACAGGAATTTCGGAAACGGCTCTCCGCTCTTCTTCGAATGCGCAATGTTCATGCTTCCCCTCGTGCTCGGCATGGCCGGTGAATCGAGCCGGCGGCGGCGGAAAATCCGGGACGCAAGCGTGCCCTCCGGCGGTCGCGGAACGACGTCGGTCTATTCGTGGATGAACTGCGGGTTAATCGATTCTCGTTTGCGAGTGCAAACTCAACCGGACGACATGATCGTGGCCCCTTGTTCTTATGCAGCGACTTTCTGGTTGATTTGATTACCGCCCTGCTTTTTGTCAGACAAGGCTATATCAAATAAACAGGGTTTTCCAGTCGATGTTTGGTTATCGGAGCGAGGTCGATGGAATACGTATTTTTTACTCGTGCGATTGCGTGAAACGACTGTATTAAAAGGATCTTTCGGTCATTCCGTCATGCCAGGCAAAGTTACCTGCACCACGAGATCAGTAAAAACACCGATAATTCATACTAATCGCCGGCCGGTTTTTCGCGACTCAATTTAAATAATGACGGCGGCAGTTGGCGCAAATAATCCGAACCCATTTTATTTAAAGAATTGAGAGCATGGATTCTCAACACACTTGCAGAGTGCCTTCGAATTCGGCGCACATGATCCCGCCGCCTTGAAATGAAAAATGAAAGCCGGAAGGTTAATCGCCCCCCGGCCACGCGGCCCCGCTTGAAACGCGGGTTCAAAGGTGTCGGACTTCAGGACAAGCGTGCCGCCGGCTTGCACGGCACGCGGCCCGGCATGCTGCCACGGCCCGCTCGCGCATGGCCAGGCACTGCGGTCGACACGGCGTGTCGAGCCTGTCCGGAGCAGCCGGACGATGTTCGGCATGCCGGAGCTTCGGGGTTCGAAGAATGTTCAACGAAGGTCGACGCGCCTGCCCGGCCGGCGTCAATCCACCGGACACATCGCGAGCCGCCCCATCGCCTCCCCGGCGCCGCGCACCGCGCAGGTGGCCGGCTCGTCGGCGATCCGCGCGCTCAGCCCGGTCTCGTCGCGCAGCAGGCGTTCGAGATCCGCGAGCAGCGCGCCGCCGCCCGTCAGCACCACGCCGCGATGCGCGATGTCGGTCACGAGTTCGGCCGGCGCGTTTTCCAGCACCGACTTCACCGCGCCGATCACCTGCTTGAGCGGCGCGGCCAGCGCGTCCGCCACATCGTGGTTGGACAGCTCGATCGAACGCGGCAGGCCGTCCTTGACGCTGCGCCCGATCGCGCGCGTCGACGCGCGCGGCACGGCGCTGGTGGCCGAGCCGATCGTCTCCTTCACGCGCTCGGCGGTCTGCTCGCCGAGCAGCACACCGTACAGGTTGCGCACGTGATTGACGATCGCCGCGTCGAACTGGTTGCCGCCGACCCGGATCGCCTCGCGATAGACGACACCGCCGAGCGCGATCACCGCGACTTCGGTCGTCCCGGCGCCGATGTCGACGACCATCGAGCCGACCGGCTCGGTCACCGGCAGGCCCGCGCCGAGCGCGGCGGCGAGCGCTTCCTCGATCAGTTCGACGTCCGATACACCGGCCGCGAACGCCGCCTCGCGCATCGCGCGACGCTCGACCGCCGTCGCATCCGACGGCACGCACAGCGTGACCTCGACGCGGCGGCTGAAGCGCGAGCGCGTGCGCGACATGTCGATGAAGCGCCGAAACATCTGCTCGGCGGCGTGCGCATCGGCGATCACGCCGTGCCGCATGGGCCGCACGGCCTCGAGATGCCCCGGCTCGCGGCCGAGCAGCGCCTTCGCGAGTTCGCCGACCGCCTCGAGCGTCGGTCGCGCATCGGACGCGCCGCCCTTGCGAAAGCACACGACCGACGGCTGATCCAGCACCACGCCGCGCTCGTGCGTATAAATCCGCGTACTCGCCGTTCCAGGGTCGATCGCAACGGGTTGCGCAAACAACTTTCCGAACAGCGGTGTCGACATGGTTACCCTTTTCTTGAACAAACGGCCGAAGCGGCCAGGCCGCATCCCCGCGGCGCGCCTTCGCCGCCCCATTGAAGTCTTAGCGGCAAATCGTGCCGATACTTTAAGCAATTCCAATGATTATTTCGCGACGAAATTGCCGAAACCGCGTTTCGGCAGGCCTGCGGCTACGCATCGGCCGCTCGCGCTGCGCTTGTAAAACACGGTAATCTCTCGGTCTTGCCTGCTCCCGGCAGGCGCCCGACGCCCGATCACGCCAGGTATTCCACCATGACAGCGACCGCCTCTCTCCGCTGGCTCGGGGTGCGCCGGCTCGGCGCCACGCTCGTTGCGCTGTGGTGCTGCACCGTTGCCGCGCAGCCCTTGCCGGCCGCCGACACCGCCGCGCGCACCGCGCCGGCGGCCACTGCCGCCGCACCGGCCGCCCCTGCCACGACGGCCGCCCCCGCCGCCACGCCCGCATCGACCTGCAACGCCGACGGCGGCCCGGCCGGCCGGCCGCCGGTCGGCCTCGTGCTGTCCGGCGGCGGCGCGCGCGGTTACGCGCACCTGGGCGTGCTGAAGGTGCTCGAAGAAAACCGCATCCCGATCGACTGCATCGCCGGCACGAGCATGGGCGCCGTGGTCGGCGGGCTGTATGCGAGCGGGATGGCCGCCGACGAGATGCAGAAGCAGCTGTCGGAGGTGAACCTGGCCGACATCGCGTTCGACGTGACCGACCGCGCCGACCTGCCGCAAACCAGCCGCGAGGACGAGCGCCTGTACATCAACAGCCTGACGCTGGGCTTCGGCAAGAAAGGCGTGAAGGCGCCGGTCGGCCTCGTGCAGGGCAACCGGCTGCAGGCGCTGCTCGCGAACTGGACCGCCGCCGTGCCGACCAACCAGCCGTTCGACCAGTTGCCGATCCCGTATCGCGCGGTCGCGACCGACCTGCAGACCGGCCAGATGGTCGTGCTGGACCGCGGCTCGCTGCCGCTCGCGATCCGCGCGAGCATGGCGATGCCCGGCCTGTTCGCGCCGGCCGAGATCAACGGCCGCGCGCTCGTCGACGGCGGGCTCGTCAGCAACCTGCCGGTCGACACCGCGCGGCAGATGGGTGCGAAGGTCGTGATCGCCGTCGACATCGGCTCGCAGCTGCGCCCGCTCGACGCGCTCGCGTCGCCGGCGGACGTGATGCAGCAGATGGTCGGCATCCTGATCCGCCAGAACGTGACGACGCAGCGCAAGCAGCTCGCCGCGCAGGACGTGCTGCTCACGCCCGACCTCGGCGCGCTCGCGTTCACCGATTTCCAGAACGCGAAGCAGGCGATCGCCGCCGGCGCGGCCGCCGCGACCGCGGCGCTGCCGCGGCTCAGGCACCTCGCGCTTACGCCGGAACAGTACGCGGCCTACCGGTCCGCGCATGCGCAGCCGCTGCCGCCGCCGATCCGCATCACGCGGGTCGAGATCAAGACGACCGGCGGCGTGCCCAAGCGTGTCGTCGCCGACGCGCTGCACGTGAAACCGGGCGACACCTACGATCCGGCGACCGTCAGCCAGGACCTGCTCGGACTGACGACCGGCGGCAATTTCGAGAGCGTGACGCAGCAGATCGTGAGCCACGGCGACGAGAACGTGCTCGAGATCGATGCGCGGGAGAAATACTGGGGGCCGAATTTCCTGCTGTTCGGCGTCGGGATGTCGAGCAGCTCGACCGACGAAGGCGGCTTCCGCCTGCACGTCGGCTACCGGCGGCCGTGGCTCACCGAATCGGGCCTCGAGTTCCGCGCGGACACGACGATCGGCAGCGACCTGCAGTCGGCGCGCGTCGAATTGCGCCAGCCGTTGCCGGCCGCATACGGCTTGTACATTTCGCCCTATGCGGAATACCAGCGTCGCTACGTGAACCTGTACGACAACAGCGGCCAGGTGAAGCTGAACCAGTACTTGATGCAGACGGCGCGCACCGGGCTCGACTTCGGCCTGCCGATCGCGCGGCTCGGCGACTTCCGGATGGGTATCGGCTATGCGACCGGGCACGGCTCGCCGAACTACAACCTGCCGTTCCCGTTCGACGACGGCAGCTCGACGCTGATCTGGCCGAGCTTCACGTCGCAGGCGCTGACCGCGCGTGCGCGGCTCGTCATCGATCAGCTCGACGATCCGATGTTCCCGCGCCGCGGCTACTACGGCGAATTCCGTGTCGAACGGTCGCTGTGGTCGCACAACAGCCAGTCCGCGGAGGACCTCGCCGATACATCCAACACGCCTTACACCGAGCTCTACGCCAAGGCGATGATCGCGCAGCAGTTCGGCCGGCACAGCGTCAGTGCAACGATCGAGGGCGGCAAGAGCATCGGCGGCACCAACCTGATCAACGCGTTCAACTTCACGCTCGGCGGGTTCCAGCATCTGGCCGCGTATGCGGCCGACCAGCTGACGGGCAACGAACTCGCGTACGGCAACGTGACCTACATGAACCAGCTGATGACGTTCAACGCGTCCCCGATCAAGGCGCTGTCGGTCGGCGCCAGCGCGGAACTCGGCAACGTGTGGTCGAGCGGCGTGAAGGTCGGCGGCGGCACGCTCAAGCAGAGCTATACGTTCTTCACGAGCCTGTCGACCTCATTCGGTCCGCTGTACATGGGTATCGCGCTCGCGCCGGGCGGCCGGCGCAACATCTACCTGCAGCTCGGCCGCACATACTGATGGCGGCGCGTGCGGATGGCGGCGGGCATCCGCCGCGTCAGCGCCCGCGCCTTGCGCGGCCGGACGCCGGCTAGATCGGCCAGCTGATCTCGAAGCGCGCGCCGCCGAGTTCGGCCGGATCGACGACCGCGATCCGGCCGTTGTGCGCGTGGAGCACCTGCCGCGTGATCGCGAGGCCGAGCCCGTAGCCGCCGGTGCGGCGGTCGAGCCGCACGAACGCGTCGAAGATCCGCTCGCGTTCGCTCTCCGGCACGCCCGGCCCGTCGTCCTCGACATAGATCGCGATGTTGCCGTGTTCGATCGCGATCCCGACGACGATCCGCGACGCCGCATATTTGCTCGCATTGCGCAGCAGGTTGCGCATCGCGTACGACATCAGCCGCCGGTCCATCTTCACGCGCAGGTCCGACGCGATCGCGATGCGCGACTCGATCGCGCGCTCCGGATACAGCAGCTGCGCGTCGCTGACCTGGTGCTCGAACCACGCGACCGGCGCGGTCAGCTCGAGGTTCGACTGCAGCGAGCTGTATTCGAGCCGCGCGTACGTGAGGCTCATGTCGATCAGTTCCTCGAGTTCCGTCACGTCCTGCGCGATGCTCTCCAGCGCACCGTGGTATTCGGCGGCCGAGCCCGGCTCGCGCAGCATCTCGAGCGCGAAGCGCACGCGCGCGAGCGGCGTGCGCAGCTCGTGCGAGATCCCGTTCGTCAGGTCGCGCTGCGCGGCGATCAGCCGCTCCATGCGCATCGCGAGCGCATTCAGCGTGCGCGCGAGCGGGCCGATGATCACGCTGTGCGACTCGCGTGCGCGCGTGTTGAAGCGCCCGCCGGTGAAATCGATCGCGCGCTCGCGCACCATCACGAGATCCGACCAGACCGGCCGCATCCACCGATACGCGGCGAGTGCGGGCGCGGTGAACACGAACGCGAGCACGATCCAGATATCGCCCGGCAGCGCGTCGAACGCATGCCACACGACTTCCGGCGACAACACCACGCACAGCGCGAGCGCCGGCACCAGCGCGGTCAGCAGCACGAGGCCGAGCAGGTGCAGGTAGGTGCGCACGTACAGGCGCGACCAGCTCGGAATGCGGTCGGCGCGCGTGTCGGTCCACGCGCGGCGGAAATGCAGCCAGCGCCATTTGACATAGCGCAGCGCGGAAAGCGGCGCTGCGTCGGGGTGCGAACGGGTGCGTCGGATCATCGCGGCTTCCGGCTATCGTGCGATGCGGGGACGCGGCGGCCGACGGCGTCGCGCCAGGGTGGCGTCATTCCCACGCATGCTTGCTGAACTGGTAACCCTTGCTGCGGATCGTCTTGATCCGCTGCGGGTTGCCTGCATCGTCGTGCAGCTTGCGGCGCAGCTTCGAGATGCGCCCGTCGATCGTGCGGTCGAGGCCGTCGAATTCGACCCCGCGCAGCTGCAGCATCAGGTCGTCGCGGCTGACGACCTCCCCCGCACGGCACACCAGCACCCACAGCAGGTCGAACTCGGCCGACGTGAGGTCGGGCGAGCCGCCGCCGGGCAGCACGACCGAGCGGTCGGTGCGGTCGATCGAGAACTGGCCGAATGTGTAGCGCTCCGGCTGCGACGCGGCGCCCTCGGCCGCGCGCGCGGGCACGCGGCGCAGCTGCGCCTTGATCCGCGCGAGCAGGATGCGCGGCTCGACCGGCTTGTGCACGTAGTCGTCGGCGCCGAATTCGAGGCCGAGCAGTTCGTCGAACGGCTCGTCGCGCGCCGTCACCATGATGATCACGCCGTCGTATTGCTTGCGTGCCTCGCGGCAGATCTCGAACCCGTCCTTGCCCGGCAGGTTCACGTCGAGAATGACGAGATCCGGGCGCGTGGACAGGATCGCCGGCACGGCGGCGTCACCATGCAGCACAGTGTCGACTTCATAGTCGTTCTTGCGCAGGTAGCCGGCGATCAGCGTGGACAGGCGGGTGTCGTCTTCGACGAGCAGGATGCGAAAGGGCATGGGCAACGGTCGGATCGTACGGGGAGACCGCGGCGGCGGCAGGCTTGCGCCGGCTGCCGGCCATCGGTCGAAACGTACCGCATGATACTGCGCCCACCGCTCGCCTGTTTGCCCGACCGATAAATAAGGGCGCGATTGCTGCCGCGCTTGACGAACCGGCGCCGAAACGGTTCCATACGGGCTCTTTGGAAACCGGGCCGCCCGCCCTGCCTCGCACGCGATGAACTATCAGCCGATCCTCGAACGCATCCATACCGAACTCGCCCCCTGGATCGGCCAGGGACGCGTCGCCGACTACATTCCCGAGCTCGCGAAGGTGCCCGCCGACAAGTTCGGGATGGCCGTCGTGACGCTGGACGGAAACGTTTACACGGTCGGCGACGCGCGGGAGCGCTTCTCGATCCAGAGCATCTCGAAGCTGTTCGCGTGCACGCTCGCGTTCCAGTTGCTGGGCGACGCGCTGTGGGAACGGGTCGGCCGCGAGCCGTCGGGCACCGCGTTCAATTCGCTCGTTCAGCTCGAAAGCGAGCGCGGCAAGCCGCGCAACCCGTTCATCAACGCCGGCGCGCTGGTCGTCACCGACGTGCTGTGCCGCCGCTTCGTCAGGGCCGAGACGGCGCTCGTCGAGTTCGTGCGGCGGCTGATCGGCGCGACCGACCTCGACTACGATTCGCGCGTCGCGCTGTCGGAACTGCAGCACGCGGAACGCAACCGCGCGATGGCGCATTTCATGGCGAGCTTCGGCAACATGCAGATGCCGCCCGATACGGTGGTCGACGCGTATTGTCGCCAGTGCGCGATCACGATGAACTGCGTCGAGCTGGCGCAGGCCGCGCTGTTTCTTGCGAACGGGGGCGTCGCGCCCGTTACCGGCGAGCGGGTCGTCGACGCGAGTTCGGCGAAGCGGCTGTCGGCGCTGATGCTGACCTGCGGCACCTATGACGCGGCGGGCGACTTCGTATATCGCGTCGGCTTGCCTGCCAAGAGCGGTGTCGGCGGCGGGATCGTCGCGGTGCTGCCGGGGGAGATGGCCGTGTGCGTGTGGGCGCCGGGGCTCGATGCGAACGGGAACTCGCTGGCGGGGACGTTGGCGCTGGAGTGGTTGACGACTTATACGGAAAGGTCGATTTTTTGACGCACAGAATTCACGCGCAACGCATTCTTCGCAATGTGACGATCGATTCGGCACACACCGGCACGTTGAATCGGGAATTCGTTCTCGGGCAGCAATCGACCCGGAGGACACGCTCGCAACGCCCGAAACCGGACATCGCACCCGTCATGAATCGAGCGCGACAACCGATCGCATCGGAACATTGAGCGAGCAAGATTCGGATAGGCCGGCGCAAATCCGGCCACGCAGCTAGAAGGCGCTCTTTATCACGCCCCCGTCGGCTCGCAACGCAGCGCCGGTCGTCGCCGACGAAAGCGGGCTGGCGATATACGCCACGAGGGACGCCACTTCCTGCGGCGAACCGAATCGCTTGATGAGCGATGTGGGACGGACCTTCTCGAAGAATTCCTTTTCGAACGCTTCAAACGATTTGCCGTCGGCCTTCGCGAGCGTCTCGACGAATTCGCCCACGCCGCGCGATTTCGTCGGCCCCGGCAGGATGCTGTTGACCGTGATACCCGTGCCGGCAACGGCTTCGGCCAGCCCGCGCGCAACCGCGATCTGCGCGGTCTTCGTCACCCCGTAGTGGATCATTTCGGCCGGAATCTGCACCCCGCTTTCGCTCGAAATGAAAATGATGCGCCCCCAGTCGGCCTGCTTCATTGCCGGCAGAAACAGCCGGGCGAGGCGTACGCCACTCAGGACGTTGACCTCGAAGAAACGCTTCCAGTCCGCGTCAGGAATCTCTTCGAATGGCTTGGGCTCGAAGATGCCGAGGTTATTGATCAGGATTTCCACACCCGGATAGCGTTGCGCCAGTTCGTCGGCCGCTTCGGCCGTACTCAGGTCGCCCGCAAATCCAGCCACATCGCCGCCGGTATCCGCTTTCAGTTGCGCGACTACGTCATCGACAGATGACCGGGAGCGTCCGTTCACGATCACACGAGCGCCTTCCTGGGCCAGCGTGCTGGCGATAGCGAGGCCAATGCCGGCTGTGCTGCCGCTCACCAGTGCGAGTTTGCCTGTCAGATTCAGGTTCATGAGTGATTCCTTTTTCCGTGGACAAAGTAGACGTGACGACATCGAGTCTCGAACGACTGGATGTCGCCAACAGGTTTACGTACGCGTAATCGATGCGCCGCCATCGACCAGCGAGGCAGTGCCGGTGACAAAGGACGAATCGTCGGATGCGAGATAAAGCACTGAACGCGCCAGTTCTTCCGGCTTTGCCACGCGCTTGAGCGCATGCAGTCCGGTCACGAACGCCTGCGATTCTTGAGTGTCGTTCATGCCGCGATACATCTCCGTGTCCACGGCACCCGGCAACACCGCGTTGACCCGCACGCCTTGCGCGCCGTACTCCGCGGCGAGTGCCTGCGTCAAGCCGATCAGCCCGGCCTTGCTCGCCGCGTAGGCCGCCGTGCCGGGAAACGCGAACGAGTAACCGACGAAGGTCGACGTGAAGATGATCGATCCGCCGCCTTGCTTCAGCATTTCGGGAATCTGGTGCTTCGCGCCCAGGAAGGCACTGGTCAGATTGGTCGCCAGCGCGGCGTTCCAGCCTGCTTCGGAAATACCGGTGGTCGGGCCCATCTCGCCGAGCGTACCTGCGTTGTTATAGGCGATGTCCAGACGGCCGAAGCGGCTCACTGCAAGCGCGACCAGCGCTTTCGCGAAGTCCTCCGACTGTACGTCGCCGGCCAGATACGCGGCTTCGCCGCCTTCGCTGGCGATCTCCGCCGCGAGCGCTTCGAGTTCCGCGGCGCGCCGCGCCGCAATGACCACCTTGGCGCCTTCCTTCGCGAACAGCTTTGCAGTGGCGCGGCCAATACCTGCGCTGGCACCCGTCACGATGGCGACTTTTCCTGTCAAACGTTGCATTTCCAATCTCCTGATCCGCTGCGTCGGCCAGCGCCCGATGCGTTGGCCCGTGAGAGCAATATAGGCTTCAGTCTTGATTGCAGAAAGGCATAAAAAATGGTCCTATCATTAAGTTTTTGTGAATGATCGAGGATTGGTATGGATCGCCTTCGCGCCTTCGAGGTTTTCGTGACGGTGGTGAGCCGTGGCGGCTTCGCGCGCGCGGCGGAAGCGCTCGGCACGTCGCCGGCCAACGTCACGCGGTACGTGCATGAACTGGAAGCGCACCTCGGCACGCGCCTCCTGAATCGCACGTCACGCACGCTGTCCCTGACGGAGGGCGGCGAGACACTCTACGCCCGCTGCAAGTCCATCCTCGACGAGGTTGCGGAGACGGAGGGGCTTGTGTCATCCGCGTCGGTCGAACCACGTGGACGACTGCGCATCAATGCGCCCGTGAGCTTCGGCATTCTGTATCTGGCGCCGCTATGGCCCGGCTTCATGCAGAAATATCCGCGAATCGAACTCGACATCGGGCTGATCGACCGCGTCGTCGATATCGTCGACGAGGGCTACGATCTCGCCATTCGCATCTCGCGCGCCGGCTCGACCAACCACGCGGCACGCAAGCTGGCGACATCGCAAAACATCTTGTGTGCGTCGCCGGCCTATCTGGCCCGCTTCGGACATCCGACCGCGCTGACGGACCTGGTCGAGCATCGCTGCATCGGGTACACATATGCGGCCACTGGCGACGAATGGGAACTGATCGATGGTAACGGCAAGACCCATCCTGTGAGGGTCGACTGCCATATGCATACCAATAACGGCGATACGGCGCGCTCGGCAGCGCTCGCCGGGCAAGGGCTGATCTGGCAACCCACGTTCCTGATCAACGACGATCTGCGTGCAGGCAAACTCGTTCACGTGTTGCCTGAGTATCGTCTACCCGAGATCGACATACTTGCTGTCTACCCGAGCCGCCGACACTTGAGCGCCAGAGTGCGCGTCATGATCGATTTCCTGGTCGATGCGTTCGGTGGCGTGCCGCCGTGGGACCGGGATGACGGAAATCGGGCAGGCGCCACGCCGGCGATGCGTTGAAGGCGCATCCCGAACATGCGTCCGCCATGTTCGGGCATTCAGGCTGCGGGAGCGCGATCGTTCCGTGCTCTGGCGCGCGGACATCGGATGACGGCCCCGGCCAGCCTTTGACCACGGTCGGCGACTGTCTGGAAATTTCAGCATCTCCGGACATGGAATGCGCGCGAAAGCCCGTCACCTCGGCGCAGGCGACATTCGAATGTCGATGCGATAGAACCCGCCGACATCCACGACTGGCCGAACCCGGTCCGACGGCGAAGATCGCGCCGCATTGTTGGAGTCCGCGGACCGTCATTCCATACGTTGCAAATTTGATTATTGACGGGTGTCCGTTGCGGGCCGCACGCCCCGTGGGGGAAAGTCGAACGAGAGAAACGGCATCGCTAGTCTGCAACGCAATGGGCGCGCTCTCCTGCCCCGTGGAAACGGGCCATGTCACGCGCGGGAGACACTCCGAATTGGCGTGCATATTCACGGCTGAATTGACTCGGGCTTTCATAGCCCACGCTAAAGCCGACGCCTGCGACATCTCCTTGTTGCGCTAAAAGCCGGGCGCGAGCGGTCTGGAGGCGGATTTGCTTTTGATATTGAAGCGGGCTCATGGCGGTTGCCGCCTTGAAATGGCGGTGGAAAGATACTGGGCTCATCCCTGCCAACGCGGCCAGGCGTTCGACCCGCACCGACTCCGAAAAATTGGTGCGCAGCCATGTGATGGCACGACTCACCTGCGAGAGGCGGCTGTCCGCCATGGCAATCTGGCGGACCATGGGGCCACACGGGCTTTGCAGAATCCGCCAGAACACCTCGCGCCGGATCATGGGCGCAAGGACTGCAATGTCCTCCGGCCGGTCGAGCAACCTGACCAATCTCCACATCGCATCAAGCAAATCGGGCCCAGCGTGGTTGACCTCCACGCCGGCGGCGCCGCCCTGTGGCGCCATTGGCTCGGCGATCAAGCTCGCGAGCATGCCCAAGTCCAGGTCCAGCGTGACGGCGGAGTATGGCGCCTGGGTGACCTGCCCTGTCGCTGGCAGGTCCACGGACACGGCTACGTAGTCGCCCGGCACGATGTCGAATAGCCGGCCTCCGAGCACCGTCCGCTTTGCCCCTCCGAGGATTAGGGCCAAAACCGGCCGGTGGACCACGTAGGTGACCACCGAAAGATCCGTCTCGACATAAAGCGTCAGCCCGCCAACGGCGGTTTCAGTCGGGCCTTCCCCGCCATGGCGCTCGACCAGCGCGCGAAGTTCGTACAAGTGGTCCAAGCCTGCCTCCAAACACCTCAGGGCATTGCACCCGCTCCGGAAACACCAATTGACAGGATTGTGCAAGAGATTGGCGGCATTGCGCTACCGCCGCGAACGGTCGCTGCGATTCAATGGAGCGTCCCAAACGCAGAATTGAACGAGGAAACCGTATGACGCACACGCCTCAAAAACCAATCGGTTCAGGCTTCGGCCCCGCCTCGACCGCCGACGAGGTGATCCGTGGCATCAATCTTACGGGCAAGACCGTCGTGGTAACCGGCGGCGCTTCAGGTATCGGAATCGAGACCGTCCGTGCATTTCGTTCCGCAGGCGCCAGGGTCATCGTGCCGGCCCGCGATACAGCCCAGGCCGAAGCAGCCCTCGCGACCATGCCTGACGTCATCGTGGAAGCGATGGACTTGCTGGAGCCTGCAGCGATAGACAGATTCGCCAGTCGCGTACTGTCGCTGACGGACACGCTGGACATTCTTGTCAACAACGCTGGAGTCATGGCCGCACCGCTGACACGCGATGCGCGCGGCTACGAAATGCAGTTCGCGGCCAACCACCTCGGCCATTTCCAACTCACCTGCCGGCTATGGCCCGCACTCGTGCGCGCGGAGGGGGCTCGCGTCGTAGCGCTCAGCTCCTACGGACATCGCCGCGCCGGCATCGATTTTCGCGACCCTCATTTCGAGCGTCGTGAGTACGACCGATGGATAGCCTACGGCCAGGCCAAAACCGCGAACGCCTTGTTCGCCGTCGCGCTGGATTCAATCGGCCGGCACTGGAACGTGCGCGCATTCGCCGTCCATCCCGGTGGCATTGCCACCCCGCTAGCGCGCCACATGCTGCCCTCCGAGATCGAAGCGAGCCGGATCTTCGATGCCGAGGGCAAGCCGGTCATTGATCCGGAAAACAACAAGAAGACGCCCGAACAGGGGGCGGCCACCTCCGTGTGGTGCGCGACGAGCCCTCAACTAGCCGGCATGGGCGGCGTCTACTGCGCCGATTGCGACATCGCCATCGCGCTTCCCAGCGACGGGAGCCCTGAAATGCACGGCGTCAGGCCCCGTGCCATCGACCCCGTCTCCGCCGGCCGTTTGTGGCAGCTCAGCGAACAACTGACGGGCGTGACGCTGGATTGAGCAAATTCGATGCGACTCGGGACAACCAGTCGCGCCTTATCACCAACCACTATGGCAACGTAGCCAGGAGAAAAAACATGCGAACGGTATCACTCGGAAGCCAAGGCATGGCGGTCAGCGCGCAAGGCCTTGGGTGCATGGGTATGAGCACTACCTACGGGCCCAGCGACGAGCACGAAAGCCTTGCAACCCTCATGCGCGCCCTCGACCTCGGTGTGACGTTCTTTGATACGGCGGAGGTCTACGGCCCATTCATGAACGAGGAGCTTCTCGGCAAGGCCTTCATAGGCAAGCGCGACAAGGTCATCCTGTCGACCAAGGCAGGATTTCGCTACACCGAGCACGGCAAGCTCGCCATGGAAGGTGAGAAGCCCTTGGTCACGGGCGATCCGTCGCATATCCGAAAGTCGGTCGAAGGATCGCTGCGACGCCTGAGGACCGACGTCATCGACCTCGTCTACCTGCATCGCATCGATCCGGCAACGCCGATCGAAGTGACGATCGGCGCGCTAGCCGACCTCGTGCACGAAGGCAAGATCCGCTACCTCGGCCTTTCCGAGGCATCGGCAAAGACGATCCGGAAAGCCCACGCGGTTCATCCGCTCACGGCCGTCCAAATGGAATATTCGCTGTTCGAGCGTGGCGTCGAGCACAACGATGTGCTGGCGACCGTCCGAGAGCTGGGAATCGGTTTTGTCTCCTACTCGCCGCTCGGCCGAGGCTTCTTGACCGGTGCGCTGAAGCATCTGGATAACCTGCATCCGACCGACTTCCGCCGGTTCGATCCGCGCTTCCTGGGAGAGAACCTCCAGTCCAATCTACTGTTGGTCGACCGCATCACCGAGATCGCTGAAGCAAAGGGCGTCATGCCGTCTCAGCTCGCCCTTGCATGGGTGACGAGTACCGGAACGGTGCCCATTCCGGGAACGCGACGCATCAGGTATCTCGAAGAGAACGTCGCCGCCGTCGATATCACGCTGACCCAGGACGAGATGAACGCCCTGGATGCGGCCGCTCCGTTCGGCGCTGCAGCTGGCGAGCGCTATTCGTCCGGAATGATGGCCACACTCGGTCATTAGGACAGCAACCCGCAGGAGGCGCCGCGAGCGTTTGCGCAGGCGGTGATCGACGTTGACAGGTTTTGATCCGGCAGACTCCGGCCTTGAAGGCGCGCGCCTCAGCCAGACTGTGGTCAACACGACGTAAGTAACCAGGGGCCGCGCCACGACGTATACGAGCTGTGGCCTGTCGGACATCTTGCGATTTCGCGCAAGTTTGAAAGATGCATAACTCTTGTTCTCGGGAGCGGGTTTGCTTCGTAACTCCCCGCCGTGCACCACGACTCCCGCCCATCCTATTCGCCCAAAGCGGTGCGGTACGCGATCCGGCTTCCAACGAGGGCTACGATTCTGTTCGTCCAGGTAGAGCAGCCACGGAGACCTGACTGCCGGCGAGCATCCTGTTGGCTCGGCGCACGAACACCCAGTGCCAAATCCAGAGGAGAACCGCAACTCCGCCGGCGACGGTGCCAATGGTATTGGGTATTAGCGAAAGAACCTGGGCAAGACACCACCCGATGCCGCTGATCCGGCCGAACGAGCGCAAACCCGACAGAGCCGGATTGATACGAGACTCCGCTTCCAGGGACTTCGCGACGTTGGAAATAATGAAGAAGTCCTCGATGAAGTTGTATGGCAAGAGGAACATGAGCCAGACGCTGTTGGGTTCGGCCGCACGCGATCCTCGGTTGACCGATTTCAGGGTGGTCCTGAGGTCGCTCGCGTAGGCATAGACCAGCGCCAGGAAAACCGCGATGACGACGATGCCACCGATCGGCCCAAGCATCTCCATTTCGCCGAGAACGCCTCCGCCTTCAGCGGGATAGATAAGGGGATAGGCGAGCCCAAAGGCAATGGGGATGCTCAGAATGGCTTTGAGAATGGTCCGCGCAGTCGTGCTCATGTATATCGGCTGGAGTAGGTGCGTTGTCGCAGGCAGCATAGCGAACGATCATCCTCGCCGTGCGATTATTTCCTGATATATACCGCCTTTTCTCGCGACTCCAGCCGAGCGGTGTTCTCGATTGATTCGACCCGTTCGATGGCAGGAATGCAGCCCGCCGAGAGGTGCGCCTCCTGTGCGACGGTCAGCACACGCTGGAGAGCTTCCGTTCCTAGAGGTGCTTGCGAACGTCACCGTCAAGCGCTTGCTTGACGACTCGTGTTCCGCAGTTCGTCCCGGGCCAATGCGCGTTAGCCTCGATCTCCCGATCGAATATCCGCCGTCCGCTGAGCACAACGGTCACTCGTTCCGAACATCCGATCGCTTGTCCTCCCTCCGCGGATCGATTGCAGCGACCGAAAGCCGGGCGCACCACGTGACTGACCTGGCTCCAGCACCCAGCCCGACCTGCGCCCCCAACGGCAAGCAATGGTCAGAGATCTCCGCGCACTTCACCGGTTCCCAGCGCGCTGCGCTGCCGGTTGACTTCCGCCCAAAGCTCATCGCTGTCGTCATTGCGCAGCACGACCATCCAGTCCAGTTGATCGTCGGTCACGCCGAAGTATTCCAGGATTTCCCGGCGAACCGCATCGACGAACTGCGCATATTCCGGGGTTGCCTGCGCCTGCGCGTGCAGGGCGTCGTATGCGGCATCGTCCGCGCCGCCGCCGTGCTCGTCGATATAGCGCGAGATCCACTGGTCCAGTTCGCGGTCGTAATCGGCCTCGGCGCGCATCGCTTGCACAGCCGTGTAGAAATCCAATTGCGCAAACGCGGCGATTGCCGCCGTTGTCGCCTCGTCGAAGGTAGTCGTCATTCCATCTCTCATGTCGGTCATGGCACATCATCGCACGGGCCGCACCCGGGCAGATGCCGCGATTCCGGACGGTGCAACACACCGCCTCGCGCCACCGGTCGACCGGAGCAAAGGCACCGTGAGCGGGGGCACGTCTTCCAGTGCGCCACTCATCGGGGCCGCCCGGCAACAGGACACTCATTTTGCCGCATTGCGAGCACAGTGAAGAAAGCAACCGGGCGCGGCAAATCGCGGAACAAGTTTCGTGCGTATCGCCGCAGGCGTCACACCGGTACTCAAGCGCCAATGCGGGTGCCGGTCGTGCATGACTCGTAATGGCCGAATCGAACGCCGTTGGATACCTCCCCGGCGGTCCGTTGCCGGTTGAATCCGCTCCCCTTGCCGAAAAGCCCACTCGTCGGTCAGTCGAATAGCCTTCGGCCCATGATCTGCGCGCCGGACACACGAGCCTGTCAACCACAGACCCGCCGCTCCTGCGGCAAAGCGGAGTGGCCTGCGCTGCTGCGCAAGCTGGACCGCATCGCCCCTCTTGTCGCCGCTGAAAAAGCGCAAGCCCGGCGCGAAGCCGGGGTGACGGAAACGCGCCGCTGTAATCGCCCTCAGGCCGACGATGCCGCCGACGCATTGCCGCCCGCGCGGCGACGGTACAGCCCGAGCGTCGCGCAAAAGCCGCAGAGCGCAGCGAAGCTCAGCCAGTAGCCGGGTGCGGCCTTGTCATGCAAGACCTGAATCAGATACGTCGATACGGCCGGCGTAAAGCCGCCGAACAGCGCCGTCGCGAGACTGAACGCCAGCGAGAAGCCCGCGACGCGCACTTCGACCGGCATCACTTCGGTGAGCGCGGCGACCATCGCGCCGTTATACATGCCGAAGAAGAACGAGAACCACAGCAGCACGATCAGCATGCGCGCGAAGCTCGGTGCATCGGCGAGCCAGGACAGCGCCGGATAAGCCGTGAAGATCGTCAGCGCGGAAATGGCGAGTAACAGCGGTTTGCGGCCAATGCGGTCGGAAATCGTGCCGCCGATCGGCAGCCAGACGAAATTCGACGCAGCCACGAGCAGCGTCACCATCAGGCTGTCGGAGGTGGACAGCTTCAGCACCGACTTCCCGAAGGTCGGCGTATACACGGTGATGAGATAGAAGGTGGTGGTAGTCATCGCCGTCAGCAGCATGCCGCCGATGACGGTGCGCCAATTGCCGAGCAGCATCGCAAAAATCTCGCGCGCCTGCGGATGATGCCGCCGCGCTTCGAACGCCGCGGTCTCCTGCAGCGAGCGGCGCAGCACGAACAGGAACGGCACGATCGCGCAACCGATGAAGAACGGCACGCGCCACCCCCATGCAGCGATCTGCTGCGCGGACAGCCACTGGTTCAATCCGTAACCGATGGCCGCCGCCACGACGATGGCGACCTGCTGGCTCGCCGACTGCCAACTCGTGTAAAAACCCTTGTTGCCGGGCGTCGCCATTTCCGCGAGATAGACCGACACGCCGCCCAGTTCCGCGCCCGCCGAGAAGCCCTGCAACAGACGCCCGAGCAGCACGAGCGCTGGCGCGACCAGGCCGATGGTCGCGTACCCCGGCACGCAGGCAATCAGAACGGTGCCGCTCGCCATGATCGACAGCGTAACGATCAGCCCGGTGCGCCGCCCGACCTTGTCGATATACGCGCCGAGAAAGATCGCGCCGAGCGGACGCATCAGGAAGCCCGCGCCGAACACAGCGAAGGTGAGCATCAGAGACGCGAACTCGCTGGTGGACGGGAAAAAGATCTTCGCGATCGAGGTCGCGTAGAAGCCGAACAGAAAGAAATCGAACTGTTCGATGAAATTGCCGCTGGTCACGCGCAACACGGCGGCGGCCCTCGTCATGGGCGAAATGCCGGGCGTGGCAGCGATCGATTCTGTGCGGTTCATTGCGTCTCCTGCTTCTTGTCTATGATGATGGGCGCCCACGCGCCCTGGTGTCTGCTAATCCGAACCGAGGTTCAGCGTGCTGCGTTGCCGCTTCTCTAGCGACGATTTGAGCAATGCCGCCGAGCGGAAGATGCCGTGCGCGAACTTGCCGTAAGGCAGCGTGGCGAACAGCGCCATCACGATGCCGAGATGAATCGCGAGCAGCGACGGCATCGCCGAGGTCGTGCGGAGCGCGAGCAGCGCGAGACCGGATGCGCTCGTCAGAAGCAGGAGCGCGATGAAGCCGCGGTCCATCGGACGCTGACGGGGATCGCCCCGCTCCGGAACGCGTTTCAGGTTCAGCCACAGCAGTCCCGCCGGCCCCGCAATCAGCCCGATGCCGCCCGCCGTTCCCATCAGCACCGGCACGCTCAGAAACGGATACGGCGCTTCCAGACCGAATGCATAGTGATAGAGCGTCGCGACTGCGGTTGCCGCAAAGCACAGCATGAAGCCGTAGAACGTCAGGTGATGGAAGCGACGCCGCGCCAGCGTGAAGGCATCGTCCTCTTCGTTGCAGCCGTCGCCGTGGCCGCCGTCCAGGTACTTGAGCGTCAGCGCGTTCCTGGCCGCTTCCGCGACGGCTGGCGCGCTCGCGCTCGCCGTTCCTGCCGACACGTCGCGCCAGAAGCGCGTGACGCCGAGACCGAGCGCAAGAATGGCGAACAGGAAAACGATGCCGAACATCGCCGCGAGCAGGCCGTGCGGGAAGATCGCGTAGAAGTTCGCCGGCGCGACATCGCCCGACAAGCCGCCGCGCAATGCCGTACCGAGCAGCAGAAACAGCGCGATTCCGGCCGCCAATGCAACCGACAAAGTCAGGCCGTTTCGCTTGTACAGCGCGCCGAACGACGCAGGAAACGCGTATTCGGTGTAGGTTTCGAGCCGGACTTCGGCCATCGCTTTCGGCACGTTCACGCCGAATTCGTGCGGCGGCGCGTATTGGCACGCGTGATAGCACGCGCCGCAGTTGTGGCAGAGATTCGCCAGATAGTTGACGTCCGCCTTGCCGAATTCCAGGCGGCGCGTCATGGCCGGGAACACCGCGCAGAAGCCTTCGCAATAGCGGCAGGCGTTGCAGATCTGCATCTGCCGTGCCACTTCGGTTTCGCCGGCGCTCATGTGTACGATGGGGATCACGCGCGCCGTGCTGCCGTGTGGAGTTTTTTTCGTATCGACCGAGCACGCCGTGCGCGCGCGTTCGGGCGCGAGCGGGTCAGACTGCTGCACTGGTTGCCTCCGTTGTCTTGAGCGCGGCGCGTGCGGCCTGCGTCCCGGCAATGCGCCCGAAGGCCGTGCCGATCGACATGCCGACGCCCGCCGTATAGCCCTTGCCGAGCACGTTGCCGGCCATCATTTCGCCGGCGACGAACAGGTTTTCACTGGCGTTGCCGCCGAAGTGAACCTGCGCGCGGTCATTGGTCTTGAGTCCGAGATACGTGAACGTGATGCCTGGCCGCAACGCGTAACCGTAGAACGGCGGTGTCTCGATGCGGCGGGCCCAGTGTGTCTTGGGCGGCGCGAGGCCTTCGGTGTGGCAGTCGTCGAGCGCGGTGTGGTCGAAGGTGCCGTCGCGGCACGTATCGTTGTAGCGCGTGAGCGTTTCCATGAAGCGCGCCTCCGGCAGCCCGAGCTTGCGCGCGAGTTCCGGCAGCGTGTCGGCCTGTGCGCCCGGAAACACCGGCGGCATGAAGCGGCCGATTGCTTTCGAGTCGATGATCGAATAGCCGATCTGCCCCGGCTGATGCGCAACGAGCCGTCCCCAGATTGCATAGCGCTTCGGCCAGAAATCCTCGCCTTCGTCGTAGAAGCGCTCGGCGTCACGATTCACCACGACGCCCAGCGACACGCAGTCGATGCGTGTGCAGATTCCGCCGTCATACAGCGGCGCGCGTGCATCGATGGCGACGCAATGCGACTGGGACGGATCGCCAATCATGTCCGCACCAGCGTCGGCCATATGCTTGATGAGCACGCCCTTGTTGAAGCGCGTGCCGCGAATCAGGAAGTTGTCGGCGGGCCATTCGCCGCGCTCGTTTTGCCCCCACGCTTCGCGCAGCCATTCGCGATTCGATTCAAAACCGCCTGCCGCCAGCACGCAAGCGCGCGCCTCGAAGCGCTGGCTGCCGCTGCGCGCCGCGATGAAGAGACTGCCGTCGAGTTCAAGCGAATCAACGGGCGTTTCATAGCGGATATCGACGCCGAGCGCTTCGGCGCTGCGGTAATACGCGTTGACGAGCGCCTTGCCGCCGCCCATGAAGAACGCGTTGGTGCGTGCCACGTGCAGCGCACCGGACAGCGGCGGCTGGAAGCGCACCCCATGCTTCTGCATCCACGGCCGGCACGACGACGACGCGCGGATCGTCAGCCGCGCGAGATGCTCGTTCGTGATGCCACCGGTGACTTTCAACAGGTCCTGCCAGAATTCCTCTTCCGGATAGGCGTCGACGAGAACGTCTTGCGGCGCATCGTGCATGCAGCGCAGATTGCGCGTGTGTTGCGAGTTGCCGCCGCGCCATTCGCGCGGCGCGGATTCGAGAAGCAGGACCGAGGCGCCCGCTTCGCGCGCCATCAATGCGGCACACAGCGCGGCATTGCCTCCTCCGATTACGAGCACATCGACCATCAGACTTGCCTCCTTTTGGACAAATCGTAAAGGTCTCGTGCCCGCGTCGCTACCAGCCAGCCGTCAACGGGTCTTCACTTTTTGTGAAGGCTGAGGTTCCCGCAGCCGCGCACCGGGCCAGCGGCCTTCCTGCACCAGTCGACGGGCGACATCGGCGAGCACCACGCGCGCAGCGAGACCGGCGGGAGACAGTTCGTCATCGGAGATGCTGGCGAGCATGTTGGGCCGCGTGGCGTATTTTTCAGCGACGGGCACGCTCGTCAGTATCACGTTCTCGGGCCTTGCGAGCGCCGCGCCCGGTTGTATCGTCGCGCCGATGCCGGTGCGGACGAAGTCCATCAGGAGCGCAAGGCCGTCGACTTCGGCGACGATGTTCGGCTCGTACTCGGCGCGCCTGAACGCCGATAACAGCAGCGAACGCAGCCCGTGCGTGCCGCTGGGGAGAATCAGCGGAAGCCTGCCAAGATTTTTCAGCCGGACGGACGCGCTCGTCGGCATGCCATCGAGATCGCCCGCGCCGATCAGGAACAGCCGCTCGTCCAGCAGCGGCAGCACGCTCCATCGTTGCGCGGACTCCTCATGGAACAGCACGGCGAGATCGATCTGACGCGCGCTCAACATGGACGCAAGATAGCCGGAGAGACTTTCGACCATGTGCAACCGTACATCGGGATAGCGCGAGCGCATGGCCTGCATGAATGCGACACCCAGCACGCTCGCCGTGCTCGGCGCCATGCCGACGCTGACATGGCCCGACAGACGGGCCGAGCGTGCGGCAAGCGCGGCATCGTCGATATGCCGCAGCGCGAGTTGCGCCTGACGCCAGAACGCCAGACCTGCATCGGTCGGAACGACGCCCGCCGAGGTGCGTTGCAGCAAGCGCGTGGACAGTTCGCCTTCGAGACGGCTGATCTGCTGACTCAGTGCCGAGGTCACCACGCCGAGTTCCAGCGCTGCCTTGCCCATGCTTCCGTGTTCGACGACACTGAGAAAATAGCGTAGTTGTCTGAGTTCCATTCCGCGCTCGATCAGGAGGATTGGGCGGATATTTTGACAGAACGTCGTCGGGTAATCCTCAGTGTCGAGGTTGGATCTTTACAGCACGTGCGTCTCTGCAGCAGTCGCACATATCCGGCAGAGACCAACCCCTTACTGCCACCGCTCTCTTCGAGAACAGGCGCTGATCGCTCCATACGCGCTTACCGAAGCCACCCTGGCTCGAGCTTCGACCGAAGCTAACCCCGCGTGCCGCTTTTGACGAATGCCAATCGGCTCCACATCACACCCGCACGCCGATTTCCACGCTGTACGGATTCGGTCTGGACATTCAGCACATTGCGCAAGCCATGAGCATTTGCGAGCTGCATGGTTTCTTCCGCTGAGACGTCGAACATCCGTCGTCCTTCCGGAACCGGTCCGTAACGCAAGGACACGACCAGCACCGCGCCGTCGCACAGGAGAGCGCTGACGTTCGGCATCGCCCGACGACGTTCGTCTTCATCAAGGTGCATCCAGACGGCCGACAGCATCACGAAGTCAAATTCCTTTCGCCTCGTACGCAAAATCGCAAGATCCGGCAGGCTATCGTCCAGCCATTCGATCCGAGGAGACGAATGCCGCCTGATTCCCGCAACGCGCAACGCATCCACCGGTTCGACGGCTACGACCGAATGCCCCATCGCCGCGAATGCAGCCGCATCGGTTCCGATACCGGCTCCAACATCGAGAATGCAAGACGGGCGCGCGGGAACGAGATGCAGCATGGGCCGATGATGTTCCTCGAACGAGATGTCCTGCCATTGCTCGATGAGCGAATGTGCATGCTCCGCGTAGCCTTCCGTGCCGCGTACATTGATGGACACCACCGTTCTCCAAATGTCGGTGTTTCGCGAAGTTTGCCAGATTGCCGGCATTTCAGTATCGCCGACCCGATGTCCAGAGCTGAACGAACCCGGTCGTCCAGGGCGGTACCGCACTCGCCAGCTCGGCCGGTCTGCACCAAGATGAAATGTCGGTTTATATTGCCGGAGTTCCAACACGCTCGCGCCGGAATGGTTGACGACGTATACGGAGCGGTCGATTTTCTGAAAACACCGAAGTGGCTCATGGGAGAGCATCAGTCATGCAACCGGAACACGCTTCAGATCTCGCGACGACTCGCCATGCAGGTGCGGAAGGCAGCACGCACGCGCCGATACCCTCGATCGTTCCGGCACAAACCGCGCTGATCGTGATGCACTACCAGACCGACATCCTCGGCCTCTTTCCGTCAGTCGCCCCCACCCTGCTCGCCAATACGCGCAAGCTGTGCGATGCAGCCCGGGCGAGCGGTGTCCACGTCTGCTTCGCGAATCTCCGCTTCAGCCCCGGCTATCCGGAAGTCAGCCCCCGCAACAAGAACGGGCAAGGGATCAAGCAACTCGGCCTGTTCGTCGACGACGGCCCGTGCCCGGAGCTCGGCCGGCTAGACAGCGAGCCGCTGACTATCGCGCATCGCGCGAGCGTGTTCTTCCGCACCGACCTGCAGGCGCGGCTCATCGCGCGGGGTATCGATACGCTGATCCTGGTCGGGATTGCGTCGACCGGCGTCGTGCTGTCGTCGGTCGCACACGCCAGCGACGCGGATTTCCGGCTGTATACGGTGAAGGACTGCTGCTACGACCCGGATGAAGTCGTGCACGAGCATCTGTTCGCGACGGCGTTCGAGACGCGCACGACGGTGCTGTCGCTCGCGGACGCGCTGCGGCTGCTCGCTTAGGCGCACGATATCCACGCCACGCCGGCCGGAACGCTTCCGGCCGGCGCCTCGCGCATTACGCCGTGCGCAACTTCGCGCGTTACTTCGCGATATACACGCCCGACGTCGGGCACGTCCCCTGCGTATTCCCGTCCGTCACGAGCGACGCCGCGCTCGGAAACTGCGCGGTCGCGTTCGTCTTGACCGCGATCCACGCTTCCGTGAAATAGCTGACGCCATTGGTCTTCGTGCACTTCAGCGACACCGCGCTGCGCGTATTGCTGCCGAACGCGCCTTCGAACGCGGACAGCAGCTGGTTGCGCGTCACCGTCTTGCCCGCGTTGGCCTGCAGGAACGCGTTGAACGACGTGTTGCCGAGCCGGCTGATCATGCCGGCCGCCTGGTTCCAGTACGCATCCGGCGACGCCGAGTTCGAGCAGGTGCCGTGCTTGAACCATTCGTGCTTGTCGAGGCACGACGCCACGCCCGGCATGTAGGTCGACAGCGTGCTGCGGGTCGCGGTGCTGACCGGATACGCATCCATGCTGCACCACTGGTGCGCGTTGTCGAGATCGACGTCGCTCTGCGGCACGCCGCAGTAGAACGGCTGGTTGCCGTCGTACCGGTTCGGCCAGAGACCATGCAGCGACAGGCTCGTCGCCGCGTACGTGCCGGCGAGGTTCGTACACTCCGGCGTGTCGTGCGACGCGCAGAAGCCGGGTTCCCACGAAGCAGCGAGCAGCAGGTAGTCGTAGCTGGTCTGCGCGACGGCGTGCAGCGAGGCGGATGCGACGGCGATTGCGGCCGCGGCGCGGGCGAGCGTCTTGAGCATGGCGTTTCCTCGGAAAAGGCTTGCGGTCGCGGGATGCGCCACAAGGTTGTCGAATGTCTGCCCGCGATTGTTGCTCGCGCAACGTGGCATCAATATGAAGGTGGACGAAGGAATTCGTAGTCGAACGCCACCCTTGTCAGCGCCGGCACCGGTACCAATACGCGCCCTTCTCCGCCGGAGACGCCGGCTCGCCCTGCAACGGAGCATCCCCACGATGACGGCCTGCCGGCCGGGCAGGCCCTATCGCGTCGCGATCGGAATGGGCAAAGCATCGAACTCGCGGACAGCATGCCCCTGCTCACGGCTCGCTGCTGCCAAGCTGCATGCGCGCACGCGCGGCCGAATCCGCGCCTTCGAGCGCGAGAATCTGTCACACGCCGATGCTCACGCGCCGGCCCTCGTCCGGCGCCACGCGATCATTTCACCGACGCGGCCTCCGATCCGCCGGACGACATCGCCGCGCTGTCCTGCTCGCGCCACGCGCGGCGCGACGCGATGATCGCCTGCACGGCCGAGCGCGCGACCTTCCACCACGCGAACGGACGCGGATCGGCGAGCATGCTGAGCGCGCGCGCATAGTCGAGCGTGAGCCCGGGCGTCCAGGCCATCGTCACCGCGCGCTTGCGGATCTGCGCGGCGACCCACAGCTCGGGCGTGAGCAGCAGCCGCACGAATGCGCCCCACCCGGCCCGCGTGCCCTTGAGCCGCCACACCGCGCCGTCGAGCGCCGCTTCGAGCGCGTTCGACACGGTGCTCGAACAGTTGCGGTGCGTGAGGTTGTACGTGACCGTCTGCCGATACGACGACCAGAACGCGGCCAGCTTCGCCGGATCGTAGTTGCGGATCCGCACGCGCACGGTCGACGGACACCACGCCTTCGACTCGGTCGCATAGTCGGGCTGGAACAGCCCGGGCACGTCGTTCTCGCGCGTCGCGCGCAGGATCCGTGTGAATTCATCGGGAGAACGATCGATCTCGACGGCCGGATACAGGCTGATGTAGATACCCTCGGGCGACTCCAGCGCCGCATGGCCGGTGGAGATCACGCCGTTGACGTCCACCGCCGCGATGTAGCGGTCGATCACCGGATAGCGCTGCGCTTCGGCCTTCGACGTGCCGGTCGGCGTCCACACGTGCACGGTCAGCGCGTGCTCGTGGTCGGCCGGCGGGCCGTCCCATTCGGATTGCGTGAAGCGCGGGAGGTCGGCAGCCGTGTCGATGTCAGGCACGATCGCCGGCGCCGGCGACGTGACGAACGCGGGGTTGCGCGTCAGCCGCCGCACGCGCGCGGCGAGGCTCAGCATGTGCATGCCGCCGAACATCAGCAGCAAGCCGAGGCAGTACGGCACGGTGCCCACATAGTGAGTCGGATACGGCTGGTAGAAGAAGATCGCGAGCAGGATCTCGACGACGCCCCACGCGAATGCGACGTGCCAGCGCCGGTAACGCACCATCCACGCGGACGTGCACTGCAGCAGCCCGTCGACGAGAAACAGCGTGCCGAAGATCATCGACAGCAGGAAGTGTCCGTGATGATGGCCCGCGAACACGAGCGCGGCGGCCACCACGACCGCGATGCCCTTCACGTAGCGCAGGATGCGCTGCCCGCCGACGCCGCTGCCGGCCACCGCGAGCGTCGCGAGCCCCTCGATCAGGAACAGCCACGCGAACAGTTCGATCGGAAAATGCAGCGCGCCGTCGAGTGCGTCGACGAAGATGCCGACGCCCGCGACGACCCACAGCCAGCCCAGCACGGTCAGTCCACGCCAGCGCGTTCGCAGATATTCGATGCCCAGCAGCAGCAACACCAGTCGTACCATGGCGCCCTCGTATTGATTTTTTCGGGATACGCGCAGATCACGCGCCTCCGGTCGTGCCGATCATGCATCGTGCGATGCGGAAGTCGGACGGTGGCAATGCTGACCGGCGCGTCATGCGTCGACATGTCCAATCACGGCCGGCGCGCTCCGCTTTCGCCGAATAATAAGATATGGCGGAGCCGGTTGAAAGCCTGGCGAAAACATTGCCGGCGGAGCCGGACGCCGGGCGTGTCGATAGAGACGGCGCGATTGGCGGGGTTGCGGCTGCTATTCCGCCGAAGGTTTCGACGTACCGTCCGGGATGGCCGCACCGTTGCTCGATCAGCCGTACACGATCTAAGCTCGGCATGTCACGATGGCGATCGCAGGTCTGGATCTCACGATACAGCGCACACCGATCACCGCCGACGGCACACCCGCCCTTGGCGGACGACGCGCGTTCCGATCGGGTTCGTCGTAATCCAGGCATCCCGGAAATGACGGCCCCATTCATCCATTGCGCAACGCGGCGCCTGCGCGGCCCGCATCCCGAACGGAATACGAACATGCCCGCCTCACCGCTTCACACCCCGCCGCTCGGCCCGCAACTCAAGCGTTGGCGCACGCTGCATCGCGTGAAGCAGAGCCATGCTGCCGAGTTGTTCGGCGTCGCCCAATCGACGATCTCGCGCTGGGAAGCCGGCATCCAGCAGATGTCGCCGGACGAGCGCGCGACGGCCGAGCGGCTGCTTGCCGCGCGTCTCGATTCGGCGGGCGACCACGCGCTCGCGCGGCTGATCGCGAGCAGCACGGCGCGCATGCATCTCGTGTGTGACCTCACGCACCGTCTGCTCGCGTGCTCGCCGTCGCGCGCGGCCGAGTTCTCGCGGCCGCTGCCGACGCTGCTCGGCACGTCGCTGTGGCGCTATGCGTCGCCGGAGATCGTCCGCATGGAAGCCGCGCTCGAACCGCTCGGCTGGCACGATCACGCGGGGCCGCCGAGCGTCGAATTCGCAACCGGCGCCAATGCGTCGCGCGTCGTGCCGATCCGCGGCAGCACCTGCCGATGGACGCGGATGACGCTGTCGGACGGCTCCGCCGCGCGCCTCGTCGAAACGCTATAGCACGCGCGGCGGTCGCGGGGTACGAGCGCGGCGCGCATATTTCATGCGTCGACGCAGCGCGGCCGCACGGCGTACGCTTGACGGCACGATTCGAGCATTCCCACCAGCCATGAACCTCGACACGATCCACGCGCGGCTCGATTTCCTGCGCGAAGCCGAACGCCTGAAAGACGTGCTGCGCAGCGGCCACACGTCGAGCGGGCGCGCCGAAAGCACGGCCGAGCACAGCTGGCGGCTGTGCCTGATGGCGCTCGTGTTCGCCGACGCGCTGCCCGACGTCGACACGACGAAGCTGCTGAAACTGTGCGTCGTCCACGATCTCGGCGAAGCGCTGCACGGCGACATCCCCGCGATCGAGCAGGCCGCGCATCCGGACAAGAGCACGCACGAACGCGACGACCTGCTCACGCTGACGGCCGGGCTCGATCGCGCGCTGCGCGACGAGATCGTCGCACTGTGGGACGAATACGAGGCGGCGGCATCACCGGAAGCGCGCGCCGCGAAGGCACTCGACAAGCTCGAGACGATCCTGCAGCACAACCAGGGCAGCAATCCGCCGGACTTCGACTACGCGTTCAATCTCGGCTACGGCCGGCGCTACACCGACGCGGCACCGCTGTTCAACGCGATCCGTGCGATCGTCGACGCGGACACGCAACGCAGGATCGACACACGCGGCGACGGCGCGTAAGCGCGCGGAACCAGCCGCGCACCACACCGCGTGCGGCAATCGCACAAGATGCGCACGCACCTGAACGGACGGGAATCGGCGCGATGCCCGCGCGCGGCGAGGAACACGACCGGCCGATGATGACGCTCGTTGCCGCGTCACGGCAACGACGCGTCACCCGACGCGCGGCGCACGCGTCATTCACACACCGTCACCCCCCGCCGCGCCGGCGCGAACGCCACCGCGCTTGCCGTCGCGAGCACGGCCACGCCGGCCGCGCCGTACACCATCACCCAGCCGAAGCCGTGCACGAGCGCCGCGTGCAGCGCCGCACCGTTCGGGTCGGCCTTGGCGAGCGCCGGCGCGATCGCCTGCAGCCCGTCGGTGCGGCCCGACGCGATCTGCTGCGCCAGCGCGCGCAGCGCCTCCACATCGACCGCTCCCGCGACGCCGGCCTTCAGGCTCGCGACGATCCCCGCGACCAGCACGAAGCCCATCGTCGCGATGTTCAGCGCGAGCGAGATCATCCGCGCGCTCATGTCGATGCCCGACGCCATCCCGGCCCGCGAACTCGGCACCGCGCCCGTCGTCGTGTTCGTGACCGGCGTGTTGGTGAGCCCGAGCCCGATGCCGGCGATCACGCAGCCGGGCAGCATCGTGAGCCAGCTCGCGTGCTCGACGCCGCTGCCGATCCGCATCAGCGCGAAGCCGGCCGCGATCGTAAACAGGCCGCCCGGAATCACGACGCCTGGCCCGTAGCGCAGCGCGAGCCGCTCGCCGAACGGCGGCGCGACCAGCGTCGGCAGCGTGTACGCGAGCAGCGCGAGGCCGGCCATCACGCTGTCGTAGCCGAGCGCGACCTGGAACCAGATCGGCAGGTAGATCATGAACGGCCAGAAGCTGAAGTTCATCCCCATCGAGCCGAAGATCGCGCCTGTGAACGCGCGAATCCGGAACACGGAGAAGTCGAACATCGGCCGCGCGCTCGTGCGCTCCGCGACGAAGAAGCCGGCCAGCGCGAGCACGGTCGCGCCGAGCACGCCGAGGCCGGCCGCACTCGTGAGCCCCAGCTCCGCGCTCTGCGTGATATAGAACGCGAGACCGAGCACCGCGAGCGACAGCGTGACGATGCCCGCGACGTCGAGCGTGCCCGCATGCGGATCGCGCGACTCCTGCACCGCGCCGCAGATCAGCACGAGCGCGACGGCCGCGAGCGGCGCATGCACGAGAAACACCCACGGCCAGCTCGCCGCTACGACGATCGCGCCGCCGACGATCGGCCCGAAGCCGAGGCCGATCCCGAACACGATGCCCCAGATCCCGAACGCGCGGCCACGCTCGCGCCCTTCGCGGAACTGATGCGACAGCACCGCGATCTGGCAGATCAGCATCGCGCCGCCGCTCGCGCCCTGCAGCAGCCGGCCCGCGACCAGCACCGGCACGTTCGGCGCGAGCCCGCACAGCAGCGAGGTCGCGCCGAACAGCACGGTGCCGATCACGTACACGCGCTTGCGGCCGAACCGGTCGGCGAGCGTGCCGGCCGCCATCAGCACCGTCGTGCACGCGATCGTGTACGCGTTCATGATCCACTGCATGCCGTTGAAGTCGCCGTGCAGCACGCGTTCGAGCGTCGGCAGGATCACCGGCACGCTCGAGATCTCGAGGCCGAACATCAGCGACGTGAGACAGACGGCCGCCAGCGCGACCGCATTCCTGCGGGAGTCGGATAGGGTCATGCGTATTGCGCGACGGCCCTCGACAGGCCGTGCGCCTCCAGGTGAGAAGGATGCGCCGCGTGCGGCCGGCAACGCACGCTGAGCGGGAATCGGTACTATAGTGAGAATTTCCCTCCCCATTGACGCGTCCACTTCCCCGGACTCGGGAATCACAGGACGCAATCAGGGCAACCCCAGCACGCCCCGCCATGACCGACAAACTCGACGGCGTAACGACCTTCGTCCAGGTCGTGGAATCCGGCAGCTTCGCGCTCGCCGCGGAACGGCTCGACATGACGCGCTCGGCGGTCGGCAAGGCGATCGCGCGGCTCGAGAAGCGGCTCGGCGCGCGGCTGCTGCAGCGCACGACGCGCAGCCAGAGCCTGACCGACGACGGCCAGGCGTACTACGACCGCTGCGTGCGCGCGCTGGCGGAGCTGGAAGCGGCCGAAGCCGATCTCGATTGCGGCCGCAACGAAGCGCGCGGCAAGCTGCGGCTGAGCGTGCCGCTCGCGTTCGGGCATCACTGCGTGACGCCGATCGTGCTCGATCTCGCGCGCACCTATCCGCACCTGCGGATCGACGTGTCGATCACCGACCGCTTCGTCGACCTGGTCGAGGAAGGCATCGACCTCGCGGTGCGGATCGGTTCGCTCGCGGACAGCACGAGCCTCGCGGTGCGGCGGCTCGGCACGCAATACGGAAGCCTCGGCGCCGCGCCGTCGTATCTCGCGCGCTACGGGATGCCGCAATCGCTCGACGATCTGAGGAACCACCGGACGATCGCATACTCACGCTCGGGCGTCGCGCAGCCGTGGGACCTGCGCGCGCCGGACGGCTCGACGGTGCGCATCGACATGCCGCACCAGCTCAGCTTCGACGACGTGCAGGCGATCGCGGCGGCCGGCGCATCGGGGTTCGGGATCGCGTGGCTGCCGAGCTGGCTGCTCGATCATTACGTGAAGCGCGGCGAGATGGTCGTCGTGCTCGATCGCTGCTTCGTATGCGAAGGCGACATTCACGCGATCTGGCCGAAAACGCGCTACCTGCCGCGCAAGACGCGCTGCGTGATCGACGCGCTCGTGCAGGCGGTGCCGCCGATGATCGAGCGGCCGCAGCCCGCGAGCATCAAGAAAACCGGTTGAAACCGACGCGCCGCACGGGCGCGCCGGGCCGTCACGCGGCGCTCACGCCGCGCCGAGATCGGCGAGCGGATGGGCGAACAGCTTCCACGGCGACGTCAGGAAATGCCGCACGCGCTCGGCGCGCAGCTCGACGAGCGACGCCGGCGCCCAGCGCGGCTTGCGATCCTTGTCGACGAGATGCGCGCGCACGCCTTCGCAGAAGTCGCCCTCCTCGATCGCGCGCGCGACGATGCCGAGCTCCATCCGGAACGATTCGGCGAGCGTCATCTGGCGGCCGCGCAGCAGCGCTTCGCGCGTCACGCACAGCATCGTCGGCGAATGGCCGGCGAGTGCATCGAGCGTCGCCTGCAGCCATTGACGATGCTCGCGCGACAGCTCGTCGCGCGCGAGCTCCTGCGTGAGCGTCGCGACGATCCGCTCGACGGTCGAGCGCTTGTCGAAGTGCCGGACGATCCACGCCGTCTGCGTATCGAGCGCCGCATGCGGCACGACGTTGCACGGCGGCTCGAACACCTTGCGCAGCGCCGGCAGCACGTCGCCGTCCCATTTGATGCTGTCGATGCGCGTCTCGAACGTATCGAGCCACGCCGACGGCACGCACAGATCCGCGAGCTTCGCGCTCAGCGCGTCGGCACCCGACAGCATCGCGCCCGTCAGCCCCACGTACAGCTCGAGCTCGACCGGCATGCGCGACAGGAAATGCGTCGCGCCGACGTCGGGCACGAGGCCGATGCGCGTCTCGGGCATCGCGATCTTGCTGCGCTCGGTCGCGACGCGCAGCGCCGCGCCTTGCGCGAGCCCCATTCCGCCGCCCATCGTCACGCCGTCCATCAGCGCGACCACCGGCTTCGGGAACGTGTGGATCGCGTAGTCGAGCCGGTATTCGTCGACGAAGAACGGCAGCCAGGTCTCGCGCTGCGCGACCATCCGGTGCAGCGCGCGCACGTCGCCGCCCGCGCAGAAGCCCTTCTCGCCCGCGCCGCGCAGCACGACCGCGACGATCTGGTCGTCGGTGCGGCAACGCTCGAGAAGCGCGGCCAGCTCGCCGATCATCGAATAGGACAACGCATTGAGTGCGGCCGGCCGGTTCAGCGTAATGAGCGCCACGCGGTTCACCACGCGAAACAGCACCTCCGGCGCGGGTTGCGCGAAGCTGTCATGAGTCGTCACCGGCGTGCTCATCGTTGCGACTCCCCGTCGGTGTGCCATTGCGGCGCGCGCTTGCCGAGAAACGCGGCCACGCCTTCGCGCGGATCGTTCGTGTCGAACAGGTCGACGAAGCGCTCGCGCTCGACCGCGAGCGCCGCGCTACGCGGCACGCCGCGGCGCGCGAGGCCGATCAGCTCCTTGCTGTAGGCGACCGCATGCGGGCTCTGCCGTGCGACGTTGCGCGCGAGCGCCAGCGCCGCATCGCGGGCCGCGCCGCTTTCGACCACGTCCTCGACGAGGCCGATCCTGAGGGCCGTCGCCGCGTCGACGCGCGTGCCGGCCAGGATGATCTTCTTCGCCCAGCCTTCACCGACGAGCCAGGGCAGCGTCTGTGTGCCGAGCCCGCACGGCAGCAGGCCGACCGACGGCTCGGGCAGCGCCATCTGCGCGTGCGTCTCGGCGATCCGCAGGTCGCACGCGAGCGCGCATTCGAGGCCGCCGCCCATCGCATAGCCGTTGATCGCCGCGATCGTCACGACGCGCGCGTCGTGCAGCGCCTCGAATGCCGCGCCGAAACGCGCGGCCATCGCGCGCGCGACCGCGCGGTCGCCGTCGGCGAACGTATTCAGGTCCGCGCCCGCGCTGAAGAACTTCGGGCCGTCTCCGGTGATCACCAGCGCGCGCACGCGCGGGTTCGCATTCAATTCGGCGACGGTGGCCTGCAGCTGCTGCAGCCCGTCGGCGGTGAAGGCGTTCGCGGGCGGACGCTTGAGCGTCGCGCACGCGATCGCGCCGTCGTCGACGTAGTCCAGTTCGATCATGAGGCGTCCTTCTTGGTGGCCGGTTGGTACAGGCGGATCACCGCCGAGAAATCGAGCTGCCCATCGCCGCGGCTGCTCATCGTCTGGTACAGCTGCTGCGCGAGCGCACCGAGATAGACGGGCTGGCGCGCCTGCTTCGCGGCGTCGTTCGCGAGGCCGAGATCCTTCAGCATCAGGTCGGTGCCGAAGCCGCCGCTGTAGCCGCGCGACGACGGCGCGGTGTCGATCACGCCCGGATACGGGTTGTAGGTGTCCGAGCTCCAGCAGCGGCCCGTCGACGTGTTGACGATGCCGGCCAGCACCTTCGGGTCGATGCCGAGCGCGACGCCGAGCGACATCGCTTCCGACACGGCCGCCATCGAGATGCCGAGCACGAGGTTGTTGCAGACCTTCGCGACCTGCCCCATCCCCGTCGGCCCGCAGTGGACGATGTTCTTGCCCATCCCGGCGAGCACCGGCTTCACGCGCTCGAAATCCGCATCGCTGCCGCCGACCATGAAGGTCAAGGTGCCGGCCGCCGCGCCGCCGGTGCCGCCCGACACCGGTGCGTCGACGAACGCGCCGCCGTGCTCGCGCACGAGCGCGCCGAACGCCTGCGCGCTCGCCGGGTCGATCGTGCTCGAATCGATCACGGTCGCGCCGGCGCCGAGGCCGGCCAGCACGCCGTTCTCGCCGGCGAGCACCGAGCGCACGTGCGGCGCGGCCGGCAGCATCGTGATCACGAAGGCCGCGCCCGATGCCGCGTCGCGCGGCGATGCGGCGACCTGCGCGCCGGCGTCCTGCAGCGCGCGCAATGCGTCGGCGCTCAGGTCGAACGCATGCACTTCATGGCCGGCCTTCAACAGGTTCAGCGCCATCGGCGCACCCATGTGGCCCAGTCCGATAAAACCGATCTTCATGTTCGTGTCCTCCGCGGCTCAATGCAGCCGGATCGTCGTGTTCACCGGGCCGGCCGTCGTGTCGTCGTCGAACCAGCGCGCGGTGACCGTCTTGGTCTGCGTGTAGAACTGCACGACCTGCTTGCCGTACGGGCCGAGATCGCCGAGCTTCGAACCGCGCGAACCGGTGAAGCTGAAGAACGGCACCGGCACCGGGATCGGGATGTTGATGCCGACCTGGCCGACGTCGATCTCGCTCTGGAACTTGCGTGCCGCCGCGCCGCTCTGCGTGAAGATGCCCACGCCGTTGCCCATCGGGTTCGCGTTGACGAGCGCGATCGCTTCGTCGAGCGTGTTGGCTTCGAGCACGACCAGCACCGGACCGAAGATCTCGTGCGTGTAGATCGACATGTCGGTCTTTACGCCGGAGAAGATCGTCGGGCCGACGAAATTGCCCTCCTCGTAACCGGCCACCTTCACGTCGCGGCCGTCGAGCTCGAGCTTCGCGCCTTCCTTCACGCCCGCTTCGATCAGCGACAGGATGCGCGCCTTCGCTCCGCGCGACACGACCGGACCGACGTCGGTGCCGGCTTCCGCGCCCGCGTTCACCTTCAGCAGCTTCGCCTTCGCGACGAGATCGGGCAGCCAGTCGCGCGCCTCGCCGACCAGCACCGCGACCGACGTCGCCATGCAGCGCTGCCCGGCCGCGCCGAAGCCCGCGCCGACCAGCGCGTTGAGGGTCTGCTCGCGATTCGCATCGGGCAGCACCACCGCGTGGTTCTTCGCGCCCATCATCGACTGCACACGCTTGCCGTGCTGGCTGCCGAGGTTGTACACGTGCGTGCCGACCGCCGTCGAGCCGACGAACGAGATCGCCTTCACGAGCGGATGCGTGCAGATCGCGTCGACGACTTCCTTGCCGCCGTGCACGACGTTCAGCACGCCCTTCGGCACGCCGGCCTCGATCGCGAGTTCGACGAGCTGCATCGTCGACATCGGGTCTTGCTCGGACGGCTTCAGCACGAACGTGTTGCCGCATACGATCGCCATCGGGAACATCCACAGCGGAATCATCGCGGGGAAGTTGAACGGCGTGATGCCCGCGCACACGCCGAGCGGCTGGCGCAGCGTGTAGGTGTCGACGCCGCCCGCGACGTTCTCCGCGAATTCGCCGAGCTGCAGCGTGCCGATCGAGCACGCATGCTCGACCACTTCGAGGCCGCGGAAGATGTCGCCTTCGGCATCGGGCAGCGTCTTGCCCTGCTCGGCCGTCAGCGTCTTCGCGATGCGCTGCAGGTTCGCGCGCACCAGATCCTGGAACTTCAGCATGATGCGCATGCGCGCGGCGATCGGCGTGTTCTTCCACGTCGCAAACGCGGCGTGCGCGGCCTGCACGGCCGCGTCGACTTCGGCGACGGTCGCGAACGGCACGCGCGCGAGGACCTGCTGCGTCGCCGGGTTGACGATGTCGCGCCACTCGCTCGTGGTGGACTCGACGAAGGCGCCGTCGATCAGCAGCTTGACCGTCGGCACGTCTTGCCCCGTGCGGGGCGTCGGATTCGCGTTCATCAGTGCACTCTCCTTGCAGTGGGCCGCATGGCGTGATGCCACGCGCGGCCGGTTCGGTTCAGTCCGGTGACGGGCGACGCACGGCAAAACGCGGCGCGCGCGGCCCGCGGCCGGTCATTTCAGTTCGGCGGCGAAATCTTCTTCCCAGTATTCGCCGGGCATCCGCGTGGTCGCATCGTCGCCGCGCTCGATCTCGCGGCGGCGCAGCTCGACGCGGCGGATCTTCCCCGAGATGGTCTTCGGCAGCTCCGCGAACTGCAGGCGGCGAATGCGCTTGTACGGCGCGAGCTTCTCGCGCGAGAAGCGGAAGATCTCCAGCGCGAGCGCGGGGCTCTCCTCGTAGCCCTGGCGCAGCGTGATGAAAGTCTTCGGCACCGACAGCCGCAGCGGGTCCGGGCTCGGCACGACGGCCGCTTCCGCGATCGCCGGATGCTCGATCAGCACGCTTTCCAGTTCGAACGGGCTCAGCCGGTAGTCGGACGACTTGAACACGTCGTCCGCGCGGCCGATGTACACGTAGTAGCCGTCGTCGCCGCGCATCGCGATGTCCGACGTGCGGTAATGGCCGTCGCGCATCGCGTGGGCAGTCGCGTCGGGATTGTTCGCATAGCCGGTCATCAGGCCGACCGGGCGCGTCACGCCGGCGCCGATCGGCAGCGCGACCTCGCCTTCGGTCACCGGCGCGCCGTCCGGGTCGAGCAGCGCGATCCGGTAGCCGGGCAGCGGCCGCCCCATCGAGCCCGCGACGACCGGCTGGCCCGGCGCGTTGCCGATCAGGCAGGTCGTCTCGGTCTGGCCGTAGCCGTCGCGAATCGTGATGCCCCACGCCTTCTTCACGCGCTCGATGATCTCGGGATTGAGCGGCTCGCCCGCGCCGACGATCTCGCGCAGCTTCACGTCGAACGACGCGAGCGGCTGCTGCACGAGCATGCGCCACACGGTCGGCGGCGCGCACAGCGTGGTCACCTGGTATTTGACGAGCGCATCGAGCACGACCTTCGGCTCGAAGCGCGCGTAGTTGAACGCGAACACGCACGCCTGCGCATTCCACGGCGCGAAGAAGCAGCTCCATGCATGCTTCGCCCAGCCCGGCGAGCTGATGTTCCAGTGGATGTCGCCCGGCTGCAGGCCGACCCAGTACATCGTCGACAGGTGCCCGACCGGATAGGTGCGATGCGTATGCTCGACGAGCTTCGGCTTCGACGTCGTGCCCGACGTGAAGTACAGCAGCATCGGATCGCTCGCGTGCGTGACGGCGTCCGGCTCGAACGCGGCGCTCGCCGCATAGCCGTCGTTCATCGCGAGCCAGCCCGCGCGCGGCGCGCCGGCGACGATCTTCTGCTTAAGGCTGAGATCGGCCTGTTCGAACTTCGCGGTTTCGTTCTCGTCGACGATCGCGTATTTCGCGCCGCCGATCTGCACGCGATCGCGCACGTCGTCGGCCGACAGCTGCGTGGTCGCGGGCAGCACGATCGCGCCGAGCTTCATCGCGGCGAGCATCGCGTCCCACAGCTCGACACGGTTCGGCAGCATCAGCAGGATCCGGTCGCCGCGCACGACGCCGATGCCGCGCAGCCAGTTCGCGATCCGCGACGAGCGCTCGGACATCTGCGCGAACGAATACGGGTCACCCGTGCCGGTTGCCGCGTCGACGATCCACAGCGCGGGCTTGTCGTTGCCGCGCGCCATCGGGTCGAAGTAGTCGAGCGCCCAGTTGAACGCATCGAGCACCGGCCATTCGAAATCGCGGTAAGCGGTTTCGTAGTCGGTGCGATGGCGCAGCAGAAAGTCGCGTGCGTCCAGGAATGCCTGTACCGTCATCGTGTCGTCTCCAGTCTCCATGCCCAGCGGTCAACCGGGCACGCGCTGCAGCGCATGCCCGGTTCCGTATCGCGCGGCGCACGGTCACGTCGTTGCGTGCCGCGTTTGCCGCGCTGCCCTCGTGCCCTGCCTGTTTGCCTGCCTGTATGTCTGGTTGTTTGCGTGGTTGTCGATGGAGCGCGCGTCGCGACTCAAAGCTGTCGCGCGATCACCATCCGCTGCACTTCGCTGGTGCCTTCGTAAATCTGCGTGATGCGCGCGTCGCGATAGTGACGCTCGACTTCGTAATCGACGAGGTAGCCGTAGCCGCCGTGGATCTGGATCGCGTCCGAGCACACGCGCTCGGCCATCTCGGACGCGAACAGCTTCGCCTGCGATGCTTCCGACAGGCACGGCAGACCGGCCGTGCGCAGCTTCGCCGCGTGATGCACGAGCAGGCGCGCCGCGTTGATCTGGGTGGCCATGTCGGCGAGCTTCTGCTGGATCGCCTGGTGCTCGGCGAGCGGCTTGCCGAACTGCACGCGCTCGCCCGCATAGCGGCGCGCCTTGTCGAATGCGGCGCGCGCGATGCCGAGCGCCTGCGCGGCGATGCCGATGCGCCCGCCTTCCAGGTTCGACAGCGCGATCTTCAGCCCTTCGCCGCGATTGCCGAGCAGGTTCTCTTCCGGAATCGCGCAGTTCTCGAACGTGATCGGGCACGTATCGGATGCGCGGATGCCCATCTTCTTCTCCGGCTTGCCGACGATGAAGCCCGGCGTGTCGGTCGGCACCAGGAACGCGGAAATGCCGCGCTTGCCGGCTTCCGGATCGGTCATGGCAAAAACGATCGCTACGCCGGCGCGCTGGCCGTTGGTCACGAACTGCTTCGCGCCGTTCAGCACCCACTTGCCGTCGCGCAGCTCCGCCCGCGTGCGCAGGTTGTGCGCCTCCGAGCCGGCCTGCGGCTCGGTCAGGCAGAACGCGCCGATGATGCGGCCCGCCGCCATCTCGGCCAGCCAGCGATCCTTCTGCGCGGGCGTGCCGAAGCCGAGGATCGGCCCGCAGCCGACCGAGTTGTGCACGCTCATCATCGTCGCGCAGGCGGCGTCGCCCGCCGCGATCTCTTCCATCGCCAGCGCATAGGCGACGTAATCCGTATACGCGCCGCCCAGCTCCTGCGGCACGATCATCCCGAGCAGGCCGAGTTCGCCGAGCTGCGCGACGACGGCGTCGGGCAAGTGCGCGTCGTGGTCCCACTGCGCGGCGTTCGGTGCCAGCACCTCGGTGGCAAAAGCGCGCGCGGCGTCGCGGATCATCCGCTGGTCTTCGGTGTAAAGCTCGTCCATGGCGCTGCTGTCTCCCGCGGCCGCGTACCGCGACCGACCTTTCGTTTCGATGCAACAAGTGTAGGCAAGCGCGCGCGACTGTTCGATGCTCGCGCCGCTCATTTACACTGAGCGTTTTTGCCATACCGGCGGCTTCGATGAAGCAGGAAGAGAAGGGAACCGTCGCGATCAGCCTCGTCGCCTACAGCGTCGCGCTCGCCACCCGGCGCGGCGTCGCGGCCGAGCCGCTGCTCGCGCAGGCCGGCATCGCGCCCGCGCTGCTCGCGCAGCCGCGCGCGCGGGTGTCGGCGCAGCAATACGGCGCGCTGTGGAACGCGATTGCGCGCGCGCTCGACGACGAGTTTTTCGGGCAGGATCGCCACCCGATGCGCAGCGGCAGCTTCATTGCGATGAGCCAGGCCGCGCTATCCGCGCAGGACGGGCTGCACGCGATGGCGCGCGCGGTGAATTTCATGCACTGCGTGCTCGACGACCTGCACGCGGAGCTCGACGCGAACCCGCAGCGCGTGCGGCTGCGCTTCGTGCACCGCAACAGCGCCGCGGCGCCCGCGATGTTTACGTACGCGACCTATTTCATCATCGTGTACGGGCTCACCTGCTGGCTGATCGGGCGACGCATCCCGGTGCTGCACGCGAGCTTCCGCTGCGACACGCCGCCGGCCGACCACGAATACCCGTCGATGCTGTGCGACGACATGCGCTTCAACCAGCCCGATTCGTATGTCGATTTCGATCCCGAATTCGCGACGCTGCCGGTCGTGCAGAACGCGAAGACGCTGAAGACCTTCCTGCGCAACGCGCCGGCCAGCTTCATCGTCAAGTACCGCAACCCGAACGCGCTCGCGCAGCGCGTGCGCACGGTGCTGCGCGGGATGCCGCCCGCCGCGTGGCCCGGCGCCGGCGGGATGGCCGCGCGGCTGCATGTGGCCGAAGCGACGCTGCGCCGCAAGCTGCACCAGGAAGGCCACGCGTACCAGTCGATCAAGGACACGCTGCGGCGCGACCTCGCGTTCGAGGCGCTGGCCGATCCGGCGCGAACCATCGCCGACGTCGCGGCCGCCGCCGGTTTCGCGGAACCGAGCGCGTTCTACCGCGCGTTTCGCAAATGGAGCGGGCGCAGCCCGGCCGAGTACCGGGAAGAAGCGCTCGCGCGGGGCGGCGGCACTGGCTGAGTGCGCGGCCGGCGGCACCGCCTTCGCGCTTTCCGCCGAAACCGCCTAATCTTCAAATATCGGGCCAACGCCCTTTCCGCGAGCCGGACGGCGTGCGGCCGCGCGCCGCCCGGACGCCCCGATGCACATTCACCGTCATGGGCCGCCGCCGGCACCTGCATCGCCCGGCGCCCGCCCCCGTCACCCGCTGTCCGCGCGGGTCGCGCGCGCCGCGCTGTTCGCGGCGCTGCTCGTCGTGTGCGCGGCGGTTGCCGCGCCGCCCCCCGCTACCCAGCCCGTCGCCGCGCCGCCTGTCGTCGTGATTCCGGTCAACGGCGCGATCGGGCCGGCCAGCGCCGACTTCATCGTCCGCTCGCTCGACCGCGCGGCGCGCGAGCACGCGCCGCTCGCGATCCTGCAACTCGATACGCCCGGCGGGCTCGACACGTCGATGCGGCTGATCATCAAGGCGATCCTCGGCTCGCCGGTGCCGGTCGCCGCGTTCGTCGCGCCGGGTGGCGCACGGGCCGCGAGCGCCGGTACCTATATCGTCTACGCGAGCCACATTGCCGCGATGGCGCCCGGCACCAATCTCGGCGCGGCATCGCCGGTGCAGTTCGGCATCGGCGGCGGCGCGCCGGGAGCGCCGGGAGCGCCTGGGGCGCCAGGTGCGACGAAGCCGTCGCCGGCCGGCGCATCGGGCGCGTCCGGCGCATCCGCGACACCGGCCGAGTTGCCGAACGACACGCAGTCGACCGAGATCCGCAAGGCGACCCAGGATGCCGCCGCGTACATCCGCGGCCTCGCGCAGTTGCGCGGACGCAATGCCGCGTGGGCCGAGCGCGCGGTGCGCGAGGCGTTGAGCCTGTCGGCAACGGAGGCGCGCGCGCAGCATGTCGTCGACCTGGTCGCGCAGGACCCGGCCGACCTCGCGCGCCAGCTCGACGGCCGCACCGTGACGACGACCGCCGGCACGCTGCACCTCGCGACCGCGCATGCGCCGCTCGTCGTGCTGGCGCCCGACTGGCGCAGCCGCTTCCTGTCGATCATCACCGATCCGAACGTCGCGCTGATCCTGCTGACGATCGGCATCTACGGGCTGTTCTTCGAGTTCGCGAATCCCGGCTTCGTGCTGCCGGGCGTCGCCGGCACCATCTGCCTGCTGATCGGGCTGTTCGCGATGCAGTTGCTGCCGGTCAGCTATGCGGGCCTCGGGCTCGTGCTGCTCGGGCTCGGCTGCCTCGTCGCCGAGGCGTTCCTGCCGACCTTCGGCGTGCTCGGTTTCGGCGGGATCGTCGCCTTCACGATCGGCGCGCTGATGCTGATCGATACCGACGTGCCCGGCTACGGCATTCCGTGGCCGGTGATCGTGGGCCTCGCGGCCGGTGGCGGGCTGCTCGTCGCCGTCGTATCGAGCGTCGCGCTGCGCGCGCGGCGGCGGCCGGTGGTGACGGGCGCCGAGGCGATGGTCGGCAGCATCGGCGAAGTGCTCGACGACGGCCTGCACGCCGACCAGCCGCAGGGCGCGGCCGGCGCCGCACCGTCGGCGGCGGGCTGGGCGCGCGTGCACGGCGAGCGCTGGCGCGTCGCGAGCAGCACGCCGCTGGCCGCCGGTTGCCGCGTGCGCGTGACCGGCCGCCACGGGCTGACGCTCACCGTCGCGCCGCTCTACGACGTGCCGGTACACGAACAACAACACCAGGGAGCACCGTCATGATGGGCTACACGTTTGGCTTCAGCAGCGTCCTGATCGTCTTCATCGTGGTGCTCGTCGCATCGTCGATCCGCATCTTCCGCGAGTACGAGCGCGGCGTCGTCTTCATGCTCGGCCGGTTCTGGAAGGTGAAGGGGCCGGGGCTCGTGCTGATCATCCCGATCGTCCAGCAGGTCGTGCGGATCGACCTGCGCACCGTCGTGTTCGACGTGCCCGCGCAGGACGTGATCACGCGCGACAACGTGTCGGTGAAGGTCAATGCGGTCGTGTATTTCCGCGTCGTCGATCCGGAGAAGGCCGTGATCCAGGTCGCGCGCTTCTTCGAGGCGACGAGCCAGCTCGCGCAGACGACGCTGCGCGCGGTGCTCGGCAAGCACGAGCTCGACGCGTTGCTCGCCGAACGCGAGCAGTTGAATGCCGACATCCAGAAGACGCTCGACGCGCAGACCGATGCGTGGGGCATCAAGGTGTCGACGGTCGAGATCAAGCACGTCGACCTGAACGAGACGATGATCCGCGCGATCGCGCGGCAGGCCGAGGCCGAACGCGAGCGGCGCGCGAAGGTGATCCATGCGGAAGGCGAACTGCAGGCGTCGGAAAAGCTGCTGCAGGCCGCGCAGCGGCTCGCACTTCAGCCGCAGGCGATGCAGCTGCGCTACCTGCAGACACTGACGACGATCGCGGCGGACAAGAATTCGACGATCGTGTTTCCGCTGCCGGTGGATCTGCTGGGGGCGTTGCTGGAGCGATTGAGGCCGCCGCGCGAGTCGTGAGACGCGCGGGCGCCGGCATGCACGACGCCGCGGCCGATGCCGATGCCGATGCCGACGCCAACGCTCGGGCGCGGGGCCGCGGCGGCCGGTAGCCGGTAGCCGGTTGCCGGTTGCCGGTAGCCGGTTGCCGGTTGCCGGTTGCCGGTTGCCGGTTGCCCGTTGCCCGACCCGCGCCCGGCCCGCGTCAGGCCAGCAGCTTGCGGTCGGTCTTGCCGTACTTGATCGACTTCTCGTCCGGGATCATCAGCCCCGTGTGCTCGTCGCGCCCCTGCAGCAGGAAGCGCGCGTCCGGCTTGCCGATCTGCTCCGCCGCGAGCTTGCTGTCCGCGCCGATCTCGCCCTTCTTCATCCGGTTCACGATCACGCCAGCCGCGGTGTCCTTGAAGTCGCGCAGCATCCATGCGTCGCCGTCGCTGTCGCCGAACACCAGCAGCGGGCCGTAACCCTTCTTCGACGCGAGGACGTTGCGGATGCCCACCGTCTTGCCGGGCCCCCAGTTGAAATGCCAGCCGGCCGGATAGGTGCTCGTGTACTTGCCGTCCTGCATGTCGAGACGCAGGCCGATCACGTTCTCGGGCGGCACGCCGTAACCATAGTTCGGATTGCCGGCGAATACGCGCACGACATCGTCGAGCGACGCGGTGCTCACGTACACGTCGATGCCGTTCGCACGCAGCGTATGCATCACCGCGCGGATTTCCTCGTGAATGCGGATGCCGTGGAAATGCGTGTCGGCCACCACGCCGGCCTTGCCCGGCAGCGCTTTCGGGCTTTCGTAGCGGACCTTGCGCAGCGCGTCGCCGATCCCGTAGTTGTTCGACGCTTCCGCCATCGCCTGCAGCTCGGCGGTCGTCATGTTCTTGTAGAAATAGATGATCCACTTGTAGCCGACTTCGAGCGGATGCGTATCGCAGATCGCGTCGTACATGAAGTACAGCTTCGCGCGAAAATCCTTGAACTGGTCGGTCTCGCGAATCTCGTCGAGGCTCTTGTCGCCGCCGAAACCCTTGTAGTTCGCGTAGAGCCAGCGGTAGTCGGACTCGACGTCGGCGGCGAGATCCTCCATCGTCACCGGCTTGCCGTCGACGGTCGTATAGTCCTTCATGAACGCGCCCTTCGGCACGTCCTTCCACATCACGCCGACGAACTCGTCCGGCGTCAGCTTGTACTGCAGATGGTTGATCTGGTACATCAGCAACGCTTCTTCGCAGTCGTTCATGATGCACGTGTTGTCCCAGTCGAACACCGCATACGGGCGGCGCTTCCCGTCGTAGCGCGCGCTCGCGACGCCGTGCTGGTCGAGCACCGCCTGCAGGCGCGCGGCGTTGAACGGCGACCAGCGGCCCGGGTCCAGCGCGTCCGGCGCGGTCGCGCTCTTCGCGCCGGCCATGCCGGCCTTGAGCATCAGCGGCGTCGCAGCGGTCGCCGCGGCCAGGGTGTTCATGAACTTGCGGCGTTGCATGGTCTGTCTCCACAGGAAGGTCGAATCGGCTTCGGTCGCTGCCCCCGCGCGACGCGCGGCACACCGGCCCCGCGAAGCCGCGAAGGCTTCGAATCGGGGGCGAATGATGTGACGAAATTATTTCGGCAATTTGACAGCGTCGCGCCGCGACACGACAGGGAGTTGATCCAGCGCGACATGCCAGGCCCGCGCCGCGGCCTCGCGTGGCGCTCCCCGGCCGGCTGCCCCGCTCGGGATGCGTGCGCAGCGACGGCCATCCGCCCCGACCGCCGCAAACCTAGAGCTTCCCCTCCATTTCGGCCTTCATTAGGAGAAATCCTCACCTCCGCGCCACGTCGAACCCGCTATGATCTTTACATCGATCAATGACACATTAAATGCTGACTGAATAACCCGCCGCCGGATCACCGGCGGATGCATTCCGGTTCAGCGCCCCAGCCTTGCACCGGACCCGCGTCGCGCCGACGCGCAAACGCGGGCCGACACATGGAGACGCATCATGACCGCCCACCATCCGCTGCCGGAAGTCCACCTCGACGAGCTGCCGCAATTCCGCGCGGTCCAGCAGCTTGCGTACCGCTGCGTCGAGACCGTCGGCGCGATGCTCTACCCCGGCATCACCGAGAAGGAAGCCGCGCGCCTGCTGACCGAATGGCTGCAGGACAACGGCGTGCACGACTGGCTGCACAAGCCGTTCGCGTGGTTCGGCGACCGCACCGCGTTCCAGGGCTTCTCGGGCCTGAAGCACATGGGCGGCTTCAACCTCGCGTTCTTCCCGAGCAACCGCCAGCTCGAAACCGACATGCCGGTGATCCTCGACGTCGCGCCCGTGCTCGACGGGATCGTCGCGGACGTCGGCTACGCGCACTGCCTCGGCCACAACCCGATCCTCGAACAGCTGCAGGACGACCTGATGGACCATCGCGACCTGATCGTGCAGCTCGTGAAGGCGCGCCGCCCGATGGCCGAGGTCGCGCAGGCGGTCGACGCGCTGTGCCGTCGCCAGGGCGTCGAGCCGCGCCACAAGGCCTATCCGTTCAAGGTGCTCGCGCATCGCGTCGCGAAGATCCACAAGCTGTCGAAGCCGCGCTTCGTCGCGCGCTTCGGGCTGAACGCGACGCGCAACCTGCTGCTCGACCAGGGCCGCGCGGCGAAGCAGCAGGGCTGGTCGCCGCTGTGGTCGATCGACCGCCGCTCCGAGCATGCGCCCGTGCCGGGCCTGTGGGCCGTGGAGCCGCATCTCGGCTTCGCCGGCGTCGGCGCGAAATTCGAGGAGCTGCTGGTGATCACCGACGACGACGCGTACTGGCTCGACGACGACCTGCCGCACGTGCGCCGCTGGCAGCGCCGCCAGGCCGAACGCGCGCCGGCCGTCGCGACCGTGCAGGCCGCCGCCTGACACGCACGCATTGCGCCTTCCTCCCGAATCCCTGAACGACGGACTCACGATGCAGCCTCTTTCCGACGAAGCGCCGCTGGCCCTGTTCGAATCGGTCCACAGCGAAACGGCCGTCGCCTCCGGCGACCTGACGCTCGCGGTGCGAACCTGGGGCGACCCGGCCCGCTCGCCGGTCGTGCTCGTGCACGGCTACCCCGACGACAGCAGCGTCTGGCAGCAGGTCGCGCCGCTGCTCGCGCGCAGGCACTACGTGATCGCCTACGACGTGCGCGGCGCGGGCCTGTCCGGCGTGCCGAAGCGCACGGCCGACTATCACCTCGCGAAGCTGACCGACGACTTCGTCGCGGTGATCGACGCGCTCTGCCCCGGCCGCGCGGTGCACCTGATCGCGCACGACTGGGGTTCGATCCAGGGCTGGGAGTTCGTCACCGATCCGCGGCTTGCGGGCCGCATCGTGTCGTACACGTCGTGCTCAGGGCCGTGCCTCGACCACGTCGGCTTCTGGCTGCGCGAACGCGTGCTGCACCCGACGCCCGCATCGCTCGGCAAACTCGGCGGCCAGCTCGTGCGCTCGTGGTACGTGTACCTGTTCCACCTGCCGTTCGTCCCTGAACTCGGCTGGCGACTGTGGCTCGGCCGCGCGTGGCCGGGCCTGTTGCGCCGGGTCGAGAAGACGCCTGCCACGCCGCGCCCGACGCAGGCCGACGACGGCGCGCGCGGCGTGCGCCTCTATCGCGCGAACTTCATCCGCTGCCTGTTCGCGCCGCGCGAGCGCTACGCACATGCACCGGTGCAGACGATCGTGCCGCTCGGCGACAAATACGTGAGCCCGGCGCTGTCCGAGAACCTGTCGCGCTGGGTGCCGCAGTACTACCGCCGTGAAGTCGCGGCCGGCCACTGGCTGCCGCTCGCCGATCCCGCGCGCTTCGCGGGCCTCGCCGAGCAGCTGATCGACGCGGTCGAATCGGGCGAGGAACCGCCCGCGCTCGCGAACGCACGCCGCCGCGCGACCAGCGGCCGGTTCAGCGGCAAGGTCGCGGTCGTCACCGGCGCGGGCAGCGGCATCGGCCGCTGCGCGGCGCTCGCGTTCGCCCGCGAAGGCGCGACCGTCGTCGCGTGCGACATCGATCTCGCGAGCGCCGAGCGCACCGCGCTGCTGCTCGGGCTGACCGGCGCGCAGGCATACGCGAAACGCGTGGACGTCGGCGCCGCCGAGGAGATGGAATCGCTCGCGGCATGGGTCGGCAGCGAACTCGGCGGCGCGGACATCGTGATCAACAACGCGGGCATCGGCATGGCCGGCGGCATCCTCGACACGAGCGAGCGGCACTGGGAGCGCATCCTGCACGTGAACCTGTGGGGCGTGATCCACGGCTCGCGGCTGTTCGCGCAGCAGATGGCCGCGCGCGGCGCGGGCGGCCACATCGTCAACACCGCGTCGGCCGCCGCGTTCGGGCCGTCGCGCGACCTGCCCGCGTACGCGACGACGAAGGCCGCCGTGCTGATGCTCAGCGAATGCATGCGCGCGGAACTCGCGGAAAAAGGCATCGGCGTGACGGCCGTGTGCCCGGGCTTCGCGGAAACCGGAATCATGGCGTCGACGCAATACGCGGGCGCCAACGCACAGGACGAAGCGCGGCTGCGCAAGCGCGCGACGAAGCTGTACCAGATGCGCGGCCTGAAGCCGGAAACCGTCGCGCAGGCGATGGTCGACGGCGTGCTGCGCAACCGGCCGGTCGTGGCGGTGGGCACCGAGGCGCACGCGCTGCGCTTCGTCGGCCGCTTCATGCCGTGGCTCGGCCGGATGCTCGCCCGCATCAGCATGGCATCGCATTGACGGCGCAGCGCGCCGCACAGGAACGGAGACACAGATGACCGCTACCGCCGACTATCACAAGATCAAGGCCCGGCACGTGAAGTTCGACTTCAGCGACACGCCGATCACCTGGGTGCCGAACGACCCGGGCAGCACGCACATCATCAACACGCTGAACCTGCTGTTCCCGGAAGGCGAGCTGTGGTTCTGCCGCGTGTACAACAAGGCGCTGCCGCACATCACCGATGCGCGCCTGCGCGACGAAGCCGAAGGCTTCCTGCGCCAGGAAGCGGTGCATTCGCGCTCGCACGGCGGCGTGCTCAGGCATTATTACGACCGGCACGGGATCGACACGAAGCCGTTCACGCAGAAGCTGAACTGGCTGTTCACGCGCGTGCTGGGCGAAGCGCCGTTCGGGCTGAAGATCGGCCATACGCGCTTCTGGCTGCGGCAGCAACTCGCGGTGATCGCGTCGCTCGAGCATTTCTTCGGTTATCTGGGCAACTGGGTGCTCAACGCGCACGGGCTCGACGAAGGCCGTGCCGACCCGACGATGGTCGACCTGCTGCGCTGGCACGGCGCGGAGGAAGTCGAGCACCGGACCGTCGCGTTCGACATCTACAACCACATGGGCGGCAACTACCCGGAGCGCTGCCTGCACATGGCGTTCGTGATCGTGCTGCTGCTCTACTTCATCACGAGCGGCGCGAAGTTCATGTACCGGCGCGATCCGGCCGTGGGCCGCTATCCCGGTTTCGTGCTCGCGTGGTGGAAGGGTTCGCGGCGCGGGCACCTGCCTTCGTTCTGGAAAGTGATCGGCGCGGCGCTGCGCTATTTCAGGCCGGGCTATACGCCGCACCACGAAGGCTCGACCGAGCAGGCGCTCGCGTATCTGGCGCGCTCGCCGGCCGCGCAGGCGGCCGCGCACGGCGGCAACTGGGGCACGACGAAAGGCGCGTGACCGGGTTCGCCGGCGGGTTCGCGACGGTTTCGGCGGGGGCGTCCGCCGAAATGCGTACAATCGCGGCTTCATTTCCCGGAGGTGCCGCGATGGCCATGAAGAAAACCGATCTAGAAAAGAACAAGGCGCTCAAGCTGACGCACGCGATGAAGCAGTCGAGCTCCGCCCGTTTCGGCAAGGGCGCCGAGGACGCGGCGAAGCTCGATCGCCGCGCGCAGCGCAAGCTCGACCAGGAACAGGGCCTCGTGCCGTTCGCGTGCAAGCTCAACGCCGAACTCGTCGAACAGCTGAAGGCACGCGCCGCCACGCATCCGAACGGCATGACGGGCCTGCTGTCCGAACTGCTCGTCAACGGCCTCGCCCAGCGCGACGCGTGACGCGCCACGTTTCTCGAAAATAGTCGTTGACAACGCCGTACGACATCGACAAACTCGTTCGCATGCCTACGTTCAAGCTCATCGCCATCGCGAATCATTGCCCGGTGAACATTCGAAAGAATGGATCACGGGAGGCGCTTGTGCGTTAGCATCCGAGCAGTACCGCATGTCACACGAGGCCTCACCGGAAACGGATGAGGCCTTTTTGTTCTGGTGCGCGTCATCCATCCGGCTCAACGAATGGAGAAGACGATGGACCAGGCAAGCCCGTTGTTCGACCGTCCCGATTCGCGCCGCGCCGGCGCGATCGCGTTACCGACCGTCGTGATCCGATTCGCGGTTGCGCCGCGCACGACGCTGACCTGGCGCGCGCCGGGCGATGCGGAAATTCGTGCGCACGGTGCACCGCTGTGGATCACGCGGCCGCCGAGCGTCGACGACTACTGGGTGCAACCCGGCGACGTGCTGCGCATCGCGCGCGGCGATCGCATCTGGCTCGGCACCAATGACGACCGGCCGGCCGAAGCGTCGATCACGACGGCGTACGTGCGGCGCGGCGAACGGCTGAGACGCACGCTCGCGCGAATGCAACGTTTGCTCGCCGGACGATGGCGAAGACGGGATTGACGATGCGCGATTCCGTCGCGCGACGGGACACCGGAACGCGCGGAATCAACGCATCCGGAAACGGACGCACCCGCGGCGCCATGCGTCGCGGGTGCGCATCGAATGACGCGGCACGCGCGTGCGTGCCGCGAGCGATCGCGCGCCGTGCGCAACCCTTGCATGCATCGCGTGCATCAGGTGCTGGCGGCGAGACGCGGGCCCGTGCTGCGGGGAGTGGCATCGAGGTCGGGGCGTTGCGCCGCCTGCGAGGTCACCCACGGGTCGATGCCTTGCTTTTGCACCTCCTCGAGAAATGACACCCGCGTACGCCAGTAATCCGCCTGTAATTTCGCATCGATGACGCGCTGTTCGGCTGCGAACAGTTCCATGCGCGCCGTCACGAGCATCGACGCAGCGGTTTTTTCCGGCGTGGGGGCGTGCCGCATCGCCCAACGGCTGATCCAGTTCAACATGCTCACCTCCGGGATGACGGACGAACCCGCATCGGGCAATCGCAACCGGTCGCGCCTGCCCGAATGCGCAACGACCGTCACCGCACTTCACCGCCTGCCCTGCACGGACTGCGACTCCCCCGCGTCGGCAACGACTGGCCGGCGTGTGTGCGCGGTGTATCTATCCTAGAAAGACTTGCCGGTTAACGCGATGACGTCTTGCAATCTTTTACACAGAAACCACAGTCGCGCCCGCGTCGCGAAATGACAGTTGCGGACGGAACGGGTTCGGCGCAGGATAGCCCGATATCTGCAACCGCCTGGACTGATGAATGGCCGCTGCACGCCGCTGCGCACCCGCGCCGGTCATGCCGCGCGCGTTCGCGCATGCATTGCGACCGTCCTGCGTTCGGCCAGCATGCGGGTGCGCGATTGCAGTCGCATGTCATCGCATGTCATCGCGCGGCGGCCGCGCGCCGCATGCCGGTCATGTCGTTGCGCCCGCATCGGCCGGCCCGGCCCGCCGCCCCTCATCGAATCGTTTCCATCGTTTCTACCTGCCCGCCTCGTCCGAACCGGTAAAATGCGCGCCTTCCTCGCGCGGCCGGCCTGTCCGACCGTTCGCGCGAACGCGGCCGATCGTGCCCCGCAACTATATCGTCCGAGCTATCCGCGCTATTACAATCCGCCGATAGCGCGGCAATAGTGGCTGGTTACAGTAGGCCGGCCTCGCGCTGCCTTACAACAATTCGGCACGAACAACAAGCAACACGACAACCCGACCGGAGAAAACGCCTTCATGGAATCCATCAAGCGGTATTTCGGCTTCGCTGAAGCCGGCACCGACTTCCGCACCGAAATACTCGCGGGCGTCACCACGTTCCTGACGATGGCCTACATCATCTTCGTCAACCCCGCGATCCTCGGCGATGCCGGCATGCCGAAGGAATCCGTGTTCGTCGCGACCTGCCTCGTCGCGGCGCTGGCATCGATCATCATGGGGCTGTACGCGAACTATCCGATCGCCTGCGCGCCCGGCATGGGCCTGAACGCGTATTTCGCGTATACGGTCGTCAAGGGAATGGGCTTCACGTGGCAGGCCGCGCTCGGCGCGGTGTTCATCTCCGGCTGCCTGTTCCTGCTCGTCACGCTGTTCCGCGTGCGCGAGGCGATCGTCAACGGCATTCCGAAATCGCTGCGCATCTCGATCACCGCCGGCATCGGCCTGTTCCTCGGCATCATCTCGCTGAAGACCTCGGGCGTGATCGTCGGCAGCCCGGCCACGCTCGTCACGCTCGGCGACCTGCACAAGCCCACGACGATCCTCGCGATCATCGGCTTCTTCACGATCGTCACGCTCGACCACCTGCGCGTGCGCGGCGCGATCCTGATCGGCATCATCGGTGTCACCGTCCTGTCGTTCTTCTTCGGCGGCAACCAGTTCCACGGCGTGTTCTCCGCGCCGCCGTCGATCGACGCGACGCTGTTCAAGCTCGACATCGGCGCCGCGCTGTCGACCGGCATCATCAACGTGATCCTCGTATTCTTCCTCGTGGAGTTGTTCGATGCGACCGGCACGCTGATGGGCGTCGCGAACCGCGCGGGCCTGCTCGTCGAAGGCAAGATGAACCGCTTGAACAAGGCGCTGCTCGCCGACAGCACCGCGATCGTCGCGGGCTCGGTGCTCGGCACGTCGTCGACCACCGCCTATATCGAAAGCGCATCGGGCGTGCAGGCCGGCGGCCGCACCGGCGTGACGGCGATCACCGTCGCCGTGCTGTTCCTCGCGTGCCTGTTCATCGCGCCGCTCGCCGGGGTCGTGCCGGGCTACGCAACGGCACCGGCACTGCTGTACGTGTCGTGCCTGATGCTGCGCGAGATGGTCGACGTGCCGTGGGACGACGCGACCGAAGCCGTGCCGGCCGCGCTGACCGCGCTGCTGATGCCGTTCACGTACTCGATCGCGAACGGCGTCGCGTTCGGCTTCATCGCGTACGGCGGCCTGAAGCTGCTGACGGGCCAGGCCCGCACGGTCAAGCCGATCGTGTGGATCATCGCGGCCGTGTTCCTGTTCCGCTTCTTCTATCTCGGCAGCGAGTGACGCACGCGCCCCGGTGCGTGGCATGATCAAAAGACGCCACCTTCACGTGTAGTGCCGCCCGGTTCCTGTCGCGGAACCGAACGGCATGACGAGAAGGACGGCCCCTGACGACCCGGTCGCATTTGCGGCCGGGTCGTTTCACATGGGCGCCCTGTATCGGCGGGCGCCCGCCTAGCTGCATGCCCGGGGGGCATTTTCCCGGGCGGGATTGATGGTTGTATTACGCGAAACAATGCGTTTCGGCGTATCAAAAAGCATTGAATTTACCCCAAATATCCAATCGAAATATTGGCGACCGATATATTAAAAATACAAGACATCACTTAATCGTCGCACAGCACCATTTTCCATCGATATTTTCGCAAATCGATACGACGCATGACTTTGATGACGCTCGCAATTATCCCCGGAATTATCGGGTTGATTTATAAAATCCGGCTGCTATATTCCGCTTGCACGGCCGAAAATCTCTGCGGTCGCGCGATCTTCCCGCTCATCAAAAGGAGTGATTCTTTCGGTTTTATTCGGGTCGGCGTGATTCAATATATCAAGCACGCACGGGGTATCCTCCACGCGAATGGGCAAGGGGCCGGAAAAACATTGCCTGTTTCATAATCAGGAGTCGTCATGGCAACGATCTACGTAAACGTGATTGTCAATGTCGCGAAAGCCATTGCCGAAAACAATCTGCCGAAATATGTATTCATGGTGGATTCGACGGGCTACAGCGGGGACGGTTCGGAAGGCAGCAATGAATTGCGGACGAAATGCGAAAACGGCGACACGATCGTCTGGTCCGCCGTTTCCCTCGACCCGGGTGAATCCATCGCGATTCTCGGCTTCTGGGGGAGCGCGATTCCCAACATGGTCAACCCGCAACAATATCCGCAGTTCGACGGCGCCGTGTGGGGCGGGCGGGTCAACAGCGCGGGAACCAACGTTCAATACTCGATCAACCTGCTGCTGGAGGGTAACGTCCATATGTCGTTCGACCCGTTCATCACGGCGACCAACCCGGCTCGATAACCGGGTGCGGCAGTCCGGGGGCGACTGAATGACCGGTTTCGGCTTGTCGCTTCGCGGCATGGACAAGCCGAAACCGCGATGGACGGATTTGCAGACAGGCGGTTCGTGAAGCGGCGGACCGAAGCGTCCCGAAAGCCTGATGCCTTTCCTTACCGTGAAGAACTGAACGGCATGACGCCGCAGGACCGCGTGTTCGTTCGGGTAGCCGCCTGGTGCAGGCGACATCAGGTCACGCGTCCGCCTGCCGGAGCACCCAGCGCGCGAAGGTCTGCAACGGCCCCTCGCCCAGTTCCAGCGCCTCCGGCAACACGAGACAGAAGCGCTTGACCACGCCGCGCCCGTCCGGCCAGGGCGCCGCGAGCAGCCCCTGCGCGATTTCGGCGTCGACATAGAGGCGCGGCACCAGCGCGACGCCGAGCCCGGCCAGTGCCGCGGCGATCAGCATCGAGTAAAGATCATAGCGGGCGCCGGCGGCCGGATTGTTCACGGGCAATCCCGTCTCCTGCACGTAAGCCGACCACGCATCGGGCGTCTGGCGCTTGTGCAGGCGCGGCAGCGTGCCCAGCAAGGTGTCCGGCTGCCCGCCCGCGAGCAGCGACGGATGGCAGACCGGCACCAGCACCTCCTCGCACAAACGGTACGTATGCATGCCGGCCCAGGCCGGATGCTCGAAGTGAATCGCCGCGTCGAAGCCGCTGCCGGCCAGTACGAACGGCTCGGCGCGATCGGCGAAATGCACCGTGATGTTCGGATGCTGCGTCTGGAATCCCTTGAGCCGCGGAATCAGCCAGCGCGTCGCAAACGTCGGCGTCACGGCGATGTCGACGCTGCCGCCGTCACCGGGCTGCCCCATCATGTACTGGCTGTCGCGCTCGAGCCGGTCCAGCACTTCGCGAACCTGCGCCGCGTAGCGCGCGCCGTTCGGCGCCACCCGCACGCGGTTGCCGACCCGTTCGAACAGCGCGACGCCCAGGAACGTCTCGAGTCGGCCGATCTGCCGGCTGATCGCGCCTTCCGTCAACGCCAGTTCGTCGGCGGCGCGCGCGAAGCTCCCATGCCGCGCCGCGGCCTCGAATGCCATCAATGCCGAATTGCTCGGAATCCTGCGTCGCGTCACGATTGCTCCCGGTCCGACCGCCGTCGGTCATGGCTTGATCAAATGTAATTGAATGGTGACGAATCATCGTTTTCCGCCCATTCTTCCGATCATTATCATGACAAAAACTCAACCAGTCGAGCCGGCCGATCGCTCAGAAGGCCGCTCGCCACCCGTGGAGATGTCATGATCTATGCCGTTGAATGCAGCATCGCCGAGCCCGCCGTCGAAGCCGGGTGGAACGACTTCTACAGCCGCGTCAAACTGCCGGCGCTGATCTCGGTATCCGGCTTCCGCACGTCGCAACGCTTTCGCGCCCTCGGCGGCGACGGCCCGGTCTACCTCGCGCTGCATACGATCGACGGCCCGGACGTGCTGACGTCGGCCGAGTATCGCGACAAGGGCGGCGGCAATTTCGCGCGCTGGCAGCCGCACATCGTCGAATGGCGCCGTAACGTGTACGACAGCGCGGCACCTGCGCCGGCCGTCTCCGGCCATCAATGGCTGGCCGTGTGCGACGACGCCGCCCCGTTCGCGCGAGCAGGTATCGCAGCCACCGCCATGCATGCGGTCGCGCTGGACCGCCAGCCGGCCGCTCGCTGGCTGGCCGTCCTCGATCACGATCAGGCGCGGCTCGCGTCCGATGCGTCGGGCGCCGCGATCCGGTGCTATGCGCCGATGGGCGACCGGCTCGTCAGCGCGACGACGACGTCGGCCGCACGCTGACGGGAGCCCGGCCATGCCCAGCGTCACGATTTTCATCCCCGGGACGAGCATGCCGTCCAGCGCGGCACTCGATGCACTGTCGTCAGCCTGCGAGACGCTCTGCACCGAGGTGTTGAGCGCCGCACCCGGCACGATCCACGTCGCGTACGTGCCGATCCGGCTCGGCCGCGGACATCCGGTCAGCGCGGAGATCCGCTTTCGCATCGCGTCATTTCGCACCACTGAATTGATGGACCGGTTCATGGCCGAACTGGATCGCGAGATTCTCCGCCACACCGGATTCATCGCACGCATCCGCTGCTTCGGCTACGACACCACCCACCTTCACGCCCGACATTGACCCCATGAGCGCACTCATTCCACGCCCTTCTTTCCCGCGCCGCCAAGTCGGCGATTTCACGGTGACCGCGATCAGCGACGGCACGCTGACGGCCGGCCTCGACCTGCTGTCGAACATCGACGTCGACGACGCGGCCCGTATCATGCACCGGGCCGGCATGCATACGCCGTCGGCGGTCAACATCAACTGCTACGTGATACGCGGCAACGGCCGCACCGTGCTCGTCGACACCGGTGCCGGCGGCATCCGGAACTGGGGCGGCCTGCTGCGTCCGTCGCTGTCACAAGCCGGCATCGATGCACGCGAGATCGACACGGTCCTGCTGACGCACGCGCATCCGGACCACATCGGCGGCCTGCTCGACGCAGACGGGCGCCCGGCCTTTCCGCAAGCGGAGGTGCTCATCGACGAACGGGAACGCATGTTCTGGCTGGACGACGATATGTACGAGAGAGCCAGCGAGCGAGCGCGCATCAATGTCCGAATCGCGCGGCGCGCGTTCGACGCCTGCGCGGCGCAACTGCGCACCATCGCGGCAGGCGACGTGCTGCCCGGTATCGCCGCCGTGCCGCTGCCGGGGCACACGCCCGGCCACACCGGCTATCGCGTCGAATCGCAGGGCGAGCGCCTGCTGATCTGGGGCGATCTCGTGCATTTCGCGCCGATCCAGGTTGCTCGCCCCGACGTGTCGATCGCGTTCGATCACGATCCGTCGCAGGCATCGGCGACCCGCGCGGCCACGCTCGCCGAAGTCGCTTCGGATCGCTTGCTGATTGCCGGCATGCACCTCGCCGACGCAGGCTTCGCACGCATCGCGCGCACGCACGACGCAACGGGCGGCGCGTACGCGCTGATCGACTCAGATTGAGCGAAACGGGATCAAGCGAAACGGAACGCGGGCACGCCATCGCGCCGCACGATGCCCGGACCGTGCAGCGCATCGTCCCGCACAAGCGATCGATCTACCGGACGAGCCCGCGCCGATATGACACGGGCGCCGGTATCCGGCGCCCGCTCCGTCGCTGCCCGGTCGTCCGGCTCAGCGCCAGTTCGCTTCGTAGAAGCGCACGTAGCCGCTGCGCAGCGTCACGCATTGCGCGCGCGTCTCGGACAGCAACCGCCGTGCGGCTGCCTCGATCCGCTCGCGGTGCTGATCGTACGCACCGACCATGTCCTCGAAGCGCGGCGATGCCGCACCGAAATGATCCTCCAGCGCCTCGGCGGTGATCTGACATTGGACGCGCTCGCCATTGACCAGCGCCGTGAAACCCAGCATCAGGTCGCGCCCCGAATATTCGGGCTTCTCATTCGTGAAATGGATCTGCATGGGAGCCGCCTCGACCGGTAGAAAGCAAATGACCGCGTCCGTCGTCCGCTACCGGCCGGACGAAAATTTACGCGGGCTCGCCGGCAGAGGCACGATCCACGGGGGTATGGCGCGGACTAATGCATGCCGGTTGCATTCCACTTTAGACGGTTTCGCGCAGGAGGCAAAATTTGCGATGTGCGTCGTTCCGACGCGCATTTCCTCTGACCAGCGCGACATCCGGCACCGTTTTGCCGAACGGCGTCAGTGAGGATCGGTGGGCCAGACGTTCAGCGCGATCGCGGCGGTCGTGGCGCCCACCGCGATCGCGGCCGCTCCGTATTGCACCGCGTCGCTCAGGTCGAACAGCAGCCCGTGGATCGCCACGGCGATGCCGCCCAGCATGATGAAGGTGGCGATGGCCGCCAGCACGACTCTCAGTTCCGTCCGAACCATGATGCGTCTCCCGAACGGATGCATGTCGCGTCGCATGCATGTTGCGATGCGGAACACGGCGCGTGCGTGTTCCATTTCCATCATTGCAGGCGGGCGCTTAAAAGCAAGGGGTTTTTGTACGCAGTCGCACAACGTGCGCGGCGCTTGTATGATGAGGCGATATCGACGGCGGCGGCCCGGGTGGCGGATGGTGCGGTGCAGGGCGTCAAAGGGTTCGACTGCGAAGCGGGGCCTCGGAACGCGCTGATGTGCGGGCTCGGGTAGACCGCGAAGCATGGGACTAGAGCAAGCGCTGAAGCGCCAACTTGGGCCGACTGCGAAGCATGGGGCCCAAGTAAGCGCTGAAGCGCTAACTCGGACCGACCGCGAAGCATGGGGCCCAAGTAAGCGCTAAAGCGTCAACTTGGGCCGACCGCGAAGCATGGGGCCCAAGTAAGCGCTGAAGCGCTAACTTGGGCCGACAGGAGACAAGACATGCCTCAATCTTTCGTGCTGCCCGCCACCGCGGGCCGCACCGACCTGCTCGCGCAGGCGCATGCCCGTTCGACCGCGGTCGGCCTGCGCGCGAACGAGCGCCCCGATTTCTCGCCGCTGTCGCGGCTCGCGCTGCGCGAACTGCTCGACACGAACCACGCATTGTTCGCGCACGCGCGCCCGGTGATGGAAGACCTCCACGCGCAAATCGCCGACACGCAAAGCCTCGTGCTGCTCACCGATGCCGACGGCGTGATCCTGCACAGCATCGGCGACGCGGACTTCATCGAGAAGGCGAACCGCGTCGCGCTGTGCACCGGCGTGTCATGGGCCGAAGGCGCGCGCGGCACCAACGCGATCGGCACCGCGCTCGCATCGGGCCAGGCGGTCGCCGTGCACGGCTCGGAACACTTCCTGCGCGCGAACCATATCCTCACCTGCTCGTGCGCGCCGATCATCGATCCGTTCGGCCGTACCCTCGGCACGCTCGACGTGAGCGGCGACCCGCGCGGCTTCAGCCCCCATACGCTCGCGCTGGTGCGGATGTCCGCGCAGCTGATCGAGAACCACCTGTTCGCGAACCAGTGCGCGGAGGCGCTGCGGCTGCGCTTCCACGCCCACGAGGATTGCGTCGACTCGCTGTTCGCCGGGCTCGTCGCGTTCGGCCCCGACGGCGGGCTGATCGCCGCGAACCGGAGCGCGCAATTCCAGCTCGGCGCGACGTTCGATGCATTGCAGCATCAAGGCTGCGACGCGCTGTTCGGCATGCACTTCGGCCAACTCGCGCAGCAGGCGGCCCGCGCGGCCGGCGCACCGTTCCGCCTCACGCTGTCGACCGGCGTGCGCGTGCTCGCCCGCTGCGAATTCGCGGAAGCGCACAAGACGGCCGTCGCCGTCACGCCGCCCGCCCCCGCCGTGCGCACGCGGGCGCCGGACCCCGACGCGATCACGTTCGCGACGCTCGACACCGGCGATGCGCGGATGGCCGCCGTGCTCGAACGCGTCGCGAAGATCCGCGGACGCGACCTGCCGTTGCTGATCCTCGGCCAGACCGGCACCGGCAAGGAATGGCTCGCGCGTGCGCTGCACCAGGCATCGCCGCGCGCGGACGGCCCGTTCGTCGCGGTCAACTGCGCGGCGCTGCCGGATTCGCTGATCGAGGCCGAACTGTTCGGCTACGAGGACGGTGCGTTCACCGGCGCGCGCAAGCGCGGCAGCCCCGGCAAGATCGTGCAGGCCGACGGCGGCACGCTGTTTCTCGACGAAATCGGCGACATGCCGCTCGCGCAGCAGGTCAGGCTGATGCGCGTGCTGCAGGAGCGCGCGGTGATGCCGCTCGGCGGCGCACGCGCGGTGCCGGTCGACGTGCGCGTGGTCTGCGCGACCCACCGCGACCTGCGCGCGATGATCGCCGCAGGCACCTTCCGCGAAGACCTGTTCTACCGGATCAACGGGCTCGCGGTCACGCTGCCGCCGCTCGCCGCGCGCACCGACCTGCCCGCGCTGGTCGAGCGGATCCTCGCGCGGCTGGCGCGCAGCGAGCCGATGCCGGGCCGCCTCGCGGCCGACGTGCTCGACGCGTTCATGCGGCACCGCTGGCCCGGCAACCTGCGGCAAATGACCAACGTGCTGCGCACGGCCGGCATGCTCGCCGAAGACGAAGCCGAAATCACGCTCGCGCACCTGCCCGACGATTTCTGGCTCGACTGCGACGACGCACCCGCGGCGCAAGCCGCACCGGCCGACGTGCGCGAAGCGACGACGCTGCAGAGCCACCAGGCCGCGGTGATCGATGCCGTGCTCGCACGGCACGGCGGCAACGTATCGGCCGCCGCGCGGGAGCTCGGGCTCGCCCGCAATACCGTGTACCGCTACCTGCGCCGGCACTGACACGTTCCGGGCCGGTTGCCCGCCCGACGGGCGCCGGCCGCAGGCGGCTTCGGGTATGCTTGGCGCTTGCGTTGCCTTCCGGCATCGCGCTGCCTTTCCTCGCTTCGCTGCCGATTCGCCGCCCGCTTTCACCCATGACCGATCCCGACCACCCGCCTCTCGTGCGCATCGAGCCGCTCGGCGCGACGTTCGACGCGCCCGATTCGCTGACGCTGCTCGAGGCCGCCGCGTTCGCGCACGTCAGGCTGCCGCGCTCGTGCCGCAACGGCACGTGCCGAAGCTGCCTGTGCAGGATCGTCAGCGGCAGCGTACGCTATACGATCGAATGGCCGGGCCTGAGCCGCGAGGAAAAGGCCGACGGCTATACGCTGCCGTGCGTGGCCGTCGCGACTTCGGATGTCGTGCTCGACGTGCCCGATGCGGTCATGATCGACTGAACGCGGCGCGCGGCCGCGCGCCGTCCCGCAACGATGATGCCTGCCTGGAGAAGATGATGACCCAGTCCACCGATCGCATCGAGAAACAAGCCTTGCTCGCCGCGCCGCTGGCGCGCGTCTGGGAAGCCGTCAGCAATGCCGGCGAATTCGGCATCTGGTTCGGCGTGTCGTTCGACGGGCCGTTCGTGCCCGACCAGCCGCTGTTCGGCCGCATCACGCCGACGCGCGTCGACGACGACATCGCCAAGGCACAGGAGCCGTATGCGGGCACTGTGTTCGAAATCGTCGTCGATCGCGTCGAGCCGAAACAACTGTTCTCCTTTCGCTGGCATCCGTTCGCGATCGACCCGAACTTCGATTACACGTCCGAGCCGATGACGCTCGTCACGTTCGCGCTCGCGGAAAAGGACGGCGGCACGCTGCTGACGGTCACCGAGACGGGTTTCGACCAGCTGATCGAAGCGCGCCGTGCGAAGGCGCGCGAGATGAACGATCACGGCTGGGCCGCGCAGATGATGCTGATCACGAAATATCTGGCGAAGCACGCGTGAGCGCGCCGCGCGTCATTCCCGGTATCCACGTGCCCGCATGCCCTAGCCGCGGGTGCATGGCATAATCCGCTCCATCGTTACCCTACGCCGCCCCGCGCATCGCATGCTGAGTCGTCGTTTCCGGAAGATCGTCAGTCTGATCGGGATGCTCGCCATCCTGATGACGGCGCTCGCGCCGACGATCTCGCAGGCGCTGACGACGCAAGGCCGCGTCGACGCGCTGCTTGCCGGCCACTGCACGGCCGCGCCGGCTGACGGTGGCCACGCCGGCGATGCGTCGTCGAAAAGCCTGCAGGCGCATCTGCAGGCCTGCGGCTATTGCAGCCTGCTCGCCCATACGCCGGCCCTGCCCGCGCCCGAACTGACGTTCGCGGCCAACGTCCACCCGCTCCAGCACCGCGAAGCAACCCGCTTCGAAAGCCTGCGCCGCGCGCTGCCGCTCACGGCCGCGCAGCCGCGCGCCCCGCCGCTCGCGTCCTGATTCGTCGTCACCGCGCGTGATGCCGCAGCGCATCGCGCCGTCCGCACGCGTCCGCGCGTGCATGCCGTGTCACGTTTCGAAGGACGATCATGTTCGACCGTATTGCTCGCGGCGCCGTGCCGTGCGTGCGCTCGTCCGCTTCAGGCCGTTGCGCGCGCGTGAACGCGCGGCCGCGTGCCGAATTCGAATACATCGTTTTCCTTATCATTTCCAACCGGATCATCCCGTCATGAAAACCACTGCATTCCTCCGCGGCGCACTCGTCGCTCTCGGCTTCGTCGTCGCCCAGGCCGCACACGCGCACGCGCACCCGAAAACCCTGGAACCGGCCGCCGACGCCACGCTGTCGAGCGCGCCGCACGCGGTCACGATCGACTTCAGCGAAACGCTCGAACCCGCATTCAGTTCGATCGCCGTCACCGACAGCCACGGACGGTCGGTCGCCGACGGGAAATCCGCGGTCGACGCCGGCAACCGGAAGCGGATGCATGTCGCACTGGCGAACCTGACGCCCGGCACGTACACGGTCGCGTGGGTCGCGGTGGCGAGCGACGGCCATCGCACGCAGGGCCGCTACGCGTTCACGCTGAAGTAACGCACACGCTGCCCGCTTCCCTACCCGATCAGGAACACCAACAATGAAACCCTCGATTCCGACCAGCCTGCTGTTCGCCCTGCTGGCGCTGCAGGCGCCCGCCACGTTCGCCGCGTCGGCCGTCCAGGCCGATGCATGCTGGATCCGCACGATGCCGGCGACGGTGCCGTCATCCGGCTATTTCACGCTGAAGAACGACGGCGACAAGCCCGTCACGCTCACTGGCATCGATACGCCCGCGTTCGGGATGGCGATGATGCACGAAACGCAGACGGCCGGCAGTACCGCGAAGATGGTTCACGTCGAAGCGGTCGACGTGCCCGCGCACGGCACGGTGACGTTCAGGCCGAAGGGCTATCACGTGATGCTCGAGGAGCCGCGCCAGCCCGTCGCGCCCGGCGCGAAGGTGCCGTTGCGGCTGCATTTCGCCGACGGCGCGACGGCGTCCGTGACCTGCGACGCGAAGGCGCCGTCCTACATCGGCCAGTAACGCCGCCTGCGCAACGACCGAAGGAGATGCACATGAGCAAGGAACGCCTGCCGCTGGCCAACCTGATCGTCCGCTACCGGACGCCGCTGAATGTCGCCGTGCTGATCGTCTGCGGGTTATGGGCGGGGTGGATCGCATGGATGACGCGGCCGTCCGCGATCGATTCGCCGTCGTCGATCGCCGCCTACTGCGTGCGCGGCGCGCGTTGACGCCGTGTGTCGGGGTGAACCGCGCCGCCGTGGCATCATGCACGGATTCACCCCGACCGCAGAACCCGCCTTTCGGAGCGCCGCATGTCCATTCAGACCTGGCTGCTGTTTGCCGCAGCCTATCTCGCCACCACGCTGTCGCCGGGCCCCAACGTGCTGCTCGTCATCCGCAACACGGTGCGCTACGGCTCGCGCGGCACCGCCGCGACGATCGCGGGCAACCTCGTCGCGCAAGGCGCGGTGGTCATGCTCGTCGCGTTCGGCGTCGGCGCCGTGCTGGCCGAGATGCCGCCGCTGTTCATCGCGATGAAGGTCGTCGGCGCCGCGTATCTGATCTATCTGGGCATCCGGCAACTGCGCGGCGGGCGCAACCCCCGTTCGCCGGACGGCAAGGCCGCGATCGTCGAGCCCGACCGCAGGAAACTGTTCCGCGAAGCGCTGTTCGTGTCGGGCAGCAATCCGAAGACGATGATCTTCCTGTCGGCATTCATGCCGCAGTTCATCGCGCACGATCGCCCGCTCGCGATGCAGTTCGTCGCGATGTACGCGACGATCGCCTGCACCGTCGTCATCGTGCACAGCGTCTATTCGTTCGGCGTGCGCCGGCTCCATCGCGGCATCGGCATCAGCCCGTGGGTACGCGCGGCCAAGCGCGCGAGCGGGCTGCTGTTCGTCGGGCTCGGGATCAAGCTGCTGACCGCGCGGCAGGCGTAAGCATCCGCACGGCGACGGCCCGCGCCGCGGCGCGGGCGGAATCGTCAGCCCTTCGATTCGGCCAGCGCTGCCGCAATCTCGCCGAACGACGGCCGCGCGTCGATATCTTCGTTCAGGCACGCGGCCGCCAGCGCGTCGAGTGCGTGCGAGCCTTCCCACGCAGGCGGCTCGCAGCGCGCCAGCAACTCGCCGAGCAGATGACCGAACGCCCTGACCTCCAGCCGTTCGAGCCGCGCCGCGCGCTCGCGGTCGTTCACGTCGTAGACCGACGCCGCGCCGAAATCGCCGAGCAGCGCGCCGCCCTTGCCGTCGTGCAGGATGTTGTGCGCGTACAGGTCGCCGTGCATGATGCCGCGCGCGTGCAGATGCGCGGCGACCGACGCGATGCCGAGCGCGATCCGCGGCGCGTCGGCCGGCGCGAATCGCGCATCGGCCGCATACACGTCGCGCGTGCAGGACGCGAAGCTCGGCGGCCCGGCGAGGTTGGTCAGCGCCGGATCGACCAGCGCCATCACGAGGCCGTGCGTGCCGTCCGGATGACCGCGCACCTTGCCGATCACCGGAATCATGTTCGGATGGCGCCCGGCGTGCAGGCAGGCGGCCATTTCGCAATCGGGCAGGCCGTCGCTCGTCACCGCGCCCTTGAACAGCTTGACCGCGACCGCTCGCGGCACGGCGCCGTCCACACGCCATTGCGCGCGGTAGATTACGCCCGACGCGCCTTCGCCGAGCTTCTCGTCGCAGGTCAGCGACCTCCAGTCGATGTCCGCGACGCCCGGCTCGGCCGAAGCCGCGGCTTCCGGCGCGGCGCCGAACGGATTGCCCGCCGACGCGAGCCACGCGAGGCGCGGCAGGCGCAACAGCCAGTCCGGCAGCGCGTCGAGCCGGTTCGCCGACAGCCGCACCAGCTCCAGCGCACGGCAGGCGGCCATTTCGGGCGGCAACGCACGCAGCCGGTTACCCGCGAGCATCAGCTTCTGCAGGCGCGCGCAATCGCCGATCTCGGCGGGCAGCGCGTCGATTTCGTTGTCGGTCAGGATCAGCCAGCGCAGCGCACGCGGCAGCGAGTCGCGCGGCACCGTGCGGATCCGGTTCGCCTTGAAGCCGATCATGTCGAGCTGCGCGCACGTGCCGAGCACTTCAGGAAATTCGGTGAAGCGATTGCCGGACGCGAACAGGATGCGCAGGCGATGCAGCCGCGACAGGTCGTCCGGCAGCGCGGACAGCGCATTGCCGGACAGGTCGAGCACTTCGAGCGTATCCGCCAGATCGAAGATCTCGCGCGGGAATTCGGTCAGCCCGCACGCAAGCTTCAGTTGCCGGGCGCCCGACAGCTGGCCGGCCTGCAGTTGTTCGAGGGTCGTCGTCACGGGGAGAAAACGGGTTGCGGTTGCGAGGATCGTCGGATCGATCCGGCGAATTTTACCGGGTTCCCCCTCGCCTGCCCCGCGATCGCGTCACACCCCCTTCACAAACGCGCAATGTGGCGCTAGAATTGCGCCCCTTGCAGTACTGAAGTGCCGACGTGGTGAAATTGGTAGACACGCTATCTTGAGGGGGTAGTGGCGAAAGCTGTGCGAGTTCGAGTCTCGCCGTCGGCACCAGATACGGTTTTTCCGTGTTTCGTGCATTTGCAGAACCCGCGACAGCGCATGGCTTCGCGGGTTTTTTGTTGTCCGCTGCGCAACGACCGAGGCAACCCCGGCCGGCGAGACTGCGCAAACGGCGGCCCGCATCCGCATGCGCCCTTTCGCATCCGCACCTCCCGGATACGATGAGCCGCACGCAAAACACGCATCAATGCTCGTCTGCCCGGTTCAGGAAAAAAAGCGGATATCGACCGTCCTCCAGACCCCTTCCGTGTTGAACGGGCTTCGTGCACGAGTCGCCGCACCGTGTCGATATCGCCCGCCTCATAGAGCAACAGGCCCCCGCTCACCGAGCTAGCGTGTCGGCAAGTCCTCCGCGAAATTGTCGAACACACGTTGCACCAAGGCATTGATTCTCAGCATCGTGGCAGACTGGGTTCTGCCCGCGAGCGTGACGATCCCGAAACAGGCCGAACCAGCCAGCGGCGGATCGAGCGGCACCGGATGCAACCTTCCCGCCCAAACCGCCTCGTCGAATACTGGCCGGCTGCCAAGAATGACGACATCGCTGACGGCTGCCGCCGCCTCCAGCTCGCCGAAATCGTCGCTCTGGAGCTTGATGCGATCCGCGATTGGATATCCGAGATGCTGCTGAAGATCGTCGAGCGCGTACTTCGACAGATGCGTGCAGCCGACCGGATACTTCAATAGATTCTCGGGCGATACGCCAGCCATGCCCGCGAGCGGATGCGCGTGACCGCAGAAGAATGCGGCCCGCCATCTCGGCAGCGGCACGATCTCGATTTCCGGCTGCTGCGTGAGCGACGCGATATCGCCAACGAACATGTCGATGCGCTCCGCCAGCAACATGCCGAGCAGGTCGGCAGTATTGCCTCGCTTGAGTACCACGCGTACTTGGGGCGCATTAACGGCCCCGAACGTCAGGATGGGTTGCCTGAGCAGCGCGGCTGGCGTCGCGCCCAGCCCGATGCAGAGATCGCCGAACTCCCCGCGCTCGAGCAGCGCGAGGTCGCGCCTGAGCTCCCGCACTTCGAAATCGATCCGGCGCGCCCGCTCGACGAATACCTTGCCGTGCGGCGTCAGCGTGATACGTTGCGCGCCGCGATCGAACAGCGAAATACCGAACTCCGCTTCGATCGACTGGATACTGCGTGACAGCGCGGATTGACTCAGGTGCACCTCCGCGCAAGCGCGACTGAAATTCTGGCACCGAGCGAGCGCGAGGACATGTTGCAGTTTGCGAAGGTTCATGTGAAATCAGGCGTTCACGGGCAGCGACCTGCCCACGTGCGGAAAGTATAGTCGCGCCCTTCGCCGCAACGGCTCGATCGTGGCGCCCGTGTGCCGTATCAGAACCGGTGATGAATGCCGACGCTCACGCCGACCTGACTCTTGCCAGGCTGGCCCACACTGGAAAAGCTGTTGACGCCGAACGCGCTCTCGCCGGAGTTCCAGACCGTGCCGACATGCGCATACAGAAACGTCGCCTTCGACAGCAGATACTCGCCTCCGCCGACCAACAGCGTCGGATGCCCCGGCGTGCTCTGGAACGCGTAGCGGCCGCCCAGCACGTACCATTGAATCGTCGGCGTCGCGAAACCCTTCGCACTGCCCCAGTAAGCCATGCCGCGCGGCGTCAACTGGAGGTCTCCGACCACGCGCGTGACGCCCGCGGCAACGGTCACGCCGCCCACCGTATAACGAAGCGCCGCGCTGTACCGCTCATCGACCCGCCCCGACGCATCGATGCCGCCTGCGCTCGCACCGCGACTCTGCTCGTAAAGCACGCGAGCGGCAAGCGCTCCCCGGTCATATTCGAGCGCCGCACCGACATACCGGCCGGCCAGGCCGTTGCCCGGAAGTTGTTGACCGAAGCCATATTCAGCCTCGACATTGAATCCGTAAAACGGCTGCGACTGGAACTTCACCGCATTGTTCAGCCTCAGCGTCGCCAGCGGGATCGCGTTCAGCGAAAGCGTCGAGTCGTTGGCGAAATACGTAGGATCATAGAGCACCGTCTTGTCGAACTGTACGCTGTATTGCCGCCCGAACGTCAGCCGGCCATAAGGCGATCGAAACCCGACGCTCGAAAGGCGGTTGAACAACGTGCCCGGCGTCACGAGGGTGCCCTTGCCGAGGTCGAAGCCGTTTTCGAGCTGAAAGATTGCACCGTAGCCCCCGCCGAGATCCTCGTCGCCCTTGATGCCGAAGCGGGACGGCAGAAACGCACTGCCCAGCATGCCAAGCGACGACTTCCCGTTCGATCCGGCGTTGGTCAAGCTCTGGATGCCGATATCCAGGATGCCGTACATGACCACCGAGCTCTGCGCGCGGGCGCCATCCGCCCCCGTCGCGCACGCAAGCGTCAACGCGGTCGTCGCCAGTCTCCTCACTGATTTTCTGTTTTTCATGTCGTCCCATCATTGATTGGATTGCGCTGCGATCCGGCTCCACGCATTCCCGCTCGTTACGGCATATCCATTTCGCATACCGAATCGTTGGAAAACCGATTTTCTTCATCGCATGCGCGGCACCGGAGCATGCGTCCGCGTGAATCTTCGAGACCGCGATGCATCGTATTCAGCTAAAAAATCACCATCCAATGAGATTCTTGTCGTCCGGCGATGCAAGAGTTGCATGCCCCTCCGATGACTGTGTGAGGAACGCACGAGCGGGCGCTTCGATCATGTCGGTCACGACCGACATGGCCATCCTCGTCAAAAAAAAGCGCGTATCAGTTTCATGACTGACACGCGCACAAGGAGACACGGCTCTGATGTGGATTGCGCGAACGACGCGTTGTGACCTTGGACTACCGCGGCGCACGACGATCAGGACATCCATTCGGCTAGACGGCGAGTCCCGGACAAATCGGCGTGGTTCCGACAGCACGGCATATCGATTCGTACCGGTCGCCATGCGACCGCGCAACGGGCTTCGTCATCGCGAACCCGGACGCGCCCGCCCGTTCATCGGGCAATCCGCCCGACGAGCGGGTCGATCCAGCGGCCGGCTATCCACACGTACGCGCCCGTTGCGATCGCGCAGAACCAGTAAAGCCCGATCCCGACGACGATCCCGACCGTCATCGGCGATTCGACCGGGAAGTGGCGTGTCAACACGGCCGGAGCGAACGCGACGGTCAGGATGAACGCAAAGTAGATGCCCAGCACGAGCACGCTCATGCCGATGCTCAGGCGTGTGCGACGCCGGACCAGACGGGCCACGTCGCGCGTGCGTGCGTCGACGCTTGCGTTCGCATCGGTGCTGCGCGCGACGACTGCCGGGTGATTGACGTTCGACATGGTTGCTCCAGTGATCAGTGAGTTTGGGGAGCGCTGATGCCGATTCCGGTCGCGCTGCGGAACATCTGCGCATCGAATCCCGCGCGCTCCGCCGCCGCACGAGCGGACGAGTCGGTAATCGATGCGAGCCATGCGACGCCGAACGCCAGCGTCATCGAGAACAGGGTCGGATTCGCGTACGAAAAGAGCGCGCTGTCGTGCTTCAGGATGCCCACCCAGATTGTCGGCCCGGTCACGAGCAGCCCGACCGACGACACCAACCCGACTATCCCGCCAGCCAGTACGCCGCGCGTCGTCAATCCTCGCCAGAACATCGACAGCATCAGGATCGGGAAGTTGGTGCTCGCCGAAATGGAGAACGCGAGCCCGACCAGGAAGCTGATGTTCAGGTTTTGCACGAGATGCGACAGCAGCAGCGCGGCCGCGACCAGTACGAACGTGGCCCGGCGCGATACCGCCAGTTCGCGTGCCGGATCGGCTTGCCCCCGGCACAGGATGCGCTTGTACAGATCGTGACCGACCGCCGATGCGCCCGAAATCGTGAGGCCCGCGACGACCGCCAGGATCGTTGCGAACGCAACTGCGGACATGATGCCGAGGAACACGTCGCCGCCGAAGTAATGGCTCAGATGCATCGCCGTCATGTTTCCGCCGCCGATCAGCGTGTGCGTGACCGGATCCAGGAAAGCGGGATTGCGGAGCACGAATACGATCGCACCCGCGCCGATCACGACGACCGCGGTATAGAACCACGCAATGAGCGCGGTTGCGTAGAACGCCGATTGCCGGGCCGCGGCGCCGTCACGCACGGTGAACAGGCGACTCAGGATATGCGGCAGGCCTACCATGCCGAAGATCAACGACATGCCGAGCGAAATCGCATCCACGGGATTCGTGACGAGCCGGCTCGGCGCCAGCACGGCCGAGCCGGCCGGATGAGACTGCACCACCGTGGCGATCAGCCGACTGGCGCTGAAGCCGGTCGCCTGCAGCACCTTGAACGCCAGATACGTACCGATCGCGACCATCAGCACCGCCTTGACGATCTGCACCCACGTGGTGGCCAGCATCCCGCCGATCAGCACGTACACGAGCACCAGTGCGCCAACCGCCAGCATCGCCACCATGTAAGGCACGCCGAACAGCAGCTGGATCAGCTTGCCGGCGCCGACCAGCTGGATGACGAGATAGAACAGCACGATCACCAGCGAATTCACGGCGGCAAGGCTCCGAACCGGACGCTCCGCGAGACGGAATGCGACGACATCGGCGAGCGTGAAGCGTCCGAGATTGCGTAGCGGTTCCGCGACGAGAAACAGCAGGATCGGCCAGCCGATCAGCGTGCCGACGCCGTAAATGATGGAGTCGTAGCCCGAGCCGGCCATCATGCCGACCGCACCGAGGAACGACGATGCGGACATGTAGTCGCCTGCGAGCGCGAAGCCGTTCTGCAACGGCGTGACACTTCCGCCGGCCGTATAGAACTGCGAAACCGAGCGGTTGCGACGCGATGCCCAGTACGTAATGCCGAGCGTCAACGCAACGAAGAGCAGAAACGGCGCAAGCGTATACCCGCTTGCGACGCGCTGCGCCGGTGCTTCGGCCGCACATGCCGCGCCCGTTGCGGCCGCGGCGCACACGCCTGCCGACAGCGAGGCCATCGTCCGCCGGGCGCGAAACGTTGCACGTTCCATGATGTTCTCCTCCATTTTTTATGAATGCTTCGGTCGCGCGACGCTTTCCGTCAAACGCCGAGACGGCGACGCACGACTTCGTCGAAAATCGCGACGCCGATCGGTGCCACGTCGTCGTTGAAGTCGTATTCGGGGTGATGGCACATGTGACCGCCCTGCCCGAGAAAGAAATAACAACCGGGCCGCGCCTCGAGAAAGCGCGCGACATCGTCACCCGCCATCAACGGTGCCACGTCGGTCAGCACGTTCGCGGCGCCGACCACGGTATCGGCAGCCGCCATGACACATCGCGCCGGAGCTTCCGCATTGATCGTGGCCGGCGTGCCGTGCGAAACGTCGAGATCGATCGCGCATCCGTGCGATAGCGCAACGCCGTCGCAGATCTCTCGCATGCGCCGATGCACGCGTTCGCGCGCCAGCGGCGACAGCGCGCGCGTGGTGCCTTGCAGCGACGCGCGATCGGGAATGACGTTCGCCGTCGCCCCCGCAACGAACTGGCAGATGCTCAGCACCGCGCTGTCGAGCGGATCGATCGCGCGGCTGACGACGGTCTGCAATGCGGTGACGAGCAACGCGCCGATGGCGATCGGATCGACGCTACGATGCGGCGTTCCGCCATGACTGCCGGTGCCGCGAATCTCGATCGAGAAAAAATCCACCGCGGCAAGCTGCGATCCGACGCGCACGCCGATCTTGCCCGGTTCGAGCTGCGGATGGTTGTGCAACCCATAGATTTCGTCGAACGGGAAACGCGCGAGCAACTGATCGTCGAGCATCGCCTGACTGCCTTTGACGATTTCCTCGGCCGGCTGGAATACCAGCACGACCCGCCCCTTGAACTGGCGATGGCCGGCCAGCAGCTTCGCCGCGCCGAGCAGGATCGCGGTGTGTCCATCGTGACCGCAGCCATGAAACAGTCCGTGATGGACCGAGCGATAAACCGGCCGGCCTTCCTCCTGGATCGGCAGCGCATCCATGTCGGCGCGCAACGCAATCGTGGGGCCCGGCCCGCCGTTACCGTCGATCACGCCCACCACGCCGGTGCGGCCGATTCCGGTATGCGTATCGATGCCGAACGAGCGCAGCAACTCCGCGACGAACGCTGCCGTGCCGGTTTCCTGAAACGCGATTTCCGGACGACTGTGAATCTGTCGACGCCACGCTTTCATGTCCTCGGACAGTGCGGCGACGGGTGTACTGATCTGCATGGAACGATTCCTCGGGGATTGCTGCCGCGCGGCAAGCGCGACGTGGCTGAACGAACCTGTCGAACAAGGCTCGACGTTCGCCCGATTCTAGAAATCGCAAAATATGCGGTCCAATGCAAAGTTTCGGTATTTCCTATGCAGAGAGCACATAGGCACGCGACGACACCGGCGGATTTGTCGGCCGCCATGCGCAGCGACCTCCGTGAGCGCAAATGCAGTCGCCAGATCAGATAGCCGCCGAATTGGTAGACACGCTACCTTGAGGGGGTAGCGGCGAAAGCTGTGCGGGTTCGAGTCTCGCCGTCGGCAGCGGAACACGGTTGCTCCGTGTTTCGGGCACGTTAAAAGAACCGCGACAGCGAAAGGCTTCGCGGTTTTTTATTGCATCGGCAAACCGGTCCGATGCGTGGACCGGCGCGTCATCGAAGAACGAGACGCGGCTGCCGGCTGGCGTCGCGCCGTCGATGCGCGAAACGGCGGCCCGGCAATGCGCGCCGACACGGCGTCGCAGACCGCGTCCGACGGGCGATCCGGTTGAATTGTTCGAGTGAATGGAATCAGATTGCGGGTTTCGGCTCGCGGACTGCCCGCCCGAGCGTGATGCGCCAGCATCCAGCCGCCGCCAGCGACAACCCGGTCGCAACGAAGATCGCGACGCGCACGCCTCCCCCCGGGGTCTGCGCGGTGCTCATCAGCGCGCCGAAGATCGCCACGCCGAATGCGGAGCCGCTTTGCCTGCTCGCATGGAGCACGCCAGCCGCGATGCCCGCACGGCTCTTCTCGACGGCGCCCATCATCGCGGCCGTGACGGCCGCCTGCAACGCCGGTTGGCGGCGGTAGCGGCTGTCGGCTGCGGAGCAATTGCTGCTTTCGCTTGCGCGTGTCGGTGTCGATTTATCCAATCCGCAGTTCGAACAGGCAATCAACGATTGCGTAGCCAACCTCCAGTCAGGCTGATCGGCCAATTTCCATGTACGGCCAAGAGCGACCATTCCACGATCACGCGTTTATACTCCCAGGCACAGCAATCTGCGTGATACGACAAGACCAAATGAAAACGAGAGAATTGTTGATCGCTTCGCTAGGAGCGTTGGTGTTGACTCAACCTTCACCATCCTTCTCGCAAAACATCAACGGGAAAAATCTCTATATACAAAGATGCGCGATGTGCCATGGCGCAGATATCACGGGCACCGGGCCATTGGCCAAGAAAAGCAATCCTGCCACGCCTGACCTCACAACTGCTGCGTTCAAAAAGCGACTCCATGATTATCCAGGCGTCATTGTTTCATCGGTAATACTTCGTCCGAACGGGGACCTGATTCCGAGAACTTTGAGGGAAAACGGCGTAAAGCTTGCGCCGCACTCCTGGACCGTTCAGGATTTTCGCGATCTGAATAACTACATGAGTGACGTGATTTCCAAAAGCCGATGATTCCGTGTTGACCGTCTGACCGCGATGGGTCGAGTACTGTCGGATTCGGAAGCATCATCGGCAGAGCGCATTGCCGGCTCATCGTCGGGGCCGGGTTCGGCCCAGACCGTGTCAAAACGTGCATGGGGCTACCGTTGTTCCTCTTCTGATCTGAACTGAAAATGTTGCCACTCTACAAGTTTGTCCTCGGCCCAATTCTGGTGATACAGGCACGCAGGCTAAGGCGAACGGCGCTACGCCTACCGGAAGCAGCAGGGCCTCGTTGCGGCAGGGAAGGCTCGCGAGAGGCCCTGCAACCGGCCTTGCGAATTCTGGTTGTCGGTGACTCGTCGGCGGCAGGAGTGGGGGTCGACGATCAGGTACAGGCATTAGCGCAACCGGTCGCCAAAATGCTGGCTATCAAACTGGGCAGGCCCGTTACATGGCAACTGGTGGCAAAGTCGGGTGTCAACACTGAAGAGTCTCTAGCGCTATTAAGGCAGAGCGAATTACAGCCGGCGGACTTTCTCGTGACCGCATTGGGTACTAACGATGTAACGTCGCAACGTTCGCCACGCCAGTTCCTGCAAGACTATCGGCGACTGGTTGAAGAAGTCCGCCGTCGCACCGGCGCATTCGGTCTGGTAGCAACAGGGCTACCGCCATTGCGAATTCTGCCAGCGGCGCAGCACCCGCTGCGCTGGTACCTGGGCCGATATGCCGCGTCTCTGGACCGCACGCTGCGGCGGTGGATTAGCCAGGACGCTGCCGCGCGCTATATATCGCTTGATTGGGCAGCAAAGCCGCTCGAGATGGCCCGTGATCGATTTCACCCCGGGGCTGGGCAATATCGCTGTTGGGCTGAGCTCGTCAGCGAGCAGATCGTGGATTTACTGGTTGAGGATTCTGGGCCAGTGGTCGATCTGGGCATGTGCAACGTAAAGCTTGAACGTCCGCTGTAGAGGAAAGCGACTGGCTGAATCCGCCGTCGGCTACGGCCGACCGCGTCGGGCGGCAGTCGGCCAAGAAGGGTCATTCGGTGTCAGATCGTAGATCGTCGACAACGAACAACATCTCTCCCGACGTTCACCGCAGGTAGCATGGTGAAATCCACGATATGCAAATCGACAGTAAGCACTCGAT